>JAFQLS010000029.1 GCA_017396555.1 Lachnospiraceae bacterium | reverse complement strand
CCGGGAAGATTAAGAGTGGTTTTGGAAATGCAAGAGACAGTTTAGGAAGTGCGGTTGGTAACTTTAGGAGCAGCCTAAGCAATTCGATTAGCAATGCTAGAAGCAGTATAGGAAATGTATTTAGTAGGGGGAAGAGTGGTAGTAATACCAAAGCAACTTTTGCGTCTGAGGAAAAATTATTATCACATTTTGATAAGCATGGCGGTGAGTTTAAAGGAATATTTAATTCGGCAGACGAATATTTGCAAGGTGCACAAGATGTAATGCGAAATGGATATAAAGTTGAATATGCATACAAAGGTGAAATAAGAACCGGATATGTTCAATTTATGGGTAATAATAGCAAGGGCAATGCAAAGTTTGCTTTTGTTGGTACTAATAATGAGGGTTATATTACTACATTCCATACTGAGAGTGGAAAATCATTTTGGAAGATGTTGAATGGAGAAAATATACCTGTTATTAATCCTAAATAGAGAGAAGGGTGATACACATGAAATATGATTGCGAAATAATAAATATTGTCGAAGATGAAGTTACAGTTAGAATCGGAGATGTATGTATCACAGGATTTGTTAATTGTGGAATCATGAAAAAAATAGGGCAGGAGGCAATCGTTGAGATATTACTATATGATGATTTAGAAATTGCACAGTGTGATGAAAAAAAGCTTAGCATAGAAAGGAAAAATCAAACTTTCGAATATTCACTTTTTGGAATATTGGATATTGATAGAGGAATTTTGAAGTCTGTAATCAATTTTGAAATAGATAAAGAAGAGTTATACGATTATGGGTACTTGGACGGTAAACAAGTAAAAATAGATGTATTAAGAATTGATTTAGATTTTGAATAATTTAAAAACTGGAGAATAGTCATGAAATACAAAACTTTCTCCAGTTTATATTTCAAATTGTGCATAAGGGCAGTTGAAAGCAGTATATCTATTTATGAAAGAATAAAAATCAAGTTAACCAAAAGAATAGATATTAATAAAATAAGTTATAATCCCGCGGATGATGTTTTAGTAGAGGTTTTGTTCCGGAAAGTGTTTCTTATCATAGAAAGTATTATGCAGAGCATGGTAAATTTAACACTTCTGAGGAACCTATTGTAGTATATGATGTAGGAAATGGAAATTATATGTTACAAGGTGGTCATCATCGTTTGAAGGCGGCACATGATTTGAATTTAAAAACAATTAAAGTAAATAAAATAATTTCATATGCTGAATCAGATAGATTAGGAATAACGAATTATCCGTTAAATTTAGTTCCGAAAAATTAGGAGGAAATCAAGAAAATGGGAATGGAGAGTTATAGTATAACTGTTTTGTTAAATGGTATATCGATAGAATATGAAGATTGTTATCAAAAATTAATTGGAGAAAGTAAGGTGAAAACTCTAAACATTGAAGAAAAATTAAGAATTCAAGGATTACAACATATACATGATGTAAAATGGTTATATAATGACTATTTGGAAATGTTCATTTATCATAGAAATGGAGATTTTCAGGGAATTGAGATAAAAGGATGTTTATCATGTTTAAGAGAAGGCATAAAAGACAGTTTTATGCTTATTAATAATCTAAGAGAATGGTATGGTAAAGTCGAAATATATGTTTTGGGAGAAAAAACCGAAGCAACAAAAGAAGAAGAATTTTATAAAAATGTATATGAATTATATAAAGATAAAATTAGATTATTCAATAAACAATATAGTAATATTAATTTAAAAGTTACTTGTGCTGAGTTCTATAAAGAGTTAGAGAGACAAAGCAAATGGTATTATAAAATATTTAAAAGTAGAATATGAAATATGTTATATTTTATATTGTTTTTTAGTGTAAAGTTATTTGAAATATAAATAATTTAGTTAAGTAACTAAGTGTATATGCCTGTTCATATGTGACATATATTGAACAGATTTCGTATATTTTCTAGTATGTCACATATGGCATGTATAGACACGTATTACATAATAGAATTAGATATATTTTTTTAACTTATATTAACGAAATATTTGATTTTAAATACGTCATTTTGAAGCAAGTAACAAAACTTACAGAACCTACGACAAGGCAGGCTTAATTCTTAGCATAAAAGAAGGAAAAGCCGAGGTTATAAACGATTATGAATACACTTATGACGAAACAGGTAATGTAACAAGAATAGCAGGAACAGGCAACAGCACAGCCATCACTCAGAACATAAACTGTGAGATGAAATATGATGCAGCCAACCGCCTGATATGCTATAATGACAAGGAAATAACCTATGATGCAGACGGAAATATGCTACAGGGAGTAGTGGCAGGAGAAGTAACTACACTAAAATACGACTGTAGAAACCGTCTGACAGAAGCAGGAGGAGCAACCTATAAGTATAATGCCGAGAATACAAGAATAAGTACAGAAACGGCAGAGACGACAACAGAATATGTAACGGATGTAAGTGGAACACTGTCAAGGGTACTGGCAGAGTATGTAACAGACAAGACAAGCGGACAGACTACATACACTATCTATGTATATGGTCAGGGCTTGGTTTCGCAAGAGGATATAATAGATGACAAAACCTCGTATAACTACTACATCTACCATTACAACCACCTTGGAAGTACCACAGCCAT
>JAFQLS010000028.1 GCA_017396555.1 Lachnospiraceae bacterium | reverse complement strand
GGAATAACCGAAGAATCTGTTCTGCTAATGGTGGATTACCTCCGATGGTTAAACGACAGCAGTACTATGCTTCACAACAGAAGGCAGCATAAGGTCGAACATTCTTGAGAAAAAAGTGTAAACCAATATTGACAATATCAAAGTTTACCAGATGATTTCGCAAAATTGTCTTCAAAATTACAAAATCAATTAAATGCAAAATTAGAAGGCATATGCGATACTGTTATAAATGAAATGGATAATTATGTTGTTAATTATTATGTTAATGATATTACTTCCGATTATAATAGTGTTTTGTTTACCTATGGAAATTATAATAAAATTGTAAGATATTCATATGGGATAGATGTGTTAAGTGCTGTATCATGTGGTAATGGATTAATTGATTGGTCTGGTTTAGAGAAAGAAAAGTTTAATTATGTTGAAAATAACAAAGTATATTATTTTCTTGATGAACAAAAAACGCCTATTAAGATTACCAACGCAAAGGGGAAAGTGGTCGGAAAATATTCATATGATGAATATGGCGTTCCAAGTTTTTCTACATATGTAAATCAATATATTGGAAAATGTAATGTTATTGGGTATGCAGGCTATCAATATGATTCCGAAACAATGTTATATTTTGTGCAATCTAGATATTATAATCCGTCCATAGGTAGTTTTGTAAGTAAGGATATGTTTCATGGAGTTCTTACAGAACCGCTTAGCTTGAATAGATATGTTTACTGTTATGGTAATCCTACAATGTATATTGATCCAAGTGGATATTATACAGCATATGAGGGGATGATTGCTCACCAGCAATTACAAATCTATTTTAAGGCATATTATTCTTTAAGTACATATAACACATATGTAGAATACCCAGTATATGGTGTCAAAAGAAATATTTCATTTTGGGGATTTGCAGATATGGTACTAGATACAGGATTAATGTTAGAAGTATATGAAATAAAGCCATTTAGTGATAAGTCATATGGACGTGGGCGACGTCAATTAACTGGTTATGTAAATGCAATGAATACATATGGATACAAAACTGCAGTTAGGGGCATGACTTTTTCATCTGTGGTTCATAAGTTGAGGTTACCTTATCCTCCGGACACAACACGAATCATTACATATTATACAGATCCATTGGATCCTGGGATGATATATTATAATATTTCTACAAGCAAGAAAAAAGAACTAAGTGCTGCATTGGTTACAGTTCCGGAAAAGGAAAGCTCAAAATCAAAAAATAATTCGAAAGAAGTGTGTGAAGGCGTAACCACTGTTGTTGGAACGGCTGCAGCACTTTATGTTACATATAGAATTATTAGATTAATACCTTCGTGTACTCCGGTAACATGGTGGACTTTACCGGCAAATATAGCAGCACCATAATTTTATATCAAATATTAACTAAAAATGAGGAGAATGAAATGGAATTAAGAGAATTAACACAAGAAGAAAAAAAGGAATTTGAAAAAATAAGAGTGCCGGAATACGATAACAGCTATAGGCTTTTGCTTGCAATGATTGCCATTGATTTAATGGGCTGTGAAGTGGTTAATAAACGGTTTGAGTATGAGGATTTCATTGCCTACATTGATAATGGAAGATATCATGAAGGGGAAGGTTTTTTACTTCCGCATATCATTGAAACCTGGATTATGAAGCTGGCTCAAAAAAACGGAATTAGTATTGATAAAAAAGTGGAAAAAGATATTGACAGTTTAGTCGTTTGCTTTATTTATACAGTTTGTGGTATCAGTCCGGGAATATCAAATAAAAAATTCAAAGAAATGGTGATGCTATATAATCACATGGATGAAAAACTTCAAAAAGAAAAAAATGAATATTTATGTGATAATCCGGAAGAAAATTACAGATTTATCGTCACATGTCTTGAG
>JAFQLS010000027.1 GCA_017396555.1 Lachnospiraceae bacterium | reverse complement strand
TAGTTACATTATAACATGTAGCGGAGAGAAAGTGGTTGTCGGTAGCCACTTTTTTTCTTTTTACAGAAAATTAGCGGAGGCTGTGACTTGATTTATCACAGCCTCCGCTGTTATGGACTATCTATTTTCCGACAGCCCCTTTTCTTCATATTTGCAGCGCTTGTGCTAAACGCTTAGTTTCCTGCCATCTGCTTTGCAACTTCTGCAGCAAAGTCTTCATTCTTCTTCTCGATACCTTCACCAGTCTCGTAACGAACAAATCCTTTAATTTCAATACCGCCAACCTGTGCGATGTACTGAGATACTGACTGCTTTCCATCCTCTGCCTTAACATAAGTCTGGTCAAGAAGACAAATTTCCTTAAGCTGCTTAGATACACGACCTTCAACAAGACCTGCAAAGATTTTGTTTTCAGCGATTTCTGCCTTATCAGCTAATGCCAACTCAGCTAATGAAGCCTTAGCTTCGTTTGAAAGGAAGTTTGGTAAGTAGTTCATATTGCTCTTCTTCTCTTCGTAAATAGCAATATCTTCATCACTCCATACCTTATCAGCTACTGCCTTATCAATTAACTTCTGTAAAATTGGCTTTGGAAGTGTAAATGTATCATTTAATGCACTATCAACAGTGATTTCTCTTAATTTTGCAAGTTCATCAGCTGAAATATCATTTCTGCTTGTGTACTTTGGATTAAGAGCTGCAATCTGCATAGCAATGTTCTTAAGTGCTTCCTTAACATTGTCATTAGCTTCTGCTGCTGCTTCTACCAAAACACCAATTCTACCACCTGCGTGGATATAAGGAACTACAACACCATCTGAGTTAAGCTTAACAAATCTTCTTATAGACATGTTTTCTCCAATTGTAGCAATCTGGCTAACTAATTCTTCCTTAACTGTCTTAGTGTCATCCCATTTTTCTTCTAATAAAGCTTCTACTGTATTTACATTTAAATCTAAAATGTGATCAGCTACTGCTGCAACGAAAGTTCTGAACTTATCATTTTTAGCAACGAAATCTGTTTCAGAATTAACTTCAACGATAGCTGCTGTCTTATCTTCCTTAACAACTGCTAAAACTGTTCCCTCTGCTGCAATTCTGCTAGCTTTCTTAACTGCTGTAGCTTCACCTTTTTTTCTTAATATTTCAATAGCTGCATCAAAATCACCATCTGTTTCAACAAGTGCATTCTTACAAGCCATAACACCTGCTCCGGTCATTTCTCTGAGTTCTTTTACCATTTTTGCTGTAATTTCCATTACATTGACCTCCTAAATATATGAATTATGCTTCTACTGTTTCTTCAACTTCTTCAGCTGCTTCAACAACTGCTTCTTCACCCTGATTAGCTTCGATAACAGCATCAGCCATCTTAGCAACAATAAGTTTAACTGCTCTGATAGCATCATCATTACCCGGAATTACATAATCAAGTTCTTCCGGATCACAGTTAGTATCAGCAATACCGATAAGAGGAATACCAAGTGTATGTGCTTCCTGAATACAAATCTTTTCTTTCTTAGGGTCTACTACAAAAATAGCATCTGGAAGTTTTGTCATATCCTTAATACCACCAATGTTCTTTTCAAGCTTTTCCCATTCTTTCTTAATTTCGATAACTTCTTTCTTAGGAAGAACATCAAATGTTCCATCTTCAGCCATTGTTTCGATTTCTTTTAATCTAGCAATTCTGCTCTTGATAGTCTTGAAGTTAGTAAGCATACCACCTAACCATCTTTCATTTACATAGAACATACCACATCTCTGAGCTTCTGTCTTAATAGCATCCTGAGCCTGCTTCTTAGTTCCAACAAAAAGAATTGTACCACCATCTTTAGCGATATCTGACACTGCCTTGTAAGCTTCATCAACCTTACCTACAGACTTCTGTAAGTCGATGATATAAATACCATTTCTTTCTGTGTAAATGTATGGAGCCATCTTAGGGTTCCATCTTCTTGTCTGGTGTCCAAAATGCACACCTGCTTCGAGTAACTGTTTCATTGAAATTACGCTCATTTTTAATACCTCCATTGGTTAATCTTCCCCGTGAAATCCTCTACCGAAAACCCCGAGCATGGGCACCATTCCGATTTCAAACACGAGTGATAATTTATTAGCTGCTAATACACAGCTTTATAATTCTAACATACCTAAAAACTATAATCAAGTATTTTTTTCTTTAATTCGTAATAATCTGCGCTATCTCTTCATAGCTTGAACCCACTTCTATTTCATATGTACCGACACGAAGTATTCTCTCATATCCCATCTGGTACAAATACCTATTAAATTCATTTGCACTATCCACAAGACCATCCCTCTCAAGATTAGCAGACACCAACTCTGATGACATACCACTACTAATTGTAAATATAACCTTTTTATTCGTTACAGCATTTTCTGTAGTCGGCTCCTCTGTCGGTTTCTCTTTACTTGTAGGTTCTTCTGTAGTTTCCTCCGTTTGCTTTTCAGTAGTCTCTTCTTTAGTTGTTTTTTCTTTGGTTGTCTTTTCTTTCGTTGTCTTCTCTTCGGTTGATTTATCCTTTGTTGTATCCTTAGTCATCTTCTCGTCCGCAGTCGTTTCCTTTGTTGTATTTTCATCAGCCGAAATCTCTTTAGTTGTTTCTTCCTTATTATCTTTTGCAGTACAACTTCTAACGTTAAAAGAAATTGTAAGTACTAAAGTAGTAATTACAATTCCTGTTCCCAAGCCTCTAAGATAATATTTAAGCTTTATATCCTTCTTACTTTTCATATATTCCTCCGCTTACCTATTCCTATCTGCCCTGTTCTTAAAAAGGTCAATTACAAGTCTTACTTCTCCGATTCCAATCCCGAGTTTTTTAGCAATCTCAACATTTGAAAATCCTTTATTGTACATATCTAAGATCTTATCATTATTGTTATTTTTTCGAGGTTCTACCAAAGGCTTTTGCTTCTTTTCGCGTTCCTTCTTTTTTTCTCTTTTAAAAATATTTTTTTCTTTAATTTCTGTTACTTCTTCTATTTCATTTTCTGTATCAACTGATTCATCAACCTCAGCTTCTTCGGATTGAATTAAAGTTTCTTTCTTTATATCGTTTACTGTTTTCTTAACATTTTCAATATCCCTAACAGTATTCTTAATTTCCTTTTCCTTATCATTGAGCATACTATATAAGAACATAACTTCATCATGATTCTTATTTATTTCCTTTAGAACAGTGTCTGAATATTCGCTGACAGCCATTATTTTCTCACTTGAAAGCTTATCAAGCATAACCTCTGTCTTTTCAACCGTTTCATCCACAACATTCTGTGCAGCAATGTCTATCTGTTGTCTCATTATTTCCTCAGTAACAGCTGCAAATTTTGTATCCTTCTCATCACCTGATGTATTTTCTTCTATTTTTTCGGTAATTATAAAGCTCGCTACGACTAAACCTATACCGACAATTATTAAAAAAATCTCTATTCCTGTCATATCTAAATTTTCACATCAAAACCTGATTTTCCCTTTAATGTTACTTTTCCTTCTTCCTGTCTTTTTCTTTTTTGATTACCATTACCATAATATTCATTACTGCCTTTTTCTTTAGCATCAAACTTATCCTGTTTTTTATCTGCATTGTCCTGTTTCACAACAGTCTCATGTTTAATTTCATTAGCTTTTTTTTCAGCAGTCTGTATATTTGACTGGTCAACCAAGCCCTTCATATCTTCATTTTGCTTTACCTGGCTCACATCTACATTTCGCTGAATAACACCATGAACAACACCTGGTCTAACTATCATATTTAATCACCCTTTACTATAATGGAAAAATCTTAACCATTCCCTGCTCTTTTTTAAGTTTACAGTGGCTTATGGCATTATTAACCACATAATGTTCATCAGAAATAATAACCCTTACTCCAGGATAAATATCTCTGATCACCTTAACACAAGCATCTTCATATGCCCCCATTTCATTTAGAATTTCTTCATTTTCTTTATTTAACTGCTCTATTTCCTGTGTTAATGTTTTGAATTCTTCTATTGCTTTTATATATACAGTAAGCTTAGATTTATCAAACTTACCTGCTTCCTTTTTCTTCTTAAACATTTCAACAACTGCTGCTGACTGCTGAAGCTTTGAATTAAGGCCTTTAAGTGTTTCACCATTTTTTCCAAGTTTTTCTTTAAGACTTGGATCAACTCCAACTTCTATTGTAGTTGCGATACCCATATGCGAACCAATAGTTTTGGCAGAAACTAATGTAGATGATCTAACAGCTCCACCTATAATGAAGCCCTTGCTTCCATCAATAATAATATCACCCTTAGCATGAACATTACTCTGGATTATACTATCAGCTTCTATAAATCCACCTGACTTCACAGTTGCACTTTCTACGAACTTTACAATAATATTGCCGCCTGCTTCTAATTCGCCACGACTCATTCCCTGCATTCCATGATGTAATATAATCTGACCTCCGGCTTTAATTATTGCACCTTCCACCGCACCAAGAACCTCAACATCTCCTGTCGCCTCTATCTTAAATCCTGTCTTTACCGTACCATGAACAAGCACATTACCTTCATATTTGATATCACCTGTTGAATTATCTACATCACCCGGTACATCATACAAATTAGATACAAAGACCTTATCTCCTTCAAGCATTGCATGACCATTAACATCCGAAATAAGTTTAAGACCATCTTCTGACAAAGTAATATTAAGACCATATTTTAAAGTTTTACTTTCTACAGAACGTGGCTTAACTATTCCTGCCTTAACGTTAACACCATCTTTACCTTGTTTAGCTGGTGTGAGCGTCGCCAATACATCGCCTTGTTTAATATGACTTATATTGCCTAACTGATGGAAATCTACTGTTCCATCTTCTCTTCTTTTAGGTTTTAATCTTCTATCTGTATTAAAATGATACTCAATCGACGCATCTGTTCCCTGAACAGGTAATCTGCCTTTTGCAACAACATAGTTAGTACAGTACCTTGGATTTGCAATAAAATCTTTTATAGCCTTTTCATCTATACCATATTTAATACCTGCATGAATTAAATCTTTAACAATCTCATCATAAGTCATTCTAGCCCCTTCATTACATGGCGGATAAAACCTTGCAATCGCAAACATATCATCCTTAACAGTTGTAACAAGCATATATTCGTTAATTACATACTTCTTTTCAGGACATACAAAAACCTCAACAGGCTCCGTTTTACTCTGCATAATACCCCTGTTGAGTTCTACTAGATTATATCCGGTTATTTTGTTCCTATCAAGATACTTAACAACCTCATCTACGTTCAAAGGACTTCCTTCACCGGTTTCAGGATAAAATTTTACATTTAGCCCTTTATCATTCATTATAATCTGAAAATATGCATTTGACATATATGCTCCTCCGCTTCCCTGCTAAATTGACAAAATACCAGCATTTTTCCCTAAAAATGCTTTCATTTTTTGTAATGCCTTAGTATGTAACTGTGAAATTCTTGACTCTGACACATCAAGAACTCTGCTAATTTCCTTTAACGTCAATTCTTCATAATAATATAAAAGTATAACCTTTTTTTCTTTATCTGTTAAACAATCAAGAGACTTTGCAAGCATATCTCTTAATTCATTTCTTTCAACTACATCTTCCGGTTTTTCAAAATGAGAACCTCTTCCTTCGTCGATTCCCTTTTCTCCACCTACTTCAATAAATTCATCCAAAGAAACAACATTTGTTATCTTTGCCTGCCCCTGCCAGTTCAACAATTCATCTATTGAAATTTCAAGTTCCTGTGCTAATTCTTCATCTGTAGCTACCCTTCCCTTTTCGGTTTCAATTTTACTCATTGCCGTATCAATTTTTTTCTGTTTCTGTCTAAGCGAACGTGGAATCCAATCCATTTTTCTTATTTGGTCAAGGATTGCTCCACGAATTCTAAGACTGGCATAGGTTTCAAATTTTATTCCCTTTCCATAATCAAACTTATCGATTGCATCAATCAATCCAAATATTCCGTAACTAACCAAATCTTCATATTCTACATTGTATCCAAGGTACATACTCAATCTTCCGGATACAAGCTTTACTAATGGTGCATACTCCACTATTATCTTTTCTCTAACATCACTATTTCTTGTTTTACTATACTCTTCCCAGAGCTTATTCTTTTGTTCTTCAGTCAAGTTCTACACCACCTTTCATTAAAAATATATTATAATTATTTCTCAGTATTTTCTGATTTCTTATCATCATCTTCTTTTTCTTCGCCATCTTCACTGTCTTCTTTTTCTTTGTCCTTCTCTTCATCATCCTCTGTTTCTTCAATAATAATATATCTGTCAATTATAAATCTGACAACAAAGCCCACAATTAGAAAAACAGCCATAACACCAGATGTTATAAGAAGAATTTCTTCAGTTGTATAATTATGTATTATTGTTGAAATACATGTTACAAATCCTGCTGTCAACATAATCAGAGCAGGAACATATCTTGACCTGTTATTCATTATTTCCCTCCTAGTTTAAAAACCCTGTCTGCTAATTATATATACTTATCTTCCTGACCTATGGCTTTAATCTTTAGCATACCAGATACCGAGTCAAACACAATGGTTCTACCATAGTTAAGTCCTGTATCCTCTGCCAAAATATCAATTTTCAAACTATTTAATATTTCCTTAGCTGCTGCTACGTTTCTTTCGCCAACCTGCATGAACTCACCTGTACACGCACCAAAAGTAAACATATGTGCTCCTCCGGCAATTTTAGCAACAATCTTAGAACGCATAGCACCAAGCTCCAACATATTATTTAATAATTCCTGTATTCCTGTATCGGCAAACTTTGCCTTATTTTCATTATTTTTTATCTTTGTACTATCAGGAAGCATTACATGAACCATACCGGATATTTTTGTACTTGTATCATACAAAACAATACCTACACAAGAACCTAGCCCCAAGGTAATTAACTGATCCGGCTCTTTACAAACGTTCAAATCTGCCATCCCGACCTTAATAGTTTCACACATATATCATTCACCTATATTCTACATTCCTAACGAATCTAACATTTTTGAATAAGAATCAACATCCGGAATCAATATATAGTATCCTTGTATAGCAGTAACATCCTGTTTTTTCTCATCGTCAAATTTTGTTTCAATAAGAAGAACCTTATCACTTATTTTACCAAATTCAATTGCCGGCACTGACAGTAAAGCACCTATCATATCTATCTGCAATAAAGGAACTGACACATCTATGGTAAGTCCTGTCATATTAGATAAAGATGCTAAATATGCTCCAGCAATAATATTTCCAACTTCCTGAATAGCAGAAAGCTCCATTTCATCAAAATTTGTATCCTTTGCCGGCAAACCAAGCATTTCTATAAGCTTTCTTGCTACTTCTGTTTCAAGTACAAACATCATCATACCTGAAACATCACCTTTAAGCATCAAAAGAATTCCGGCAGCAACTTCTTCCTCCGGGCCAAGAATGGTTGAAATTTCTGTAAAATCGCACAATCTTACATTAGGAACTCCAATATCAATCTTAGCATTTACCAGCTTGGACAATGCTGTTGTAGCATTGCCCGCACCAATATTGCCCAATTCCTTTAATACATCATATTGCATTGTACTTATATCGTTCAAATCAATTTTTGACATTTACATCAACTCCCTACTGTGCTTGTGCATCTCTGCCGTCCGCAGTAAGATTTTCAATATTTAATATTGATACAAGTGTATCATTGTCGTTATTCTTTCCAACTCCTGAAATATACTTAGCTAACTCATCTTTGTTATCAATACTAAGCTTTTCAATATCACTCTCTGAAAAGTTCACAACTTCATTTACTCTATCAACAATTACACCTATTAACTCCTGTTGTTCAGGCTTAAGAATAATGATTCTTGTCTTACTTGTATATTCTTCATCCTCAATATTGAATTTCTTTCTAAGACTCATAATAGGTATAATTTCGCCTCGAAGATTAATTACTCCTTTATAGTATGGCAATGATTTAGGTACTCTTGTTATTTTCTGTATTCTTACAATATTATCAACATACTTAACATCAATACCATATTGCTCAACGCCGGCCTTAACTACTATGTACTGTACCTTTTCTTCCATAACTTCTACTGTATTTTCCATTGCAACCACCTCCATTATAATAATGCATTTGCATCAAGAATCAATGCAACTTCACCATCACCAAGAATAGTTGCACCACCAATAACCTTGTTATTGTTATTAATATACTTACCTAATGATTTTATAACAATTTCCTGCTGTCCGATAAGCTCATCAATAATTAAACCTGCAAGCTTATCTCCCTTCTTAACAACGATAACAAGCATTCTGTCAGGAGCTTCATAATCTTCATTTCTTGGAACGTCAAGAACACTATCAAGTCTGATAAGAGGAATAACTGTTCCTCTAAGATTAATAACTTCTTTTGACTGTACATACTTAATATCAGTAACAGGTATATCTTCAATTGTTTGAATACTACCAAGGCTTATAGCGTATTTCTCATCTCCAACAACAACCATAAGTGCCTGTATAATAGCAAGTGTAAGTGGAAGTCTGATTATAAATGTACTTCCTTCTCCGAGCTTTGTCTTAACTTCAATATCACCACCAAGTGTCTCAATCTTAGTCTTAACAACATCAAGTCCAACACCTCGACCAGAAATATCTGAAACCTTCTTTGCTGTAGAAAAGCTTGGTTTGAACAAGAGATCTATTATCTCTTTATCTGACATTGTTTCAGCCTGCTCTTCTGTTATGCTACCTTTCTCAATAGCTTTGTTTCTAACACTTTCAACATCAATACCATTACCATCATCTTTAACTTCGATAACAACATTGTTACCATCCTGGTAAGCATTAAGTTCAATAGTTCCGACCTCTGGCTTTCCTCTCTGTGCTCTTACCTCATTAGATTCAAGACCATGGTCAGCTGAATTTCTAAGTAAATGCATAAGTGGATCACCAATCTCATCGATAACAGTTCTATCAAGCTCTGTATCTTCACCACTCATATAAAGTTCCATCTTTTTATCAAGCTTCTTAGCTAATTCTCTGATCATTCTAGGGAACTTATTTGTAACTGTCTCAATAGGCATCATACGAACCTTCATTACTGATTCATGAAGATTTGTTGTTACTCTTTCAAGATATTCAATCTGTTCAGTAAATCCACGTGACGACACATTGTCTGATGAACTAACTGAAATAAGACCATTCTTTGCAATAATCAACTCACTAACGAGATTCATAAGAACGTCTAACTTTTCAATATCTACTCTGACAGATCTATTTACAACAGGTTTGCCTGCTGGTTTCTTATCCGGTGCTTTTTTATTATCAGCCACTGCTTCCTTCTTCTGCTCTGTCTTCGAAGAAGCAACCTCCTGTGTTACAGCAGCAAATGCAGGAACAGGCTCACCTACTGCATCTTTAATTTCTGATACATTTTTAATAACACCAATAATTTTTTCATAAGATTCACTTGTAATAATACAAATGCTGAAATCCAAATCAAATCTTTCATCTTCAATATCCTGTACAGAAGGATTAGATTTAATAATATCACCATGTGATTCTAATGATTTGAATACAAGGAAAGCTCTGGCAGCTTTCAAAATACAGCTCTCGTCAACCTGCACCGTAATAGCAAAAACATTTAAGTTCTTGTTATGTGCCTCATTGACTGCATTTTTTTCAAATTCTGCATATACAAAATCCTTATATTTTCTATTTCCATTATCAGCTGCCGGTGCTGCTGTAGCTGTTGGTGCTGCCGCAGCTGCTGGTGCTGCCGGTGAACCACCACCATCTAAAATAGCTTGTAGCTGATTCAAAATAGGTTCATTATCATTTTCACCTTCTGATGCGGTCTGCTCAATATTAGACAAATATTCTTCAATTGCATCAAGGCATTGGAATAATACATCTACAAGCTGTGCTTCTACGCTCATCTTTCCGGTTCTAATTTCTGAAAATACATTTTCCATCTGATGTGTAAGTTTCTGCATTCTGGTAAAGCCCATTGTTCCTGCCATACCTTTCAACGAATGTGCAGCTCTGAATATCTCATTTATTGTATCTGTATTTTCAGGCTCTTTTTCAAGAATCATAAGCTGATCACTTAAGCTCTGAATATGTTCTTTTGTTTCATCAATAAATATCTCTAAATACTGGCTAACGTCCATCGCTTAGCACCCCCACATTTTTAGTTATAGTATCTGCTATTTTGTCTAATGGTACAATTTCATCTGATAACCCGACTTCCACAACAACTCTTGGCATACCATATACCACACTGGTTGCTTCATCCTGGGTGATTACATACACATTATTTGTTTTGCAAAGTTGACCGATTCCTTTTGTTCCATCAGCACCCATTCCCGTCATTACAACACAAACTATCTCTGAATACTTGGTTCCGCATAAAGACTCATACATAAGATCACCACAAGGTCTGAGTCCTCCTACAGCCGGTTCATCTGACAGTTTAATGCAATAAGCACCACTCTTATCACAATCAACCTTCATATGTCGTCCGCCAGGTGCAAGATATACAGTACCCTTCTCAAGCACATCACCATCCTGCGCTTCTTTAACTCTGATACTGCTAATTTCATTAAGCCTTGCTGCAAGCGACGCCGTAAAGCCCTTAGGCATATGTTGTACCATTATCATAGGTGCATCCAAATTTTCAGGTATCTTAGGTATCACTTCTTTAAGTGACTTAGGACCTCCAGTAGAACACACCAACGCAACAAGCTTATTTCCACCTTGTGTTTTACCAATACATTTCGTCTTTCCATGTATTTCATTAAGTTGTATGCCTGACGATTCATTCGTACTCTTAATTCCCGTTGCTAATGCCAAAGTATTGATAAGCTTATTCTTAAACTTCTCACTCTTAACTTCGAAGTAGTTCTCGGGCTTAGTGACAAAATCAAAAACTCCTTTTTCCAATGCAATAATAGTTTCTTTTGCACCCTCTTTAGCGATTGTACTTACTAAAACTATCTTAACGGAAATATTCTTTTTTTGTAATCTGTCCAAAACCTCAAGACCATCCATTCTAGGCATGTTAATGTCTAAGATAACCGCATCATAATAATCCTTATTTTTTTCAATAAGTTCAAGACCTTCCACACCATCACGGGCAAAATCTTTTACCTCGAATCTGTCATCTGATTCTATTATATCAGATATAACCCTTCTCATAAGTGCAGAGTCATCAACAATTAAAATTTTTTTCTTCATTATCCTTTTTCCTTCTGTCTCATTCGACGTTCTTCTTCAAAAATAAATTTTATAAGTGTTTCCCTAACTGCTCCTTGCAAATTATTATACTCTACTCTATGCTCAAACACATCATCTCGGTGGTGTATCCTACCTGTCCTTATTATAGTTCCTGGCAATATACACATTACATTATCATTGTTCTTCTTTATCTTAACAACAATTATAATACAATCTCCAAGATTATGCTTTTGTTTTGAAGTAAAACGCATTCCTCCTCCACTAATATCAAGTGCTACACCATGCTCCAGTCCGCTATGTAAAAATTCCTGAATATTATCTTTATTTGTAATAACTTCAAGAACTTCCTCCTTTGGCAAAATTTTATATAAAATATCCAAGGTACATTCCAGACGAAAATATTGTCTTCTTTGATACTTCTTAAGTTCAGAGGTTATTTCTATCTGTAATACAAATAATCCGTCTTCCTTATATCTGTCTGTAACAGTTGCTCTGCATTGATATAACCCATGAGATGTATAGAAACACAAATCAAATCTTCCGTTAAGGGGCAAAGGTACAATTCTACCTTCAACAATAGGCATAGCGATTTTTAATTCATCCTCATTAATAACTTCATACACCTGACTAATATAGGTTCTGTCAGGTTCATCACCAATTTCCTTTTTCTTATTATCCGAACCGGTCTTTTTTAATTCAAGTCTGTCTCCTAACGAAATAACTTTAGAAAGCATCTATACACCTCCTTTTTTACCCTTAAACATTTTAGCAAACATCGCGGCAATTCCATTCTTTTTTTCATCTTCTGATATCTCAATATCCAGAAGCTTTGATGCCAACTGCTCTATGGATTTTGATGCCTGTGAGTTTGGATATGCCAATGTGATTGGTTTTTGCTGCATTACTGCCATTGACATATTGGTATCAACAGGTATCATTCCTAGGTATTCCATATTGACATCCAAGAATTTATTAACCACCACACTTAACTTGTTATATAAATTATCCCCTTCATCTCTACTGACAACTCTGTTAGCAACAACCTTAATAACAGAATCCGTATTATCAAAATCTTTTCTTGAATTCAATGCTTTTAGCAATGCATATGAATCCGTTATTGATGTAGGTTCCGGTGTTGCAACAAGCAATATTTCAGAACTCTTAGATACAAATTCCAATACTGTATCCGATATTCCTGCACCTGTATCAATAATAATGATGTCTGCAAGATTTTCTAATTCTCTTAGTTTGTATACTAAATACAACACTTGATCCTTACTCATATTTGACAAACTGCTAATACCCGAACCACCTGAAATAAAACCAATATCCATAGGTCCATTAACTATTATGTCCTTAAGCTCTTTACCCTTATATATAAGATCTGCAAGATTATATTTTGGAATAGCACCTATCATAACTTCTATGTTTGCAAGTCCAAAATCCGCATCAAATATAATTACCTTCTTCCCCTGCTTTTTAAATTCCAAAGCCAAATTAACTGATATACTAGATTTTCCAACTCCACCCTTGCCACTGGTAACTGTAATAATTCTAGCTTGGAGTTTTTTCTCTTTTGTCTGCATTTTCATCATATCTCTTAGCTTTTCTGCCTGATCCATGCTTTTAACCTCCATGTTCTTAGAATCATTCACTACCACCAAGTAATTGTTTTGCAATTTTTTGCATATCTACAACAGAAATATCATCAGGAACAGCCTGTCCACCTGTGATATACGACAGTGGTGCTTTTGTTTTTAACTTAATATTAAGAATATTTCCTATAGCTGATGTTTCATCAACCTTAGTAAATATCAACTTATAATTTGATAAATTTTCATAGGTATCTGTTATTTTTAACAAATCCTTATATTTTGTTGCTGTACTAAGTACCAGATATATCTCTTTATCTATTTGTTCTGAATCAATATCAATATCCTTAATCAAGTGGAACAGTTCATCGCACTGCTCGACATTTCTATGAGAACGTCCTGCTGTATCAACAAATACAATATCATACCCTTCGAATTGTTTTACAGCCGAATTTAACTCCTCTATTGTGAATACAACCTGTAACGGAATATCCAATATACTTGCATAAGTTCTTAACTGCTCAACTGCCGCTATTCTGTAAGTATCAGATGTAATCATACCGACCTTGGCTTTTTTATTAAGCTTAAATTCCGATGCAAGCTTTGCAATTGTAGTAGTTTTTCCAACACCCGTAGGTCCAACTAAAAATACAAGTTTTGTTTTATTATCAACCAGTTCTATTGGTTCCGGCTGACCGAGCTTTAATATGATTTTCTGGTATATACCAGACAAAATACTATCTATATTAGATTCCTTTTTTAAAGCTGCCTCAATTTCACCAATAATCATATTGGCATACTTCTCATCAACCTCATTATCTAACAACTGACTGTATACAAGTCTTAAGAATGCAAAATTTACGTTCTTTTCTGCCGGCTCTGTCATTTCTGATACATCATTATTATCAGCAGGTGAATTAAGCTTAGTTTCAATCATACTCTGAAGATTATTCAGTTTTTCTTCTATAGCTGATGACTTATTGTTATCTTCTTTAACCTCTTTAACTTCACTTTCCTTTTTTATTTCAGCGATAGGAATATTAGCTGTTGTTCTCTTTTCCTCTAACGCTGCTGTTATTTCTACTATATCTTTTTTAAATAATCTCTTAAAACCTTTTTGCTTAGTGGTCTTAACATTCAGGACAACTGCATCTTTACCCATCTCTTCTTTTGCCATCATAATAGCTTCTGTCTCTGTTTCAGCCTGAAATTTTTTGATTATCATTCAACACTCACCATCCCTACTGACTGTAATTCTATATTTGTTTCAACTTCATTATATGATACAACAATCAAATCTCTAAAATAATCCTGTGTAAGCTTCTTGAAATACATTCTAACAATTGGAGAAGTGATTATTATCGGAGCTTTTCCAAGTTTTTCCAGCTTGTCCACCTCTTCACCGGTTGCTTTTATTATCTTTTCTGATTTCTCAGGTGATAATGTAAGATATGCACCCTGCTCCGTCTGCTTAACACTTGCCATAATATCCTGTTCAATCTTAGGATCAAGTGTTACAACACTTGTAGTCTCATTAGCCGGAAAATATTTATTTGATATTGCTCTTTTAAGGCTCTGCCTTGCATATTCTGTTAAAACATCTGTATCCCTCGTAACGGATGCATGGTCCGCCAAAGTTTCAAAAATCGTAAGTAAATCTCTTATTGAAATTCCCTCGCTTAAGAGATTCTGAAGCACCTTTTGTATTTCACCAACATTTAACAGCTTTGGCACAAGTTCATCAACAAGTGTCTGATTGTTATCTTTAATGTTATTGATAAGATTCTGAACATCCTGCCTTGTAAGAAGTTCAGAAATATGATTCCTTACAATCTCTGTCAAATGTGTAGCAATAATAGAAGGTGGATCAACGACCGTATAACCCAATGTTTCTGCTCTTTCCCTCTGATTTTCCGTAATCCATATAGCCGGCAAATGGAACGAAGGCTCAAATGTAGGTATTCCAGTAATTTCCTCTGTTACGAAGCCAGGATTCATTGCCATATAGTGATCAAACAATACCTCACCTTCACTAACCTGTATTCCTTTAATTTTAATAATATATTGATTAGGGTTGAGCTGAATATTGTCCCTTAATCTTATAATTGGAACAACTGCACCTAATTCAAGTGCTATTTGCCTTCTAATCATTACAACTCTATCTATTAAATCACCACCCTGATTTACATCAGCAAGTGGAATAATTCCATATCCAAATTCCAATTCTATTGGGTCGACCTGAAGAAGCGAATTAACATTTTCAGGTCTTCTAATTTCGTCTGCTTCCATTTCAGCAGCCTGTGTCTCTGCTTCAATAGCATCTGTTTCCTTTGATTCCTTCATTCTCAATCCAAGAATTACAAGTATTCCACCCAATGGTATAAATACAATTCCGGGCAATGGTGTTACTATACCTAAAAATGCAAGCGTTACACCTGAAACCAACAGAACCTTCCCTGTAGAAAAGAGCTGACCAAAGATTACATCTCCAATTTCAGCCTCTTTAGATGCTTTTGTAACAAGTATACCTGTTGCAAGAGAAATAAGTAACGATGGAATCTGACTCACAAGACCATCACCAATTGTAATTATGGTGTATTCCTGAAGTGCATCTGTAATACTCAATCCCTGTTTAGTTACACCCATAATAATTCCACCAACAATATTTACGGCAGTAATTATAAGTCCGGCAGTAGCATCTCCCTTTACATACTTAACAGCACCGTCCATAGAACCAAAGAATGCTGATTCTTCCTGTAATTTTTCACGTCTGATTTTAGCCTGTGCATCATTGATAGCTCCTGTGTTCAAATCAGCATCAATAGCCATCTGTTTACCAGGCATAGCATCAAGTGTAAATCTTGCTGTTACTTCTGCAACTCTTTCAGAACCTTTATTGATTACCATAAACTGTACAATCAACAGGATTATGAAAATAATCGTACCTATTATAAGGTCATTTCCACCAACGAATTCACCAAATACTCTAACAACCTTTCCCGGATCACCTGTACCCAGAATAAGCTTTGTTGAGGAAACATTTAATGAAATTCTAAACAATGTTGTAAGAAGTAATATAGTCGGAAATGCCGACATATCCATTACTTCCTTTGCAAATAATGCATTAAACACTATTACAAGTGCTATAGCAATATTTATTGCAATTAATACGTCTAATAATTCTGAAGGTAATGTGATTATTAAGAAAATAATTGCTGAAAGTAAATATAAACCCACACCAATATCGGTTTTTCTTGCCTTCATCACTTTTACCTCCTTTTACTATCTTGTCTTACCTTTTAATCTGTATACCATAGCAAGTATCTCAGCAACAGTCTGATATAATTCCTCTGGTATTTCCATTCCTATGTCAACATTAGCATATAAAGCTCTTGCTAATGGTTTATTCTCTACAATTTCTACATTATTCTCTTTTGCCGTCTGTTTAATCTTTTGTGCCAGATAATCCTCTCCTTTTGCAACAACAATAGGAGCTCTTGCCTTATCCGGATCATATTTTATAGCAACTGCAAAATGTGTAGGGTTTGTAATAACTACATCTGCTTCAGGCACACTCTGCATCATTCTTCTCTGTGATACCTGCAGCATTTTTCTTCTTATTTGGCTCTTAATCTGCGGATTACCTTCCGCATTCTTCATTTCATCCTTAATTTCCTGCTTTGTCATCTTCATATCTTCTTTGAATTTGTGTCGTTGCCAAATCAAGTCAATTACACCGACAATGACATATACAAAGCTTATTTTTATGGCTAAATCCAACGCTTTTTCACCTATAAGCCCAATTGCTGCTGGAAGTGATACATCATACATTCCCAGCACGAAACCATTCAAATCTGATATTTCTCCATATAATATATATCCTATTATGCACACCAATGCCGCTGATTTCAAAAAATTCACCAGTGACTGCTTTGAAAATATCCTTTTAAACCCTTTCAACGGACTTATCTTATCCAACTTTGGTTGAAGCGGCTTTGTAGTTACTTTCCATTTAAATTGAACAAAATCGCCAATAAACGCAATAGCAAACATCAACAACATTATTGGTGCAATCACAAGTAAGATATTAATTAATGTTTCACTCATTAATGCCATTGCAGTATTTATATTTATCTCGTCATTATATGGGGATGCCAGTGTAGAAATTTTATTATATATTCTA
The DNA here is from genome assembly GCA_017396555.1 of Lachnospiraceae bacterium. GTDB lineage: Bacteria > Bacillota > Clostridia > Lachnospirales > Lachnospiraceae > RGIG1934. Next base: position 57,757 of record JAFQLS010000027.1, on the reverse strand, counting down.
ACGTATTCATCCATCAAGCTATTGCCGATACTTCCAAGATATATCTTCAGGAAAAAAAAACTAACCAGCATGGATACTGATGTAACTATTTCTCTACTTTTAGGAACACTACCATCTTTTCTTGCATCTTCCAGCTTCTTGGCTGTAGCCGGCTCAGTTTTTTCTCCACCCGGACCATCTTTTGCAAAAAACTGCAGGTTATATCTTAAATAAGCCATTACATCATTCCTCTTATCACACCATTAACCATCTGCTGCATCTGTTCAAAAATAAAATTCGCAATAGAAGGCAATAATCTTACTGTTGCAAACATAACAATCAATCCAACTATAACCTTAAACTGAATACCAACAGCAAACATATTCATCTGTGGTGCGACCTTTGCCATAATACCCAACACACAATTTAGTATAAGTGTAATCGCAAACACAGGTAATATTATCCTAAAACCTATAATAAAATAGTTTGATACGAATCCAACAACTGTAGAATACAAATCCTCTCCGACACTTATGCCGCCTATAGGAACATAGCTAAATGAATCTACTACAGCATTTAACAAATAAATATGCATATTAGAAACAAGCATTAAGAAAAACACAAGATAGCTATATAAAGTTCCTGTAAGACCAACCTGACTCTGGGTAACCGGGTCAAACATCTGTGCCATAGACATACCTATCTCCATATCCATCATTCTTCCGCTAAACTGTAATATAGTGTTACAAATGAATGCCGAATAACCTATTAGCAATCCTGTAATACTCTCTTTAACAACCAATGACGCATATTCAATCACAGTACTATATTCCGGAACTGCTTCGCTTAACGGAACTAAAATATACACAATATATGATATAAATATGCTAAATCCAACCTTCAAACGCATAGGTGTATTGGATTGCCCGAAAAAAGGGGCTATCGACATAAATGAGGATATTCTCATCAAAATCAACAAAAAGTATTCAAGATTTTCCTGTGTTACAGTTACCTGAATCATAATATAAATTCTCCAAAACTACCCCAAAGACTTTCCATAAATTCAACTATTGAGGTTAGTATATATGAGCCCAACAACATAATACCCAAAAATATTGATACTATCTTTGGAACAAATGTGAGTGTTTGTTCTTGAATTGAAGTAACTGTCTGAAAAACACTTACAATAAGTCCTACAATCAAAGATATGATTAATAACGGTCCTGCGGTCTTAATAATAAGCCATATAGTTTCACTTGTGATATTAAGAACTTCCTGTTGCGTCAAGAAAAACACTCCTTTCATAAACAAAGTTAGTCTACCCCTGCATACAACTATGTAACAAAGGTAGACATCAAATTCACAATAATTAAATTCCAACCATCTGCCAATACAAATAGCAATATTTTAAATGGCATGGATATCGTCGTAGGTGGAAGCATCATCATACCCATAGACATAAGTACTGAAGATACAACCATATCAATAACCAAAAATGGTATATATATTAAAAATCCTATCCAAAAAGCGATTCTTAACTCGCTTAAAATAAAACTTGGAATTAATACAACTAACGGAATTTCTTCCTGTGTAGATATATTGTCATAACCCGCTATAGCTGCCATTGAATCAAGATCTTCATCCTTAACCTGATTCAACATAAAATTCCTAATTGGTTTAACACCAGCTTCAAATGCTTCTTCTTGTGTTATCTCACCTCTTGACAACGGCTGTATCGCTTCCGTATTAATCTGATTAAATACAGGTGCCATTATAAAAAATGTTAAGAACAATGCCAATCCAATCAAAACCTGATTAGGCGGTGCTGTCTGAGTACTCAGTGCCGCTCTCGTAAAGTGAAGTACAATTATTATCCTAGTAAAAGAAGTAAGCAATATAAGAATTGACGGACACAAAGCTAATATCGTAAGCACAATAACAATCTGTATGGCTCCCGACATCGTACTATCATCATCTGTAGATAATTCAACACCAAAAATATTATTACCTGTGGTATCTGTTCCATCTGTAACACTACTATCTTCCGTAGTATTCTCTACCTCTGTTGCTTCCGTTACTACAACATTCGAAAAAACAAGCATAAGAATAATTATAAAGCTGTATAAAAACCTAGGTATTATCTTCATTATCCTCATTCATCTCATCCTTATCGCTGGTTCTTCTGTTTATTAACTTTTCAAGCACATCTCCAAAAGACTGCTTATTTACCATTTGACTATTATCATCCAATATCAAATCTTCTTTATTAATTTTGGTAAGAAATGTCACACTATCTTTACATGATACAAATGCAACATATTCTCCACCAACCTTAAAAATCTGAATATATTTATTTGCGTCTAACCTCAGACCCTCTATATATTCAATATTCCTTCCCGAAAAATGATTCTTCTGATAACCGCCAATCCACTTTGTAGTCATATATGTTATTACTAACACAAATACAAAGGCTACAAGAACTGCAAAAAACTTCATTATGTTCTCTATCTGAGATGCCATAATTATCATAGAACCGTTCACCTATCCTACTACTTTTTTAACAGCTTCAATAACTCTGTCTGCCTGGAATGGCTTAACAATAAAGTCCTTAGCACCTGACTGAATTGATTCAATAACCATTGCCTGCTGTCCCATTGCCGAACACATAATAACAGACGCACCAGGGTCTAACTCCTTAATTTTCTTTAAAGCTTGAATACCATCCATCTCAGGCATTGTAATATCCATAAGTACAAGGTCTGGTTTTGTCTCAGAATACTTTTCAATAGCTTTAACACCATTTTCTGCTTCTGCCGCTACATTATATCCATTTTTTGTAAGGATATCCTTGATCATCATTCTCATAAATGCTGCATCATCGCATATCAAAATATTTTTTGCCATAAAATTCTCTCCATTCGTAAAAAATATTAATTATTTGATTATTTCTGTCACTCGTACACCAAAGCTTTCTTCAATAACAACAACTTCTCCCTTGGCTACGAATTTACCGTTAACAAGAACATCTATTGGTTCTCCAGCTATTTTATCTAATTCTATAATAGTTCCTGGTGCAAATTCAAGGATATCTTGAATTGATTTAGATGTTCTACCTAGTTCTACGGTTACTTCCAAAGGAACATCCATAATTAAATTGATATTTTCCTTCTGAGTAACTGCTGCTAAGTCTCCAGTGAACTGCTGGAATGTCGCCGGTTGAACATTTACCTCTGCAACTGGTTGCATTGGCTGTCCATAAGGCATTTGTGGTGGATATCCGCTTTGCGGATACATTGGATATCCCATCATAGGTTGTGCATACGGATCCATACCCATTTGTGGTGGCATTGCCTGTGGTTGTGGTGCAACCGGCTGTGGTGCAACCTGTTGCGCCTGTGGCTGTGGCTGTGGTGTAACCGGAGCCTGTTCCACTGGTGCCTCCTGCTTTGGTGGTTCCGCAGGTTGTTCTGGTTCATCCTGAACCATGAATCTATTACATAAATCTTTGGCAAAATCAATAGGAAATAACTGCATTATTTCACTATCTACCAAATCACCTATGGTCATATCAAACGAATTTCTGACGAATCCCTCTTTTAAGAAAGAAGAAATCTCATTCTCATCTACGACATCATTCATATCTATAAGACTGGCTATCGGAGGACTTATATCCACCTTCATATTCATCATAGATGATAACGATGTCGAAGCCGAACCCATCATTTGGTTCATCGCTTCAGAAATAGCACTAAGATGAAGTTCTCCAAGTTCTCCATCTGTATTAGTTCCATCTCCGCCCATCATAAGGTCTGCAATTATCTTAACGTCATTTTCTCTTAAAATAAGAATGTTATTACCATTAAGACCTTCTCTATATGATATTTGTAAAAATACACATGGTCTGTCATAACCTTGTACAAGGTCTTCCCATTTGGTTATACTGACAACCGGTGTACTTATATTAACTTTCTGATTAACAAGTGAAGATAAGGTTGTAGCTGCGGTTCCCATACTGATATTGGAAATCTCACCTATTGTATCTTTTTCAAGTTCTGTAAGGACTTCACCTTCTGATGTCTCTTCTGAAACAGACTCTTCAGGTTCGGATGAAGCTTCTGACATGCCACTTAGTAATGCGTTAATCTCTTCTTGTGATAGCATTCCATCCATAGTTCCTACTCCTCCCTAATTATTGATGTAACTCTAACTGCGTATTTATCCGAAAACGAACCTGGCATTGATTTAAACTTCTTAATATTACCAACAAACACCTCAAGTTCATCTTCAATATTTGTATCTAGCTTTATTATATCACCTTTTTGGAGATTAGCAAAATCTCCAACAGAAATTGTACTCCTTCCAAGCATAGCCTTAACCGGAATATTTGCTTTCTGAATAAGTGTTTCTATTATTTCCTGATAGGTTTCATCGTCTTTTTCCTGCATAGTAGAATACCAATACTTTGTATTCAACTTATCCATTACAGATTCCAAGGTCAAAAACGGAAGACAAATATTCATAAGTCCCTCTATTTCACCTATCTTTATATTCAAAGTCACAATCGCTATCATCTCACTAGGTGATATAATTTGTGCAAACTGTGAATTTGTTTCAATTCTTTCAAGTCTTGGACGTAACTCTACAACATTCTGCCATGGTTCTCTAATCAAATCCACACAAACCGTAAAAATACGTTCCAAAATATTTATTTCTATTTCAGAGAAATTTCTCTTTTTTTCAAGAGAAACTCCCGAACCGCCAAGTAACCTGTCTATCATCGCGTATCCCAGATTAGGAGCTAGTTCCATGATGACATTACCAGTCAGCGGTGCAAACTCTACCAATCCTAACAAAACAGGATTAGACAATGCATTGGCAAACTCCGAATACGCAACTGCCTCCGAATTCATTACCTCTACACTAACATTTTTTCTTAAATATGCCGGCAGGTTCGTATATAACAATCTGCCATAATGTTCAAATATAATCTCCAGAGTACGAAGATGCTCTTTTGAGAATTTTGCTGGTCTGGTGAAATCATAATTTTTAACCTGAACTTCATTGCTTTCTTTATACTCATCAACATCCAGTTCACCTGAACTCAAAGCTTTCAGCAGGTTATCAATCTCGTCCTGTGATAAAACCTCACTCACTCATCTTCACCTCCAAGTCAATTCTTCCAGCTATTTTACTGCAATGTAGTTTTATCAAAAATAACTTCTACGATAAATTCAGAATCATATAATTCCTGTAATTCTTTCGCTGCTTCTCTTCTAATAATTTCCGGATTAGAAAGCATCTCAGAATATGTATACTGCTGTATTACATCCTGTATATGTTGCGTAATAGCAGCCTTCTGATTAATAAGATTATCTTTAAATTTAGCATAATCGTCATGTTTTGTATATAATGCTAAAGATGGATAAATCTGCGCGTAATGCTGTACTCCATCTGAGGTTCTCTTAAGTGGAACCGTAAGTTTTTCATCTAATGCAAAGTAATCCAAATCCTCAATCGGAATATCGGCAATGTCTATATCATTCTTATCCGCCTCAAGTTCCAAATCCAAAACCTTACATATCTTGTCAACCATTTTTCCGGTATCCTGCATAGGCTTAAGAATAACAAAAACAAGTATGCCATTTAACACCGTATTAGTCAACACAAGAACTAATATAATAATGTTTAAAAGATTCTTTTTCATTTCATTTTCCTCCAACTAAAACTAAAATCCGGAAAAGTGATTATAAATTTTTATCTCCACACGTCTGTTTTGTGCACGTCCTTCATTAGTTTCATTACTTGCAATAGGTTCATATTCACCTCTGCCTGCTGACTTCATTTTGTCAATATTTAATCCTTTTTCTTTCACAAGATACATCAAAACATTCTTTGCTCTTGCACTTGACAAATCCCAGTTATCATCATACTTAGGATCATCCAACAAAGGAACTGAATCTGTATGTCCTGTAACTTCTATCATATTTGTAGAATAATTCTTAAGTATATCTCCAACCTTGCTCATAAGAGGAATAGCATCTTTTCTTACTTCAGGCATCGCAGGGTCAAATAATAATGCTCCGTTAAGTGTGATTTGAACATATTGTGCAGTAAAATCAATTTCTAACTGTCCGCCTATTCCCTCTGCCTCAGCCATATATTCAATCTGCTCAGCCATCTCTTCTGATTCTTTTAGCATTTCCTCATATTGCTGTTCCTCAAGCATTTCCATTAGTTCTTCCTGCTGTCCCTCAGAAAGATCCTGTATCATACTGTTAGCTTCGCCTTCCTGATCAAGACCAAGACTCTCATAATACTCATTCAGCTCATTCAAATCACTAACCCCATTGGAAATCAAAGTTCCTTCAATTACTGATGTCGAACCACCTTCCATAACTCCAAAGCTCGCTGATAAGGATGCAACAAGCTGTTCAAACTTGTCTTCATCAACTGATGACATCGCAAATAGTAAAACAAAGAAACACAAGAGAAGATTCATAAGATCACTAAATGTAGCCATCCACGCAGGCGAACCAGGTGCTGGTGGATCTTCTTTCTTATTTCTTGCCACTACTATTCACCTCCGAAGCCATTCTCATCTTCATTTCCAATAGAATTTCTTTGTGCTGGTGAAAGGAACGACTTAAGTTTTTCTTCTATTACTCTAGGATTTTCTCCTGCCTGAATAGATAACAAACCTTCAATCATTACTTCCTTCAACATAACTTCTGTGTTATTGTTAAACTTAAGCTTTCCTGAAATAGGAATAGCTATCCAGTTTGCAATCAAGGAACCATATAAGGTTGTAAGTAAAGCAACAGCCATATTCGGTCCAACCGATGCTATATCACTAAGCTCCTTCAACATATTAACAAGTCCGATAAGAGTACCAATCATACCCCAAGCAGGACCCATACTTGCAATATTTTCATAAAAACCAACAACACTCTTATGTCTACTCTCAATACAAGACAATTCTGTTTCCATAATAGCTCTTACAAGTTCAGGGTCAGTACCATCTACAATAAGTAGAACTCCCTTTTTCATAAATTGGTCTTCCAAATTATTTGCGGCTTCTTCAAGAGCTAAAAGACCCTCTTTACGAGCTATATTTGATAAATCTATAATATTTTTAATTGTCTCTACGTTATCATTCTTAGTTGTTTTAATAGCATTTTTAAATGCTTTAAAAGAACTAAAAAAATCAGATAATGAATATGAAATCATTACACAGAAAAACGTACCACCAATTGTAATAAAAATAGATGGTAAGTCGTAGAAATTGCCTAGTGCAGAAAATCCCTGATTACCAGAAATAATACCAAAGAATACTACAACGACGCATCCTACCAATCCAATGATTGATGCCAAATCCATTTTCTTCACCTGCCTAACTACCTAGTCTAAACTCATTCTAATACATTCTATCATATTTATACAAATTTCGCTATCATTTTTGTTAGTTTTTTATATTTTTTACCTATTTTTTTAATTTTGATAGATTTTCTTTTTAAATACTACAATTTTTTCTTCAATTTCTGATATTTTTTCTTTAACAACCAACTTTTTCCCAGTGAGAAATGATATCACCGTATCAGGCGTTTCTTCCATAAATTCTATCAAATCTTCATTTATACTTAACGGTTCTCCATTTAGCCTTGTAACTTCTATCACATTCTCACCTCATTTCTAAAATATATTAATAGGGCGGCATAGCCACCCTATTAATATATAGTTTAATTATCTCTTAAGACTTAACAACTCTTCTATCATAGTATCCGATGTTGTTATAATTCTTGAGTTAGCCTGAAAACCTCTTTGTGTAACAATCATATCAGTAAACTCTGTAGATAAATCTACATTTGACATTTCCAATGTTCCAGATGATATACTTCCACCATTCGCAGTAACATCTTCACCTATACCATTGAATTCTCCCGAGTTAAGAGTTGCTGCAAAAAGATTATCTCCAACCTTTTCAAGACCAGCCGGATTTGAAAAATTAGCAACTGCAATCTGACCGATAACCTCATTATCTCCATTACTATATGCAGCAACTATCTTACCATCAGTCTGAACACCAACACTTATCATTGTTCCTACAGCCTTACCGGCACCTTCGCCGTTCTTATCGCCTCTCACACAGTCAATAGTACTTTCATTTCCATAACATGTAAGACTTGAAAAATCAACTGTTACCGGTGATGTAAAGGAATCTTTACCGCTAAGTGTTAATTCAAATGATGATTCAGAGCCTTCCGCAATAAGACCTGTAGCTCCATCAAATGTAAGAGTTCCGCTCATTTCTGCTGTCAAATCTTCAATTAACTGATTTCCACTATATACACCTGTTGCCTCTGCTGTATACTCTGTTGCAGATACTTTTGTAACCTGAACCTGAACCTCGTACTTATATCCCAAATTATCATAAACAGGAATAAATGTTGTAATAGGAAGTCCTTCTGCAAAATTCGAATCTTCCGAATTAATATTTCCGGAATATGTAGCAGCTGTTGTTATCTCCGGTGGTGTATTTGTATACTGTGCACCATAAATAGATAATGGTCTTATCTGGTCTGTCTGTAACATCGCACCCGGTGTTTCTGCAATATAACCCATAACAAGTCCACCAGACTGTGTAACAAGATTACCACTTGCATCTGTAGTAAAATTACCTGCTTTTGTAAAATAATTGGCACCACCACTTGACACTACAAAGAAACTGTCTCCACTTATTTTAAGGTCAAACGGATTACCTGTTGACTGTGTACCACCTTCTGTTGTTACATCCACAGATATAGAACCCATATTTGTACCAAGACCTATCTGCTTAGCATTTTGTCCACCTGTATTTGTATCAGCGTTTGGTCCTGATGCAACCTGTGTTGTCTGGTAGAACAATTCACTGAATGTTACTCTTGATGATTTAAAACCAACTGTATTAACGTTTGCAATATTATTACCAATAACGTCCATTTTTGTCTGGTGAGCTTTTAAACCTGATACACCAGAATATAATGATCTCATCATAATTAACGACCTCCTTAGTCATCGACCTGCCGCTTGCCTCATCTGTCATTCAGAGGCACTAGCTTCCATTAAAGGTCCAGCTACATTATTACGGCTCCGTCGATATTTGTAAATATATTTTCCTTATTATCGTTTTGATCCATTGCTGTTATTACTGTATTATTTTTCACATTAACAATAAATGCCATATCGTCAACCAAAACCAACGATTCATTAATTCCTTTTTCATCAGCCCTTCTTGTTCCTTCTTCCAAACGTTCAAGCTGTGACTCGGTAAGTCTGATATTTCTATCAGCTAATCTCTCACCTGCATGTTTAGAAAACTTAACCTTACTTTCCAAAACATCTGCAAAAGAAATTTTTTCTTCAACATTTTGATTTGTTACCTGTTGATTTTGCCTTAATAATTGATCGGTAATTTGTTCAATGGATACGAAATTATTATTAATTTTCATAACCTTCAGCACTCCTTTGCTGTATTAAAACTATACCTCTTCCCCACTATTAAGAATCGAATCCAAATAAGCTTCGTCAATTACTGTGTCCAAATCCTCATAGCTATAAGTTTCTCCACCGATACCAAGATAAGCTTTTCCATCTCTTATCTCAACAAACTGAACATATCCTGCGACTGTAGTTGTAGTAGTGGCACCTGTTGATTTTCCAACTTCCATAATAACATTCTTTCCAACCAGATTATGTGCACTACTATTATCAATAGCAGTATTTAAGTTCTGCATTTCTTCCAAAGAAGAAAACTGAGCCAACTGACTTATGTATTCTGTATCACTTGATGGATTAAGCGGATCCTGAGACTGCATCTGAGCAACCAACAATTGCAAGAACGCATCTTTCCCAAGAGAATCTGTACCTTTTGTATCAGGTTTGTTATTTGTTGGAGTTGTGTTAAATTCAAGAACACCATCCACAATATTTGCACTATATCCCATTTTTTCCTCCTTTCCAAAGCTTACGCTTTTATACTTACTGAATTTCCACTTTGCTTCATCATTTCTTCTTCAAGAATATCCGACACATTTTGAACACCATTTATCTCGTCCAACTCCTGCTGGCTTATATGTTTCTTTTGCTTATGTTCTTCATTGCCTCTTTCTTGATTTTCAAAATTTTCCTCAAAACCTTTGCTTGCAACTGTAACTTCTACCGCTTCTATCTTGATTCCCTGTTCAAGAAGTGTATCTTTAAGCATTGTTATCTGGCTTTCAATAACTTCTTTTACATTTTCTGACTGAGCTATAATATTAGCTGTAACTTCGCCATTTCTTGAAACCAGCTGGATATTAAGTTTTCCCAAACTTTCCGGATTAAGCTGCATTTCTATAGAACTTACATTTTCATTTACAGAAGCTCTTATCTCATCAACAATCTGTCTTACTAATTGCTGTGGCTCAATATCCATATCAATATTTAACTCTTCAACAGCATTAGCAATATTCTCTGCAAGACCAAAAGCTGACGACTGATTGTTTTGCATCATATCATTTCCGTTTTCCTTCGAAGTATCGTTAAACTTTTCTGTAGTCTGAACAGTATCATTTTTAAATTCCGATACATTCTCAAAAGCATCTTTATTACCTTCCGTAACTATGCTTTCTTTCTCTAAATGATAAGCTGTCTCTGTTTTTACCTCGTTGTCAGTCACAACTTCTTCTGTAACTTCTTCCGATACCGACTGCAAATCAATCTCAGAAACCATTTCTAGCAACTGTTCTTTGCTTATGGAATTTGTTTCCATAAATAACTTAACAGTCTCTTCAACCTGTTCAACTATGTTTTTAAACATATCCGAGAGTTCACTATTTGTAAGTAATTCGATTACATTTTCTTTTCCAGTAAGCTGTTTCATAAGCTCTGACAATCCATTCTTACTAAGTAGCGCCTCTGTATCAAGGTTAAGTTCTTTAATAGCCTCTTCAACTTCTTTTTCGTCGATTCCCATCACTTCCGAAACTATTTCAACAACATTCTTAATCAAATCTGTTACAAGTTCTTCTGTTGCTTCTACAATTTCCTCTTCGGTTATCTTATCTGTAGCATTTCCTTGATTAACAGTACTTTTTTCAAATAGGTTCTTTATTTCTTCTGCTTTATCACCTTTAGTTTCGCCTACATTAACTTCCTTCGAGTCCGAACCAGTTTTTGCAGAATCCATAAAATTCTTAAACGAATCAACCTTTGACTCAGAAGCGTCTACTGTATTAGTTTCTGTGTTTTGGCTTACCGGCAAGAAATTACTTCCCATAACACCTGCACTAACCATACATTTCCTCCTTTCTCTTTATTTTATATCTTAAAGCTTTCGCTCTAAAACCTAAGGTACAATTAATTTTGTAAGCTTACCAGCATAGTTAGGATCAACTTCGCTAATTGCTCCAATTATTTCTGCTCTATCCGCACTCTTCATACATTTTAGGAGATTGATTACAATATCCAAATCACCTGTCATTTCAATAAATATAGCTGCGGCGGCATCCGGTTCCATTCTTGCATATGCATCAGCCTGTTCCATATAAGCTTCATTACAAGCATATCTGTCAACCGCTTCTTCGTACAACTCCTTAGCAACATCCGGTGATATCAACTCATAATACTTCATATAATTCTCATAGTCGATTGCATCTTCACCAAATACAACTTCTTCACTAAATTGCTTTTTAAGGCTTTCAAATTCCTTTTGATTATTTTCAAAAACCTTTAATCTATCTACTTCTTTTTGAAGATCTTCATTTTTATTCTTAAGCTTTCCATTATTCTTCTGTTTGTCTGCCAACTGCACTTCTAATTCCTTTATATATGAAATAGCATCACCCAGACTCTTATAAGGATAATCTTCATCATTCTCTGTCTTTTCAGATGTATTTTCCGGTAAAATTTTATTAATTACAGGTACATCCTTAAATATAGGTGTTATCTTTGTTCCAAATTCTCCTACGTCTAATTTAATAAGAATCGCTATTATAGCTATCCAAATCAAAATAACCACTATTGTAATAATCGTAGAAACCAGTTTATTCTCTTTTTTTTCAACATCTTCTATATCAAAATCATCTTTTTTCTTAGCCATTATCTCACCTGCTATTCTTGTTTATTAAATGTAAAACTCACTAATTCGTCAATTTCCTTCATTTCGGAACCTTCTAATTCTATCAAAAAATTTTCAAAGGCTTTTTCTCTGAGTTTTTCATGAGTCTTTCTTTCCTTCATCGCTTCGCTTAGCTTTTGTCTTGCAATTTCCACATTTTTCTCAGCCCTTTTAATTCTGACAATCTGTGTCTTAGCCTCTTCTTTCTTAAGTTCTATAGCTTCCGAACATCTTTTAAGTTCAGAAATATTAACTTTCGACTCGCCCATGCCACGAATAGCATTCTGATATTTATATATATCGGCACGAATGGCGTCTAACTTTAACTCTTCTTGCCTTAATTTTTCAATTTCTTCTGCATATACTGACTGAGCCTGAGTCTCAAGTTTATTTTTAATATCCAATATATTCTGTAGCTTATAAGAAAACTTTGCCATTGAAAATCATTCCTCATTTACTAATCAAAAATTTCCATCAGCAATCTAACTTCATCATCAAAGGAAAACTTCTCATACACGCCCTGCATTAAAAATTCATTTACCTTATCAATTTTCTCAATTGCATAATCGATATTTTTATTTGAACCGCTTTTATAAGCACCAATATTTATCAAATCTTCTGCCTCACTATAAGTAGCAAGAACATTTTTAAGTCCGCCTGCAGCTGCCTTATGCTCTTTTGTTGTAATTGAACTCATTACACGGGATATACTCTGCAAAATATCAATCGCAGGATAATGATTTTTGTGTCCCAGCTTTCTTGACAACATTATATGTCCATCAAGTATGCCTCTTGCCGTATCTGTAATTGGTTCATTAAAATCATCACCATCAACAAGAACCGTATAAAGCCCTGTTATTGAGCCTTCTCCTGCATATCCCGCACGTTCAAGTAACTTCGGCATTTCACTATACACACTAGGCGGATACCCTCTTGTAACAGGAGGTTCTCCCGAAGCTAGTCCTATTTCTCGCTGAGCCATTGAAAAACGTGTTAGTGAATCCATCATCAACAACACATCTTTACCCTTATCTCTGTAATATTCAGCAATTGCCGTGGCTGTTTTGGCTGCTGTCTTACGAATCAAAGCCGGCTTGTCAGAAGTTGCTACAATAACAATACTTCTTTTCATACCCTCTTCGCCTAAATCTCGCTCAATAAACTCTCTAACTTCTCTTCCTCGTTCTCCTATAAGAGCAATTACATTTATATCAGCTTTTGTATTCCTTGCAAACATACCAAGCAAAGTACTTTTACCAACACCACTTCCTGCAAATATACCAATACGCTGACCTTTACCAACTGTAATAAGTCCATCTACTGCTTTTACCCCAAGTGGTAAAACTTCAGATATAATCTGTCTCTCCAATGGGTCTGGCGGTGGAGCATCCACAGGATACGAATTATACACCTGAATACTAGAGCCATCTATAGGAACCCCAAGACCATCAAGTGTCTTACCAAGAAGTTGACTTCCAACATTTATCTGTAGTGGTTTTCCTGTGTTTTCAACAACACTTCCCGGACCTATACCCTCAATATTATCAAATGGCATCAGTAGTATGCGTTTATCTCTAAAACCTACTACCTCTGCCATTACCCATTTGTTCTCATCTTCTTTTGAAATGATTTTACAAACATCATTAATATTTGCATCCGGTCCAACAGATTCAACAGTCAAACCAACTATCTTTACAACCTTGCCCATTTTTTTGACAAATGATTTTTCTGTTAATTTTAAATATTTATTTAAATTAATTTCCGGCATAAAATATCTACTCCGCTGTACAAGATAATAATTTAATCGTCTGGATAAGATTATTCATCTGAACATCCAGACTACAATCATATATTCCACTATCACTTTCAACTACGCACTGATTCTTTTTAAAGGATGCTTCTTCGATTATCTCTATTTGCACCTTCTTAGAAACCACTCCGTAAATCTTCTCTCTATTTTCCTGAAGATATTCGTAATCCTCCGGCGAAACCTTAATTAAAAATTCTTTACTAACCTCTGATTTACTCAACACATCATTCACAAGGTTTAAAACAATATCCTTTTTATCCATACTTAAAACATTTGTTACTTTTTCAAACACCTCTAGTATAGCTTCTACCAACATAGGTTCTATGTCATTAACCCTTTTTTGATAATCCATCTCTAGCTGTTCTCTCTGATTTTCTAAATCCTTTTTTAGATTATCAAGCTCGTACATAGCCCTCTGATAGCCTTCGTTATAACCCTGCTCTTTTCCCGATTCATAGGATTCCTTCTTTAGTAATTCTGCCTCTTCCTGTGCTCTGGCTGTTATTGCCTGTGCCTCTTCTGTAGCTTTGTCAATTATCTCTCTTGCCGTCTCGTTAGCATCCTCAATAACATCTTCACTTAGTAGTTCTTCTACATGTCCAGCATTTAAGCCTTCTATAAAACCATCATTTTGCGACATTACAGCATTACTTTTTATCTCATTTTGAAGTTTTGATATCTTTTCTGAAATAATGGTGTTGTAATCAATAACCTTTGTTTCTGTATTCTCATACGAAACACCATTAAACTTAAATAGATTAGACAACTATCTCGTCACCTCCGCCACGAGCAACAATAATTTCTCCTGAATCCTCGAGCTTTCTTATAATATTTACAATCTTCTGCTGTGCTTCTTCTACATCCTTCATACGTACAGGACCCATAAATTCCATATCTTCCTTTATCATGGCAGCCAAACGTTTTGAAAGGTTGTTGAAAATAACATTCTGAACTTCCTCTGTAGCTGCTTTGAGCGCAACTCCAAGGTCATTATTATCAACATCTCTAAGTACACGCTGAATTGTCTTATCATCAAGCGAAAGAATATCTTCGAATACAAACATCTTTCTCTTGATTTCTTCTGCAAGTTCCGGTTCTTCGATTTCCAGATTTTCCATAATATGTTTTTCTGTTCCTCTGTCAACAGAGTTAAGAATTTCAACAATCGCATCAACACCACCAACAATTGTGTAATCCTGGTTAACAAGCGATGCAAGCTTTCTCTCAAGTATTTTTTCAACTTCTTTAATAATATCCGGTGATGTTCTATCCATCTGTGCAATACGTTTAGCAACATCCGCCTGTTTTTCGAGTGGTAATGCAGATACAATCTGTGATGCCTGAATCGACGGTAAATATGCTAAAATAAGAGCAATAGTCTGAGGATGTTCATCCTGAATAAAGTTAAGCAACTGCGAAGCATCTGTTTTTCTAATAAATTCAAAAGGTCTAACCTGTAACGATGCTGTAAGTCTTCCAATAACATCCTGTGCTTTTTCCGCACCCAGTGCTTTCTCTAAAAGCTCCTTAGCATAGCCAATACCACCTTCTGCAATATACTGCTGAGCCAAACAAATTTCGTAAAATTCATTTAATACCTCTTCCTTTGCCTGTGGAGACACACTTCTTGTATTGGCTATTTCCAAAGTAAGTTCTTCTATTTCATCTTCTTTTAAATGTTTAAATATTTGAGCAGATTTCTCCGGTCCCAAGGAAATAAGGAGTATTGCCGCCTTCTGTACACCTTGTGATTCACTGCTTTGTCCATAATTTTTAGCCATATAAGCCTCCCGCTACTATTCCCAACCTTCTTCTAACCAGTTACGCAACAATGCTGCAACTGCTTCAGGATTCTCATCTACAAACTTCTCAATTGCCATTCTTGTTTCAGATTTTTCATTAAGATCAATATCATCAACCGCACGCTGTTGTTCTGCTGTCGAAGATAATAATGCTTCCACTGATAATTCCGGTTCCATTTCAACAACTTCTACCGGTCTTGTACTCTTATATACAACAAATGCAAGTAATGCAAGTATAACAATTGCAAAGAAATATGGAATGTAATCCATAACACTTCCTGTCGGCTGAATCTTATCTACAAATTGAGGAATCTGATATGCCATAATTGTAATATTATCTTCCGCAAATCCTGTAGCATTAGAAATAAGCTCTTTAATCTTATCTAACTCCTCACCTTCCGGTGTTATTTCAATGTTATTTGCATTCTGGGTCTTAAATTCTTCCCATGTCATATCCTCAAGCAGTCCTGCTTCTTCAACAACTTCTTCATCATATACAACATAACTACTTGCTGAAATTGCTACACTTGATGTTGTATAATCAATCTTTCCTCTTTCACCGGTTCTTCTTTCTATAACCTGATTAACCGCATATTCATATTTTTTCAATGTATATGTACTAGTAGAATTACCACCTGTGTCAATTTCATATGTAATATCTTCATCATTTGAATCTGTTCCCGGAACTCCTCCAACTCCTGTCACTCCTTCTGAGTTAGATTCATAAGAGCTGGTATATGGTCCCTGCTCTCTGTCACCTGTATCATATATTATAGATTCAACTTCAACAGTATCAAAGTTCATATCAAGATACGGAGACACTTCAACGGTCTGATACATATTAGCAGCTTCAAACAATTGTCTGATATTAGTAACTACCGTATCCATAGCTACTTCACGCATTTCGTTCTTGCTATTACCTACATATCCGTCTCCGTCACCAGAATTTGTTCCTCTAAAAAGCATATTGCCTTCTGTATCAATAATTGTAATTGAACCTGTAGTATCATTTCCAAGTGCAGTAGCAACCCATTGCGCCATATTTTCAGAAACATCACTTGAAATATCCTTTTTCAATTTAAGAGTAATACTCGCTGATGATTCTTCGTCAGAATTTAAAACACTTAATTTACTGGTAGGTATATTCAAATAAACCGAAGCACTTCTTACATAATCAAGGCTTTCTAACGAAAGTCTTATCTTATCTTCTAAATAAGCCTTATACTTTTTCTCTTTATCTGCTTCTGTCTGATCAAAACCTCCGCTAAGCGCATCATCAAGCGAATATCCTGTAGCCATTACACCCTCAACTGAAATTGCCATTTCAGCTTCTACCTTGTCTGCCTTATCAACCGTAACAACCCATGTATCCGAAATCTTATATGGTATTCCTGCTCCATCAAGACATTCTCTTACAGAAGAAGCCATCTGAGCAGATTCACACTCTACCAAGGTTACATATGTAGTTTTATTAAAAACAAAATACATAATAACAAATGCCACTGTAAGAACAGCTACTATACTTATCATTAAAGTCTTTTGCTTTTTGTTATATTTATTCCAAAATTCTTTGATTTTGTCCAATATATTTTTCAACTGTTCGTTCATGCAACTGACTCCCTAGTATGCTAAATTTGCATATTCATTATCTCTTTGTATGATGCTAATAACTGATTTTTAATTGCTACAGTATATTGCAATGATAAAGATGCTTTCTGCTGTGCAATAGCTAAATCATGTGTATTATCTGAGTATCCCATAGCAAAATTCATCTGTGCCGTATCAGCGTTATTAGCAAGTGTATTTGTTTCACTTAATCTCTGCATAGCAGAATCTAATAAAGAAGAAAATGCCTGTTCGGTCTCTGTTTTTGTCGTCTGGGTACCTGTCTTAGATTTTGTTCCAAGTACGCTGTTTATATAATCTGATGTTATTCCAATTGATGACGTTAAATCAGCCATACCTTTTTCCTCCAAACTTTATTATTTTCCTATCTCTAATCCCTTTAATGCCATAGCCTTGCTGGCACCAAAAGCTGTTACATTCGCTTCGTATGCACGAGATGCATCAATCATATTTGTCATCTCTGTTACAATATTAACATTAGGATATGTAACATATCCATCTTCGTCCGCATCCGGATGTGCCGGATCATAAACCTTGTTCATTTCGGTTTCTGTATCTTCAACTATTGCAGAAACCTTAACTCCTGAACCAACATACCCCTGTGCTGTAAGTAATTTATTATTGAACGTGCTGGTTCCTTTTTCTGTAAAAACTACAGTTTTTCTTCTATAAGGTGTTCCATCACCTGTATTCGTCGTATTTACATTAGCTATATTAGCCGAAATCGTATCCGAACGTAATCTTTGTGCTGTCATCCCTGAAGCATTGATGTTAAATGATGTAAATAATCCCATATGCTACCTCCATTCTGACTTTTTACGATGTTGTTAATGCCGTCTTTATTAAACTAAACTGATGAGTTATACTCTCAAGAATAGTATTATACTTTATTTGGTTTGATGCAAGTTCCACATTCTCCGTATCAATATCAACATTATTTCCATCAAGCCTGTACGAAAGTTCTGTCATATCTACATATGAACGAGCATCCAAATGTCCTAATTCCACACCTGCAACTGTTGCATTAAGTGTTGCTGATTCCGCACCTACTAATTCTTCTCTGAGATATTCTTCAAATTCCACGTCTTTCCTTTTAAAATTAGGCGTAGTTGCATTAGCTATATTATTTGATATTACTTCATTTCTTAACCAACTTGCATCTGCTGCCTTATCAAGAACATTAACATAATTATAAATACTTGAACTAATCATAGCAAACCTCCTATCCTACAAGTTTATTTATATTCAACATTACATTTTCGACAAAATAACACTCTTTTTATTATAAAATTTTTACACCAAAATATCAAGTGCATTTTGCTCTCTATCACAATAATATTACAATAAAAAAACTGCCCTCAGAACTGCAAATCCTTTTGCATTTTGAAGACAGTACTAATTCCTTTTATGTCATCTGATACATATATTTTAATACAATTCGACATATTTTTCAATAGTTTTCATATATATTACTAAATAATTCCAAGCTGACTGTAAATAGCTGTATTCAATACTCGTATTCGCGTTCCCTTCATACCAGCCCCCTTGCATTTTATTACGCCTGCACTTTCAAGCTTTCTTAATGCATTGACTATAATAGAACGTGTAATACCTGTTTCCTGCGAAATTCTACTAGCAATAATCAACTCGCTTTTTTCACTTCTGATTTTTTTCATTATCTCACATATAGCCTCTTTTTCCGATGATGATAATGTAGCAACTGCAGCTGAAACTATATTTGAATTACGATAAATTTCTTCTGTTTCTTCGTTATGAGATCTTATTAATTCTAATCCTGCAATCGTGGCACCATATTCACTCAATATAATATCATCTATATTATATTTCTTATCTGCACGATATGCAAACATCGTACCATATCGCTCTCCGGCAATACTAATTGGCGTTACAATAGCATTATACAAATCAGTAAACTTTCCTTCAAACCCCAACGTTTCCAAATTTACATTCTCTTTAGTAGAAAGAATCTCCAACAAACGTTCATTCAAATCCTTGTCAACAAATTCTCCAACCCTTGAAGGTATGAGTTTTTCTCCATTTCCCATTTCAACACTTATGCTATAACCCAACAGTTTACCCTTTTTGCTCAAAATCAACGTTCTTGATGCCAACACATCACTCAATACATCACACATATCATTAAAAACAACTTTATTAGAACTGTTGTTATGAAGTAAATTATTTAATTTTCTCGTCTTATCTAATAATTGTACACCCATTTTCCTTTTCCTATTTTTTTATCTCTTCTGAATAGCCGCACTGTTCATCTGAACATACCGCTTTGTTACCCTTTTTCAACATATATTTGCCACATTCCGGACATTTTTCAACAAGTGGTGGCTGCCAAGAGATAAAATCACATTCAGGATTATTCTCACATCCAAAATATTTTCTTCCCTTTTTAGTCTTCTTAATTACTACATCCTTTCCGCATATAGGACAAGGAACACCTATCTTTTCAAAATAAGGCTTTGTATTCTTACATTCAGGGAATCCCGGACATGCCATAAATTTACCATGTGGTCCATATTTAATAACCATATTTCTACCACACAATTCACATTTTACATCCGTTTCCTCATCTCTTATTTCAATTTTTTCTAATTCTTCCTCAGCAATCTTTACAGCCTCTGCCAAATCAGGATAAAAGTTTCTTACAACTGTTTTCCAAGGAATAACACCCTCTTCAATCTTATCAAGCAAGCTCTCAAGATTAGCCGTAAAACTCATATCTACTATAACCGGAAATGATGCTTTCATAATATCATTAACAGCCTCACCCAATTCTGTTACATATAAGTTCTTATTTTCCTTAGCTACATATCTTCTTGCTATTATTGTTGAAATAGTAGGAGCATATGTACTAGGTCTTCCTATCCCCTGTTCTTCCAAAGCCTTAACCAAAGCTGCTTCTGTATAATGGGCCGGTGGCTGTGTAAAATGCTGTTTGGATTCAAATTCATCAAATTCTATATTGGTATCCTTATCAATTTTACTTAACATCACATTATTAGCTTCTTCCTTATCGTCAGAGGAAACATATACTGACATAAAACCATCAAAAAGCATTTTAGATGTTGCAGCACTAAACAAATGCTCTCCACCTTGTATTTTTATAGAAATAGTTTCATACTTTGCTGCTGTCATTCTACTTGCAACAAATCTTTTCCAAATCAACTGATATAATCTAAACGCATCTCTTGGCAACTGATCTTTAACTACAGTCGGAGTGAGATCAAGATTTGTAGGTCTAATAGATTCATGCGCATCCTGAATCTTACCTTCAGTCTTTTTTTTCAACTCTTCCTGTGCTACATAATCAGCACCATAATTACTTTCTATAAAATCCTTCGCCATTATTTTAGCTTCATCCGAAACTCTTATAGAATCAGTTCTCAAGTATGTTATTAAACCAATTGTGCCTTTACCTTTTATATCAACACCTTCATATAACTGCTGTGCTATTCTCATTGTTTTCTGTGTAGAAAAATTAAGAGTTTTAGATGCCTCCTGTTGAAGTGTACTTGTTATAAACGGAAGAGGTGCCTTCTTTACTCTTTCTCCTCTCTTAACTTCTTTTATAAAATAATCTGTCTTCTTTAAATCGTTAAGAATATTTTCAACTTCTTTTTCTGATTTTAATTCTTTTTTTCCTTCTGTTGTACCATAGTATTTTGCAACAATAGGTTTCTTCTGACCTTCTAATAAGAACTTTGCATCAAGAGACCAATATTCTTCCGGAATAAATGCATTAATCTCATCTTCTCTGTCACAAATCATTCTCAGTGCAACAGACTGCACTCTTCCTGCACTTAGTCCTCTCTTTACTTTTTTCCACAATACAGGACTTATACTATATCCAACCATTCTATCAAGAATTCTTCTTGTCTGTTGTGAATCAACGAGAGACAAATCAATTGCTCTTGGTGATTTAATTGATGCCTTAACTGCATTTTTAGTAATCTCATTAAATGTAATTCTCTTCATCTTCTTAGAATCAAGATTAAGAGCCGCAGCCAAATGCCATGAGATAGCTTCTCCTTCTCTATCCGGGTCAGTTGCCAGATAAACTTTATCTGCCTTCTTAACCTCTTTTCTTAATTCTGCAAGTTTGTCACCTTTTCCCCTTATAGTAATATATTTAGGTTCATAATCATTTTCAATATCAAGCCCCATTGTGCTCTTAGGTAAATCTCTAACATGACCATTTGAAGCAACAACAGTATAATTACTTCCTAAAAACTTCTTTATTGTCTTTACTTTTGCAGGTGACTCAACGATTACTAAATTCTTTGCCATTTTTCTATTTCCCTTCTAAATAATTTATCAAAACTTTCTAACGTAATATCCTTTAATTGGTTCTTCTACCAGATTCATGAGCTGCATCTTAAGTAATTTTTCTAAAATTTCCTCACTGGTTAACCCTGTTTCTTCTATTATAGTGTTCAAATTTTTAGGGCTCAAATCTAGTCCACTATACAACACTTCAAATTCTTTTGCAATAGCATATTTTTCTTTTTTTAAAATTTGTTCACTTAAAGGATACTTAATTCTTAAATGTTCAATTACATCTTCCGGTGTATTAAACAACTCTGCACCCGCTTTTATTAAGGCATTACACCCCTTTGATAATTCATCTGAAACCCTCCCCGGAACAGCATAAATATCTTTTCCCTGTTCAAGAGCATATTCTGCTGTAATTAGCGAACCACTCTTTTCCTTTGCTTCGACTATAACTATTACATCTGCCAACCCGCTAATAATTCTATTTCTTGCCGGAAAATGCCATCTTAATGGTTCAGAGCCTACTGGATATTCAGATATTATACCTCCTTTATTTTGTATCTTAAAATACATATTTATATTTTCATTCGGATAACATACATCAACTCCACACCCCAGTACTGCATACGTTTCTCCGTTATTCCTGATAGCTCCCTTATGCGCACTTGAATCAATTCCTCTTGCCATACCACTTATTACGCTAATATTATTATAGCTTAATACCTCTGAAATATGCTCAGCCACCATTTTACCGTATTCTGTACAATTCCTTGCTCCTATAATCGCAACTGCCGGTCTCTTACTATCAATAATATTTCCCCTAAAGAACAAGCCATATGGTGGATTATATATATTTTTCAATTTATCAGGATATAATACACTTTCTATAGAAACAAATCTGATATTATGTTTTATTAGCTTCTCCTTTTCCTTATCAAAAGAGTATTCTTTTCTGGATTTACAAATTCTCTCTATATCAGTTTCACTCAGCACACCTGATGCTAACATTTTCTTGGATGATGCATAATAAATCTCTCTTGGAGTTGAAAATACTTTCATTATTTTGCTGATTTTTTCATTATGCATATCCATTATATTAACTAACCATAACCAATACTGTTCTATATCTAATCACCTCGCTATATCATATTCCTATATCCAATAGCCTCCGCTATATGCTTCTCATTTATAACATCGCTATTATCTATATCAGCAATAGTTCTTGCAACTTTAATAATCTTATAATATATCCTTACACTCATATGCATTTTATCATAAGCAAGCTTTAATATATTACTTGCCTCAGAAGTCATGGTACAATACTCTTTTACCTGTTCATTATTCATCTGAGAATTATATCTTATATCCAAATCTTTAAATCGTATCTGCTGAATATTCATTACTTTATCTACAATATTCTTAAGTTCAGAAGAATTATTACCTCTTTTGGCTTCAATTTCATTAATATTTACCCTCGGAATATTGATACACATATCAATTCTATCCATTAAAGGTCCTCTAACCCTATTTAAATACTTTGAAACTTCGACCTCACTGCATTTACACAAATTCCTATCAGGATAATAACCACATTTACAATTGTTCATCGCCGCAACAAGTAAAAAATCTGCCGGAAATTTATATGTTCCTTTATTTCTTACTATATTAATATATCTGTCTTCTAAAGGTTCTCGAAGTGATTCCAGAACTTCACTCTTAAATTCAGGTAATTCATCCAAAAATAAGACACCTCTATGTGCTAATGTCAACTCTCCCGGCTTAGGATAGCTTCCTCCTCCAGTAAATGCCTTAAGAGTTATCGAATGATGAGGCATTCTAAAAGGTCTCTTTACAAAAGAAATATCATCCTTTAATAACCCGCATATACTATATATAGAAGCTATATCAATTCTTTCAGCCATATCCGGCTCTGGCATTATAGAAGGCACGCACTTAGCCAACATAGATTTTCCTGCTCCCGGTGGTCCCATAAACAGAATATTGTGCATTCCGCATACCGCAATTAATAATGCTCTCTTAGCATAGTCATTACCATAAACATTAGATATGTCAAATCTATAACCATCATTCTTATTGTATTCAATATTGTTGTCATAGGGCATAATATTTCCATTTATGGCATCTACAGCCTCTTTTAAATTATTTACAAGATAAATCTTCATTCCATCAATCATATGCGTTTCTCCTGCATTAGATTTTGGAATAATACAACAGGTAAATCCCCTTAACTTAGCTTTTAATATAATTGGCAAAACACCATTAATCCCCTTTACACTTCCATCCAGACCAAGCTCTCCTAATATTAATGTCTTATTCAACCTCTGCATATCTTCATCCTTTAGTACTAAGACCTTAGCTGACATTAATATTCCTAATGCAATAGCTAAATCAAAACCTGTTCCTTCTTTTCTTATGTCTCCCGGAGTAAGACTTACAGTTATTCTTCCCGGCGAAACATAATATCCTGAATTACGAATTGCACTTTTGACCCTTTCTCCTGATTCCTTAACCTCTGATGAGAGTAAACCTACCATAGAAAAATATGGTAAACCAGACGTAACATCTGTCTCAACAGAAATAACATTACCCTCAATACTTGTTATTCCTCCACTAAATAATATATTATACAAATCATCCCTCTTTTCTTCACTTTATATATTATATGTATATATTATAGTATATTTTATATTTTGTCAATATACTTCTGTAATAAAAAAAGAGATTTGCATATTTTTTAGCAAATCTCTTTTAAAAACTCTTTAATTAGTTAAGGTCAAATAATGATCTGAATGCAACTCTTGCAACTGCAGATTTTGTGATACCTGTACCCTTAACATTAGTACCATTAAGGTTTTTAGGGATATCAGTTGCTGTTACTGCAAATCTGTATTCCTCAAAAAACTTAGCTACAAGATTTTGTACCTCTGCACTATATGAACCTGCAACACCATTCTTATAGTAATTACCCTCAGCATCAGTTGTATACACATCTGAATAACCATGGATCTGATTATACAACGTAGCAATATCCGCATAAGATATCTTTATTGTATACTCAACCTTATTCTCTATATTTTCTTCAGTATAGTTAACTTTATTAATGCCTGATGCATCTCTCATAATATCAATATCATCATCCGGATCATTCAATAATATATCCGAAGTATCATTATAGAATGGATTAGCATCATCCAAATCATTTCCTGCAGCATCAGTATCACCAATCTTATCAAAGAAAATATCTACATTACTGAATACACCTGTTGCTCCGACCTTAGAATCAACATCACTTACCTTGAACTTAAGTGTTACAAATTCTTCTGAATCATACGAATAGATAACTGATTCTCCATCCTGTTCCGCATCTGAATTTGTAAATTTGATTTCCGGACCATAGTTACCTGCCTTGATTGCTGCTACTACAGTATTAAGGAAAAGCTTTCTTTCCATTTCATTATCAGTACCTTTTGTATGTCCTGTTCCTGAATATGTAATGTTGCCTTTGGTATAAATATAATATCCATTAGCACCATCTCCTCTTGTCATACCATAATAACTATCTTTGTCAGTAGAATCGAATGTTGCCCATACCTGCACATCTTCATCTTCAAGATTAAGTGCCTGATACTGGAAGTGAGTTCCAAGTATCTTAACAGTTGTATCTCCAAGTACATAAGGATACATTGTAACCTGTCCCTTATTTGTAAATCTAACCGATTCAGTAGTAGGCAAACTAACTGAAATTTGATTTCCTGTTCCATTATTTAATGCATAAGGCCATGAACCACTACCCTTCTGTCTAAGTACAGTTCCTTCATTCAATCCTCTAAATATCTCTGGGTCATATGAATCATCAATATATAAACGTGCATTATACATAGCTTCAACATAATTAGGGTTGAGAATCGTATTTTCATCTGCTTCTTCCTTAGTTACAGGTTTTGACAAATCTGCATTTCCTGCACTATCTTTCTCATAACCATATATGAATGCAGAAGGTGAATATGATGTTCCATATGCATCCATACCAAGCATACCTCTCATATATGATGTTGTATATTTACCATAATAATAACTATCAGTCTGTGTTTTTAAACTATTACCACTAAGAGAATAATTATTAACAGAAGCAATTTCACCTGTATTATCATGAGAGAATATTACAGAATGTCCTGAACATACAAAATAATCAATATCTCTCAAAGCATTAATATTATCAATATCCATTCCTGTATACGAATCTGTATAACCAAATACAATCATATTAAATTCTTTTTCTTTTCTATCTGCCGGAGCACTTGAATTAAATTCTCCTACCTTAAGCTTTGTATTAGTAGAATCATATTCTAAACCATCATCATCTTTATCCCAATGTCCACCATTTGAAAAGTTTTTATACGTTGTAGTAGTACAATTAATAGTATACTCAGGAAGAACATATGTAGGATCATTTCCCTTTGTTAAATTAACAATCTGCGTTTCAAAATCAAATCTAGCTTTATTATCATCAGGTTTTACATATAATACCTCAATAACTTCCACCTTAGGTTTACCGTTCTTATCTATCTTCTCAAACGCTGAGAAACCGGTATATACATAATGATTATTAGGATTAGTTTTTGAATATACTTCAACTTTCCAAGGTATGAAACCACCCATAGATTCATCATCTGCTGCTGGCCAATTACCCTCAATATAAATCTCTCTCGTACTTATATTAAAATCCACTTCCGGATCAAGCTGAATTGTATTTTCATCTGAAAATCTACCAAGACCAGATTTATCTATATGCATCTGGAATCCATAATTTTCTTCTACCCATTCAATATCAATTCCTTTCGGCACACCCAAAACGATTCTATACTCTGAATAATCTTTATTTTTAGATCCATCATCGTTCTTATACTTAATAATATTACCAATTTGTCCTTGACTTTTTCCATCATCGTATTCCTTAGGACCTTCTTTATATTCAAAGTCTATCTTAAAGTTTCTCTTAGTTGCAAATGACAGACCACCCTTAAATTTATCTTCAGTTGGAAGATTTTCCGGAGTACTACCATATTTTGCATAATCAACAGATACTAAGTTTGCATATTTGCCTCCATCGGCGAATACATCATTACCTTCTTCATCTTTACCTGTATATGTACCTGTTTCCTCATCATATCCAAGTTTTTTTGCATCAATAACAAAATGATACAACTTAGAATTAATGTCTACATATGACCAGTTTTTAGACTCTGTTGTCTGCTTTGATGTCTTATATTCATCAGCATACAATATCTTATCATCAAAAATTATAGGACTTCCTGCCTTAAGATATTCCATCAATTCTTCTGATTTTCTAACTGTAATATCATTAGCACTAGTTCTGGCTTTTGGATATGAATTAACTAATGTATATATCTTATTTTCATCCATTTGCCCTTCATACGCCTGTGTAAAGTATTTAAGCCAAATTTTATAATCTCTGTTATAATTGTAGTATGCATAACCACTTGAATTGTAGTCTGTATCTGGATATACCGATGCAAGATCATTTATGGTTTTATTAGGTACTGCAACATAGTCTAACCAAAGTGAACCTCTTTCACCATATTTATTAACCTGAAACTTATCACCAATACTTGTATATACATATCCATTAAGATTATCATCATTAAATGCCGTTCTTCCGTTAGAACCTTTACGCATATTTCCTGAATTCACACCAAAATATATAAGGTCATATTCTGCTGTCAAGTCCTTATTCTGAGTATTAAATTCTCTTACACTCATTGTCTTAATAGAAATATAATCAGAATAATTTGAATTTGTCATCTCAGAGTAATCTATTCTTAACCAATCAGCTATCTTCTTTGCACCAGCTAATTTAGTATCAGCACTACTTGAAAATGTACCAAAGTCAGATACCATAGCTGCCGGTTGAATTTCAAGAACTCTTAAAGGATAAACGTACAATTCATTAATATAAAGATTCATTGTATATCTTAAAATATCACCTAATGTATGATATCCATAAGCGCTTGACGGACTCTCTTTCTCTTTCTTATCAAAGATATTCTTCCATGTACGCTTAAAATCAGCACTATATGAACTCATATCATCTTTTGATTTTTCAAGAACTGTATCCATATTAATATCGTAATTATACTTAATGAAGTTTGAACCATTAAAACTTACAGTCATCTTTGTATTAGCATATGTGAACACACGCTTAGAAAGTGCATATAACGGAATCTTATAATCAGATGTTCCACCAAACATTCCCAGTGTCCACTCATCCACACCATTTCCTGACTCTATTCCATTTGCATAATACAATCCTTCTTCATCAATCAATTCCAACGTAGTATCGCTAAATTTACCTGCAGCATATAACTTTACAGCCATCAATGACTTATATACAAGATTAGTTCTATCTGCATCTGTAATTGTATCATCCATTCTAATAGCTGTCTGGTCGCTGTCATACTTACAACCACCAATTTCTTTGATAATTTCAGTATTAAATACCAAACCACTTTCATCAGTAGTTGAATATCTATAAAGCTCTTTTGCTATATCCCATGAATAGAAGTCATAAGTAACTTCACCCGGTAACATAGAACATGTATTATTCACATCCATTAGGATTGCCAACATATTCTCTTCATAGAATGTTACTATATCTTTTGTTTCATATGCATATTCATCTCCATATGCTAAGTCGTTCTTAATATCCTCAGCAGATGTAAAGACTTTACCTGCACCATCCGGATTATATACACACCAATACTCTCCATATACAGTTCCTTCCTCAGGCACTATAATTTCGATTGGGTCTAAGCTAAGTTTCTCAACAGCAGAGCCTTCCGTAGTTTCTTCTGTTGATGACTCTTCTTCTGTTGATGACTCCTCTTCTGTTGATGACTCCTCTTCTGTTGATGACTCCTCTTCTGTTTCTTCTTCAATAACAGTAGCAACATTATTAAATGTTAATCTTAAGTTCTTAATAACAGTAGCTTCCGGCATAGCACCAAGAACTACTCTATAATATCCATTAACATCTTCAGAAACTAAAGCTTTATCCTCTAATGGCACATAATCTTCTGCACCTTCGGCTAAATATTCAACAGTAACATATTTTGATTCCCAATCAACACCAGACTTAAAATGTACAATTACATTTGATGTCGAATCCTCTGTATAAACAGGCATATCAATTACTTCAACATTAATTAAGTCATCCTTATTAGCATTTACCAATGCTTCTTTATATTTGTCAAGGAAATCCTCTTCATAAATTTCAAATAATGCCACTGCAAAATCTCTATGTGTAAGCTCTGAAATCAATGCTTCATTTCCTGCTGCTTCTGCGATTTTACGTCTTGAAACATTCTTCTCTTCTTCGTTAACCTTAGTAATTAACTCCATAAGAGATGTTGATGATACCTCACTTGACTTACAAAGCTCTTCTGCATACTGTTCTGCATTAAGTGCATCAACAATATCATAATTTAATTTTACAAAAATCTCTGCACTCAACTTATTTTTAATATTATCAACACGCTCATCAGATGTATCTGCCAATGCTCTATTGATAACATTTAACATAGTGTTACTCATATTTCCGTTAACAGATGTAAGTGTTGAATATATTGATGATTCCATTGTAATTGCACCTTGCGAGCACATACTCTTAAATCTGTCAAAATATCCTTCTCTTATCTCATCATCGGAATATGCATAACTTTCAAAATTCTCTTCAATGTATAAAGGAAGACCTGTGTTAGTATCTACAAGAGCTGCCTTTTTCAACAAAGTTTTGAATTCTTCCTTATTTTCTTCATTATTAAAGTAAGATGCATCTTTTGAGATTTCATATATTCTATTCTTAGATTCTTCACTAACTCTCAAATTAATTCTTGATAATAAGATATCTAAATCTTCTTCTTCTGAAATGCTTCCTTTTTCAGCTTCCTCTATAGCTAAAATGTACTCTGCATTATTATATTCATAATAATTCTCCATACCAGCTATCTCAAAAATACTTCTGGTATTTGTAATACCAATTTTAGCAAAATATTCGCTCATTGCTGTTTCAAGGTCTTTGGCAGTTACACGTCCTGCAGCATTTCTGATTAATCTCATTGCTAACTCTTTTGCAAGTGTATCTTCATATGTAACACTATCATAATATGCTCCAACATTTCCCTGCTCAACTTTATCGCTAAATTTATTTGTACTAGCATCATAGTTCATAATCTGATCATAATAATATAATAAGTTACTACTATTCTCAATCGGATTATTAACATAAATGAGGTCACAATTGGTAATATCTTTTGCAACTACATCATTTGCCTGTTTAACAATAAGTTCAATTTCAGCATTCTCGTATACATCCATTGATTCAGCTAATACATTTGCATTAAACGAATCCTCTAAAACATTATCTGTTACATAATATTTTCCTGAAGCTTCTTTTACTACCCAACCTGTAGCATTTTTGAAATCTGCACTTGTCGGATTTAATCTTCCTCCGTTATTGACAGGATATGCCTCAATTGCCTCCTTAGTAATTGGTTCATATCCCGGAATTGTATATCCTAATATCTGCTGTCCATACTGAGGAACGATTTCAAGAATTACTATCTTGTTAGTACTATCCTTTGCAACCTTATCCTTGTCATTTTCCCCTTTGAATACTCCAGCGATAACATCATTCACAACTCCACCGAAAGTCACAACAGAGATAATGACTGCGGCTAATAATACACCCATTAATGAAATTACTTTTCTATGTCTTCCAATAAATTTTTTCATCATTTTCCCTCCTGTTATTTATTTCTAATCTTATAAGTGATTGATGTACTCTTGCTTCTCTCATTAACCTTATAATCAATGTCAACCTTGATTACATTTGAATCACTTGCATACATATCCTTCATATCATCTGTAGGATAAATGTCATTATTTACAGTTACATCTTTCTTAGTCTGTACATATTCAGCACTAAAATTTTCTATAAATCTGCTAACTAAATGTAAGCTCATATCATCCTCATCAGAGGTATCAACGGTTTCATTACCTTCGTATACATATAATGATTTCTTTGAAACATTATAATACAAATACTGTTTAGTAACTCCTGTAGATGTATCAATATTGCCAAGTGCATCAAGACCAGCTGAAGGAAATACATACACTTCAATAACATTTCCCACGGTGTCCTTGTTAACCACTATATACGACTTTGTGCTATTTCCTGTTTTTATCAAATCTCCAACAAGATTACCGGTAAATTGAACCTCTGACTGGATTTTTGTTTCCTTAGAACCATTTCCATACATTCTCATAGCATAAGTTACAACAGTTATAGCCGAAACAACTACAAATCCCGCTATTGCCAAACTTATAAGCATTTCAATTAGCGAAAAGCCTTTATTATTTAATTGTGTTTTATTCATATCAACATCTTCCTTTCACTAATCCAAATAATGCTTACCTGTTGCCCTTGTTATAGATATTTCTCTTGTCTTTTTACCATCAGTTATTGTAATATCGCCAACATAATAATTAGTCACTCCATGAGTAGTTACTGCAACACAGGCACCCGAACCATTATCATATCCAATTTTCATAGGAACGGTATCTATAGCTACTCCAGGTGTCTTTGTTGTCGTGCCTGATGTGGCATCATAGATAACTTTTGTATATTTTATATCAATGCTGCCCGCATCACCAAGTTCAACCTTCTTGAATTCTTCCAAGCCGGTTCCATCTCCATCATAGAATAATATAGCATAATATTTTCCCGATGTTTTGTTGACCTCTAATATCCAATCACCTTTTTTTGTTAGCGTATTTGTTCTCGTTAAAGATAACTGACTATCAAGCTTAGTCGCTGCACTATTAACCTTTGCTCCGGATAGAGAACTATACAATGATACAGCACCCGCTACACAAAGCCCCATAATAGCTAATGCAACAATAATTTCTATCAGCGAAAAACCTTTGTTATTCTTTTTTTCCATAAAAGTTCTCCTCCCTCTCACCATTAGTTCTTATTATTATGAAGCATTTGGTGACAGCTTCCTCCAATTCTGATATGATACTAAATCCTGATAACTAATATTATTGATAGTAACACTTCCTGTAGCATCACCATCACCTGATTCACTAACTGATAAATAACCCTTTAAACACTGTGAAAATGTTGTATCATTATCAGCAAGCCATCTAACAAGATTAGCATGCGAATTCAGCTCAATATTGCCAACAGGATTATCAACCTCAATATCACCTGCGCATATTATTATTCCCGTAAAGTCACTTGTAACTTTGACATTTCCAGAAGCGATAACAACACCGCAATCAACACTTGGGTCCAAAACATAGTCAGATTCCTTAGTAATGATTATACTAGCTCTTGAATTATTAATATTGTAATCAGCATATTCTTGTGAAGTAAATACACCACTGGCAACTGTTTCCAATGAATTAACATATGTATTACCAGCCACCTTACTCATATCAAGTCCATCCAAAGTCATATCAAATATCTTCTCAAAATTATCTGCATTAATATATGTTGTAATCGGTGTGGCTGTTGAATTATTTATGGATGTAATATATGCTGATGGAACACTGTAATCAACAATATCACCATAATCCTTTAATTCTGTAAGCATAGCCTTAAATCTTACATTACAATCAGATACATAATTAACAAATGACTTACTATAAAACTTATTTCCTGATACGACATTAACAGCATTACCATTTTCTACATTGTGATTCATAACCAAAACACTCTGTGTCTCTGTTAAGCTGTGATCGATTTTAAGTAATGTACCAACCGACAAAATATTTGTATTATTGCCAATCAATAACTTTTCAACACCTAAATTATCTACTTTTTCCCTAAGTGTTCTCTTATTCTTTGTTATATTAAAATATTCTTCATAAGTCTTTGTCTGTTCAAGCGGACTTCTGACTTTTTTGTAAAAATACACACTAGAGCCTACTTTCTTGGCTACAGTCTTATCAGTTAGAATATTTTTACCTTTAACCTTAGTATCAAAGAATTCCTCAGTAACCGGATTTGTTAGTACAACCGGTTTACCATCAACGAAATTAAAATATTCAGTTGATGTATAATCAGCAAGATACGATTCCTGACTACCCTTAATAGATATTGACTCACCTGTCATATATGTAGAATTAACACCTACATCATCAGGATTAAGCAAGTCAACATAAGCTCTTCCTGCTAAAAATAAATTATCAAGACCGCTAAAATCAAGTGAAGCTTCACCACCATTAACAAGAATAGCACTACTTCTCTCATGCTCATACTGTATAGGACTTCCTACAAGATTTCCATCTGCATCAAAAGCCTGTCTTCCTGCTGACTCAAAGTATGCCCAATCATTTTCTTCACTGTCAGCCTCGACACCGGTTCCATCGTCACGATATCCTATTCCATAATAGCTTCCTGTAATAGTTACTTTTGATGCTGAACCTTCTATCTG
This sequence comes from Lachnospiraceae bacterium, assembly GCA_017396555.1. Lineage (GTDB taxonomy): Bacteria > Bacillota > Clostridia > Lachnospirales > Lachnospiraceae > RGIG1934. The sequence goes on along the minus strand of JAFQLS010000027.1, from coordinate 24,559 downwards.
TAAATCATCCTTAAGGATACAATCTGTATTATTCATCTCGATTACATCTTCATTACCTGTGGTTATAAGATTCTTAGCCCAAAATCTTAAGCTTGCAGCTGTATCTGCTCTATTTAACTTAAACTGTGAATCCTCCAGAATAAAATCTCCGGAAGTTACTATATTACTTCCAGTCATATCAAATATAGCACTGTCAAGCTTTATACCAACCTTATTATCTGAGGCAAGTTTACCTGCATATACATTACCATTTACAGAAAGATTAGAATTAACAGTCATAGTTGCATCTGTCGATGTTGTATCTCCTTCTGCAACAATTGAATATTTTAACAACTCACCATAATCAATTGATGTTACTTCTGAGAAGTTAATATCAATAATTGGTACTTCTACTATGATATCTGTAGATACATTACTTGTTACTCCCTGATCCGTTGTACATGTAACTAATACATCTTTTAAAGTAAATGTATCAATTGTAACATTATTTCCATCATTATCCACACCTGTTTTAGCTGTATACATAACAGCAACACTACCGGCAGAAGTATTAATTGACACTTCAGGCGCATATGTAGAAACTGTTGCGTTAACAAATCCGTTCAAATAATTCTCTAATGCCGTTCTATCACTATTCTTATATACGGCATAAGGATCATTTTTATTATACAAGTCTGTCGGAGTAGATGCAACCTCTGAAGTAATATCACTCTTAATACTGGTCCAGTTAGTCGCCTTGTCTGTCGGCTCCTGTAATGTCAATGAATAATAAAAGATATTTCTGAATGCCTTATTTAATTCATCATTATCACCGGTAACATATTTACCCGTAGTTGGATCTGTTTCCAACATATTATCAAGAACATACGAGTACGCATATTGCATACTTAACATTACATCATTACCGATACCTGCATAAACTTCATCTAAAGCCTGTTCAGCTGTATAGAACGTCTTTTTATTTCCTCTATCTATACTCTTCATTTCATAGTTTACTACAGTACTAGCCAATATAGCAGAACCAAGTAATCCTACCAGGAAGATTCCTACTAAGACTATAACAAGAGTATCGCCTCTATTATCTTTTCTTAATCTGAATAATCTTTGCATATAACCCTCCTAGTTCTGTCCATCTGTTGTTGACACCATTGTATTTGTAATTTCTCCATTCCAAAATACATCAACTGTTAAACCATATATTTTTACAGCTTCTTTCTTACCAACCAAAGAATTAGTTTCACCTGATGGTGCACCAGTAATACTTTCTGATAATAACACTTCCGTATTTCTAAGACCTGTTGTCAAGTTATCACTGTATATATCTTTCTCAAGATTATTTTCTTTGATAACGATATTTCCGCCACCAGCCTGATACTTAAGTGTACAGCCTGATATTGCTGATACCTCCTGATTAGAAATATACACCTTGCTCTTCTTTCCTGCTGCAAGAATAACATCATTCGGAATACTATTATTAACAATTATTTTGTCTCTATATAATCCAGGTGTCGTATACTGATAAGGTGCATAAAACATGAGCACATCAGGTACATTCTCATAATTATTAAGGAAAACCTTCTGATATACCTTGCTAACTGTCAATGCCGAACCAATCTTACATGAATAAGACACATCAACCAATACTGAATATGGTGCTGTACCCGTACCATACATGATTTCTATGTATACTTCACGTACAATATTGTCACGTATATTTTCACTTAGAGAAGCATTAGGATTACCACTAGCATCAATCTTATCAAACTTTTGATATTTCAGACTATCATCCTTTGCATTTGCTAATGCAGTAAGCTCAATTAATGCATTCTCATCATATCTGTAAACCTCACTAATCAACATTGCTGTCTTAGTTCCATCTACATCTGCCAAGTCAGGTGCATCATATTTTTCCGGTTTCATAGTAACATCCACTCGGAAATTATCAGATGCACCACCTGATAATTCCGAACCTGGAACGCTAAATACATAACTATCTGTTGCAACATCATAATAATAATACTTTGTACCCTCATTATCGGCTATTACAGCCTTATCTATAAGAGTGAATTCCTCTGTAAGCATTTCAAATGATGTTGCCTTGAACTTCTCCATGACACTTTCAGCATGATTATTAGCTATCTGTCTGGCATTAGCTGTTGAAGTATTCTTAGCTGCAATAACAAACGCATTTAGAATTGGAGCTGTTACAATCGCCAGAATGGCAACACTTATAACTAATTCAATCAAGGTAAAACCTTTGTTTTTATTATTTTTACCCATTCGAGCATTCTCCTCCCTTTATAATAAAACGCCTATTATTCTTCTACGTAAACAACACCTACATCAAAGATATTTTCATTTCCATGTTCCTTAGTAGGAATATTAACATCTAATGGTTCTAATCCGTCACCACTAATTGCATACTCTTTAACAGTGTAATTAAATTTTACTATTCTGTCTTCATCATCATATCTTAAAGTTACAGTGGTAGGAACTCTTCTCTTTCTTGTAGTGTTCTGTAAATCATCCATAAAAGCTTTTACAGAATCATAAGCAGCTTCACCTTGAATAGTATATTCCTTCTCAGAGCCAATAAACGATGAATTAATTCCGGAAATCTGCGGATTATTTGGATTAACTGATGCTAACTGACCAAATGAATATACCGGCACCTTCTGGCTAATAGTAATGTTGCTTATATGTAACTTATGTTCGTTCTGTGCGTTAAATAAATCCATAATTACTGATTCATCAGTAACATCTGCATCATATTCGCCCAGTAACTTTTCATATTCTGCATCTTTCTTTTCTTTATCTTCTTCGAACTGTTTTTTATTATCATATAACTTCTTTAAATTATTATATCTCTCATCGAGTACTTTAATCTCATCATTAATAGTATTTGTTTTCTCATTAAAAGCCTGATATCCATACAAATATGAAACTACTGCAAGACCAAGGCCCAATAATAAGAATATTAACGGAATGTATTGTCCAATACCAGCTTTGTTATCTTTCATATCATTCATCTCCTTCTCTATTCAGCCTGAGCAGCTGTTGTCTGTTCTGCTGTTTCTTGTTCTGCCAATTTATCAACATCGTTTACGTATGTGCACTGCATATCAAATGAAACTCCTGATTTAGTTCCCTTTTCAGGATTATCTTTAGTTTCAGTTACAACTTTACATTGTACATCGATTATATTTTTAACACTCTTTAATGATACAACTAAATCCGCAACATCATCCTTAGATGCACACGCACCCATAATACTTACTACTCCATCAGTTGCCGAAAGATTAGTTATCTCCATCTTAGCAGGCATTTTTTCTTCCAATGTCTTAATAAACTCTAATGTCCACTCATTATCATTCTCTGTTGTAAGTACAAATGCCTGTAAATCAAGCAATCTGTCTTCAGAAGCATAATATTCATTCATTGTTGCTTCAATACCTTTAATCTCTTCAATATCCTTCTCAATCTGCTCTTTCTCTGCTTCCTTCTGTAAATACATAAACGCAGGAATTGCATAAAGACCTATTGCAGCAATTATCCCAACAAGACCAACAATATAATATATAGCACTATTAGCCTGTTTCTTGCCGGCAGCCTTCTCCTTTGAAGCATTCTGCTCCTTTAACTGGAAATTAATTGGTGAAAGTGTAGCACCAATATTTGCCATATATAACTTAAGAAGTGATGTAGATAACTTAATTCTGTTATAAGACTCAACATTCTTAAGCAATGTGATTCTCTCTGTTGTAAGGCTTAATTCATTAGTAAATAATTCATCAAGTCCAAGAACCTCTGCACCATCACCGATGATTACAGCTTTCTGAAGTGGAGCTTCAGCATTTCTTCCTGTATAATATTCAACCACTCTGTTAACATTACTTACAAGATACTTAAGTGATTCTGTTGTCTTATCTTCATCTATTTTAGCCTTTACTAATTTAGCCTGACCTAAAAGTTCCATCGCAACCTTAGCTGAAACCTTCTTTTCTTCCATAACAGCATTAAGTAACAAAGACTCGCCATAAGGAACAGTTCTCTGTAATTGAAGAACTTTTTTGTTCATTACCGAAACAATTGTTGCATCCATACCCATCTGAATAACAAGTGTAGGTCTGTCATCAATCTGTGTTTTAACCAACTGCATTGTACTATTACCTACGAAGTCTACTGCTGTAACCTTCATCTTTAATAATTCTGCAAGCTGGTAATAACCCTTAACCATATGCTCCGGTGCAGCATACACGAGAACTCTTGTCTTCTTCTCTTCCTTAGTGTTCTTAGTTTCTAATACTGTATATGACAATACATAATCGTCTATATTAATTGGGAAATATTCAGATGCATTAACATTGATCATTTCCTGTATTTTTTCCTTCTTTATAATTGGAAGTATTACTTCCTTAGAAGCAACTCTTGCTGATGATAAAATAAATGTAACTGAACTTGCTACTATCTGTTCATCAGTCATTGCATTACGAATAGCTGCTGCTACTCCTTCCATATCTCTAATTATACCATCTTCCACAGCATTTTCCGGTGTCTGAATAGATACCGCATTGTGTACTGTAACTGTTTTTCCTTTAAGCTGTTGAGCTTCACAAATTTTAATGAAATCATTACCGATTTCTATTGTCAATATTTTAGCCGCCATTTTGTAGCCTCCCTTATAGTTTTGTCAGTAAGATAATGTCCTGCGGACATTAAAACATAGTACTAATATACCAATCTATTATTTGTTCTCCATATAGCATGGAAATATATATACCTAATGATAGGTATGGTCCGAATGCCAGGACTCTATCTTTATTTTGAACTTTCATTAAGATCAAATGGATGACAGAACCTAATATACACCCTAATCCAAGCGAAAGGATTATAAGTTTCCATCCAATAAGCAAGCCTGCCGCTGCCATCAGTTTTATGTCTCCGCCACCAATACCTTTTCCGTTGGTTGCATAATAAAGAATAAGTAAAAATAGACTCACAGCAAAAAAGCCTATGACATAATCATACCAATGCTCCAAGTCTGTCAACACTCTGATAGCTCCGAGTATTCCTATAAAAATATTAAATCCAACCGGTATCTCATAGGTTCTCCAATCAATTATACTAAGTGTCAGCAAGGCTGATGTTGCAAGACAGTATAATATACTAACCTCATTAAAGCCATTAACAATGACAATAATGCCATACAAGATACCATTAAGCGCTTCTACTGCCGGATATTGCCATGACAGCTTATCCTTACAATATCTGCATTTTCCTCTTAAAACAAGAAAACTCACAAGTGGCACTAAATCGTACCACTTGATCTGTTTTCCACATTTCATACAGTGTGAACGCGTCACTACTATACTCTCACCATTAGGAATTCGATAAATGCAAACATTTAAGAAGCTTCCAATTAAGATTCCATATGTAATTGTAATAATAAGTAATAACGCTTCCATTTCAAATCACCTATTGATTACACCCAGCTCATTGTAATTACATAAGCATTTGTAGAAGAATCCTTTGAAATTACAGCCTGTGCCCATTTAGAAGTATCTTCTTTACTCTGGCACTTAGTAGCGTCAATAGCACCATTGATAATAGCATCAAGTGATGTGATACCTGTTGATGTTAATCCTGCTGATGTCCATTTAGCTGTAACAGTTGTTGAAGCACCATTAGCAATCAATGTAGAATTGCTCATCTCGTAATCTGTGATACAAGTATTAAGTGTAGACTGAATTTCATCAAGATTCTTTGTGTCTGCACTTGTCTTAGATGAACCAAGATACTTTGTTAAGTTTGGAGCAATAATCGCTACTAATACTGCCATAATAGCAATAACGATGATAAGCTCGATTAATGAGAAACCTTTGTTGTTTGTTTTTTTCATAAAACCAACTCTCCTTTTAATTATATTATTTTATTTATCATAAACGCTAGCGCGTTCTGACCATTTAGTTATTAAGGCTTTACCCTTATCTCTACAGTATATCTGTCACCACTGGAACCGGTTATCTTTACCTCGAAATTCTTGCCGTTTTCTTTAGATACCGGAACCTCACCAAGCACGCTTGCCACATATCTTGGAAACGCCATATATCCATTAACATTTGCAGCAGTCGAATTATAGTACGCACTACCTTCCTTTAATTCAACCCATGTTCCAAGATTAGTAGGTTCTGAACATTCTACTCCGCTAAGAGCACATGCCTGTTCAATAATTTCTTTGACAGTATCCATATTAGCGATATCTGCATTATGTTTCGACTCTCCAAGATACTTGGTTAAATTAGGTGCTATTATCGCAACAAGTACTGCCATAATAGCTATAACAATTATTAATTCGATTAATGAAAAACCTTCGTTATCCTTCTTCATAAATCTCACCTTCTTCTATACGCAGTCTCTTACGACTCACCGGCAATTTCATACATACCAAACATTGGTATAAGAACCGCCATAATTACTACACCTACAATAACCGCCATAACCACAACTATCATAGGTTCAAGAAGCGTAGCAACCTGAGCTGTAGTATTCTCCACTTCCTCTTCATAATAAGAAGCTGCCGTATCAAGCATATGCTCCATATTACCGGTTTCTTCACCGATACCAATCATATGTACTATCATAGGTGGAAATATTCCACTGGCTTTAAGCGGTTCTGATAAAGGACGACCCTGTGCCACCTTTTCCTTTGCTTCCATAACCGCATCTCTAAATCTCAAATTAGTCATAGTCTTAGCCGTAATCTCAAGAGCATCCATCATAGACACACCTGCTGCAACCAATGTTGAAAGTGTTCTTGCAAACGAGGCACTCGCAGACTTAACTGTTAAAACACCAAACACCGGTACTTTTCTCGAAATATCCGCTATCAGATAAGAACCAAATGTAGTTCTTGCAAACACTTTATATCCTGCTGCAATAGCAAACACTCCTATAAGACAAAGTAACCAGTTATCAATAAGAAAGTTACTAAGTCCGACTACCATTCTGGTAATAAGTGGCAATTCCTGCCCCATATCCGCATACATATCCGCAAACGTAGGAATAACGAACATCATCATTGCTATAACTACAACTATAACTACAACCATAATCGCTATCGGATACATAAGGGCTTTTTTCATCATACCCTTTAATTTTGCATCCTTTTCAAACTGTGTACCCATTCTGTCAAAAGCTATCTCCAAACTACCGGAAGCTTCACCCGCTTCAACCATTGTAATAAGAAGATTAGGAAATACATCTTTTCTCAGTCTCATACTATTAGCAAGAGTATCACCCTTTTGCACTGATGTCATAACATCCTGTATAGCTCCCTGCAAATTAGGATTCTCGGTCTGCATAGCCAACATCTCAAGAGCATCTACAATAGCTACACCAGATCTTACTATACTTACAAACTGTCTACAGAATACTGACAAATCTCGAACCTTTACTTTCTTGCCTCCAAAGCTTATGTTCAAATCTTTATCAAGTAATCCTTCTTCATTAACCGATATCGGTGTGTTACCTTCGGCTTTAATCTTCTTCGAAGCTTCCTGCATATCGCTCGCTTCAATCGTTCCTTTGATTTCTTTACCCTTACTGTCGTAAGCGGTATACTTAAAATTAGGCATTTTCGCACTCCTCTCTCCCTCTATTGGATTATATCATATATAGTAATAATTTCCTATTTTTTTTACCAAAATTAACATTTTTGTAAAATTTTTTACACCAATCCCTTAAGTTTCTTATCCATACTCAACTGATCCTGCGCATAATTAAGTGCACTTTCACCACTAATCTCGCCTCTTCTATACAAATCATAAATAGCATCATCCATCGTAATCATACCAAGCTTACGATTAGTCTGAATCTGCGTACCTATCTGATATGTCTTGTTCTCACGAATAAGGTTCTTAATAGCCGGATTAGTCATCATTACTTCAAAAGCCGCAACTCTTCGTCTCTTATCCATAGTAGGAATTAACTGCTGAGATATAACTCCCTCTAATACCATGGCAAGCTGAATTCTTATCTGTTGCTGCTGATGTGGCGGAAATACGTCAATCACACGATCGATAGTTGCTGCCGCACCAATTGTATGCAATGTAGAAAATACCAAGTGACCTGTTTCAGCCGCCGTAACAGCAATAGAAATCGTCTCAAGGTCTCGCATCTCACCTACAAGAATAACATCCGGATCCTCACGAAGTACTGCTCTAAGTGCATTCGCATACGACATAGAATCCAAACCTATTTCTCTTTGGTTAACCATCGAGTTCTTATGTGAATGAAGATATTCTATAGGATCTTCCAAAGTAACAACATGATTATTAGTATTAGTATTCACCAAATCTATAATAGAAGCAAGTGTAGTAGATTTACCACTACCTGTAGGACCTGTTACAAGTACCAGTCCCCTCTTCTTTTTATGTAATTCCTGAACCGCATATGGCACACCCAAATCATCCGGATTAGGAATCTGTGTTCCTACAACTCTGAGTGCCGCTGCCGCAGAACCTCTCTGACGGAATACGTTAACACGGTATCGACCAATCTGCGGAATAGAAATCGAAAAGTCAACCTCACCTTTCTCATTATATACTTCCTTATGTCTTCTATCCAAAAAGGAATCTATTATCTCATCTGTATCTTCCGGTCCTAATCTCGGAAAATCCATACTGATAAGAGCTCCATTAACTCTCATCTTAGGTGGCACACCTACGGTAATATGTACATCGGACGCTTTATGATTAGCTGCCTCTATAAGTATTTCTTCAATTGTTATCATTATTATTTCCTCCTATTTCTTATTACTCTGCCTCGTATGCAATCTTCAATGCTTCCTTAAATGATGTAATACCATCAAGACACAGTCTTATCGCACCATCTTTAAGAGTACGCATTCCTTCCGACATTGCCTGTTCCTTTATCTGGTTAGCATTAGCTCCGGAAGATATCTTAATTCTAAGTCCGGGAGTAACCTGCATAATTTCATATACACCGATACGTCCCATATAGCCTGTACCATTGCAGGCATCACAACCACAAGGCTCATATATAAGTAAATCTTCCATTTCATTTACACCAAGAAGACGTTTTTCTTCCGGTTCTGCAAATTTCGCCTTTTTACAATCCGTACAAAGACGTCTTACAAGTCGCTGTGCGATAACACCTACGAGTGAATCACCGATAAGGTAATCCTCAATACCCATATCAATAAGACGCGTTACCGTACTGGCTGTACCGTTAGTATGCAACGTACTAACAACCAAGTGTCCTGTGATAGCCGCTTTTACAGCTATATCCGCAGTCTCACCATCTCGAATTTCACCGATCATAATGATATCCGGATCCTGACGAAGGATAGATCTAAGAGCACTTGCAAATGTAAGTCCAGCCTTTGCGTTAACATGAACCTGATTAATACCATCAAGGTCAGCTTCGACCGGATCTTCTACGGTAATAATATTAACATCTTCTGTGTTAAGTTCACTTAGGGCTGTATAAAGTGTAGTAGACTTACCACTACCTGTAGGACCTGTTACAAGGATGATACCATGAGGATTTTTAAGAATACGTTCAAACTTAGTCATCTCTTCATCACTAAATCCAAGATTCTTCTTATCTTTTGTAAGACCTTCCTTGCTGGTCATACGCATAACGACCTTCTCGCCGTGAACCGTAGGAAGAACAGATACACGGACATCGTAATCCTTTCTGTCTACCGTAATAGCAATACGACCATCCTGTGGTTTTCTCTTTTCAGAAATATCCATTCCACCAATAATCTTAATTCTGGCTACAATAGCAGTTAATAAATCTATATCATAATTCATAACCTGAACTAACGAACCATCAATTCTATATCTGACTCTAACTTCAAATTCCAAAGCTTCTATATGTATATCACTGGCTCTTCTTCTTACAGCCTGCTCAAGGATTGTATTAACTAACTGTACAATAGGAGAATTTTCAATTTCTTCCTTTCCTTTGTTAGCTTCTTCATCCACACTGTTAATGGCAATCTTATCTTTTTCACGTTCCTTCTTATATTGCTCAGCCGCTTCCATGGCATTTTTAGCACCAAAAAGCTTGTCCAACTGTGCATTAATCTGAGTCTTCGAACTAATCACCGGCTCAACCTGAAGATTAGTAATGATTGCAATATCATCAATAGCCATAATATCCATAGGATCAGCCATCGCAACTCTTAATATATTAGGAGCCAACGGGTCATATCCTATAGGAATCAGACAGTTTTTCTTCATGTAATCTTCTTTTATAAGTTTTACAACCGACTCATCAATCTTAATACGTCTCAAATCAACATATTCAACACCAAGCTTCTCGCACAACACATCAATAATATCGTCTTCACTCACGAGTCCCATCTCAACAAGAGTTTCACCAAGCTTGTTGCCTTTATTCTTTTGTTCCGTAAGAGCAGATTCTAATTGTTCCTGGGTAATAAGCCCCTTTTCAATCAGTACATCTCCTATACGAATCTTCTTCATACTAGCCATACTACCAACCTCTTTTTTCTCTAATAAATTATATTCTATCACTAATTCGACAATAAATAAAGCTTTTTTTATCAATATCAATCAAATTTGTTCTTTTTTTATTCATATTTATGAACATTTTGCACAATTTCTTAATATTTGAATAGCTTTCTTTTCAATTCTGCTAACATAACTTCTGCTGATATTAAGTATTTTTGCAACCTCACGCTGGGTGAATTCAGTTCCACCATACAATCCATACCTCATAACAATTATGCTTTTCTCTCTATTTGTAAGAACCTCATCTATTTTTGTATATAACCATTTGATATCTTCCTTTTTTGCATACTCCTCACTCATATCTTTTTCATTATTCTCAATAATATCAAGCAAATTTATTTCATTACCTTCTCTGTCAGTTCCAACAGGCTCATACAAAGATACATCTCTTTGTCTCTTTTTTTCATTTCTCATCATCATTAATATTTCATTATCTATACATTTAGAAGCATAAGTAACCAATTTATTCCCTTTACTTCCATTAAAAGAATTAATAGCTTTTATAAGACCTATAGTTCCAACAGATATTAATTCCTCCATATCTCTGTCAACCTGATTATATTTTTTTGCAATATGTGCAACTAATCTTAGATTTCTTTCTATAAGAATATCCCTTGCATTTTTATCTCCTTCTTTATACTTATCCAAATATATTTTTTCCTCTTCTAATGTAAGTGGTTTCGGAAATGTTTTCAAAGAAAGGCACCTCAAAGAATATTTAATACACTTTATGTACCAAACACCTTTAATGTGCCTTTCCATATTAATTATTTTCTTTTCTTCTTAAAATATCATATACTGATGCGGATTTTGATAATTTAACGTATAAAATCTCTTTAGGATGAGGTGCACTGTCACGCTCATTTCCCTCTTCATCATAAATCGCCTCAACAGAAACCATTACATTTTCTCCATTAGGTTTCATAATTTCCATTTCTTCGCCAACACAAAACTTGTTTTTTTGTTCAATTTTACACAAACCATCTTTAATTTCATTTACAATACCAAGATATGTATATTCCTTTACATATGTGTTGTTATCATAAATCTGTGTATTTTCATCAGGCTTGCCAAAAAAGAATCCTGTTGTATATTGTCTGTAAGTGCATTTAGCAATTTCAGCCTTGTAAAAAGGAATTCTGCTCTTATATACTTCCACATCTTTAAGACAATCATCTATTGCCATCCTATAGGTTCTTGCTACAGTTGCAACATATAGTGCCGTCTTCATTCTTCCTTCTACTTTAAAGCTGTCTATTCCGGCTTCTAACAATTCCGGTATATGTTCAATCATACATAAATCCTTAGAATTAAAAATATATGTTCCTCTTTCATTTTCATATACCGGCATATACTCGCCAGGTCTTGATTCTTCGACCAACGCATATTTCCATCTGCAAGGATGTGTACACGCACCCTGATTCGCATCTCTTCCCGCCATAAAGCTGCTAAGCAGACATCTTCCTGAATACGATATGCACATAGCACCATGCATAAATGATTCTATTTCCATATCTTCAGGGATATTTGCTCTTATTTCTTTTATCTCTTCAAGAGACAATTCTCTTGCAGATACAACCCTTTTAGCTCCAAGATTATACCAAAAATTATAAGTACCATAGTTTGTATTATTTGCCTGTGTACTTATATGAAGCTCCATTTCAGGAAGAACCTCTTTTGCTATAGTAAAAATTGCAGGATCAGCTATAATTAACGCATCCGGCTTTATTTCTTTTAATTCCTCAAAATATTTCCTGACACCCTCAAGATCGCTGTTATGAGCCAAAATATTTGCCGTCACATACACCTTTACATTATGTTCATGCGCAAATGCAATTCCTTCAATCATATCATCTCTTGAAAAGTTCTTTGCCTTTGCTCTTAATCCAAATGCTTCTCCACCTATATATACCGCATCCGCACCAAATATTACCGCTGTCTTCAACACCTCAAGACTGCTTGCCGGCACAAGTAATTCAGGCTTTTTCATATCTATCATCCTTTCAAAACACTAACAGTTATACCATCGCCTATAGGAACAATCGTTGTCTCTAATTCAGGCATATTTTTGACCGTATACATATACTCTCTCATTCTTGAGTGAATTGTTCTATTTCTTCTCTCTATTCCAAACCTTGATTCTATCAAGTCTCCATCCTGTAGCACATTATCAGCTATAAGAATACCATCCTTATTCATAACCTTTAATACCAAAGGAAGAAAATTAATATACTGTCCTTTTGCTGCATCCATAAATACAAAATCAAATTTGTCCTTAAGCTTTGGAATTATCTCCAGAGCATCACCCTCAAGCAGGGTTATTACATCCTCTTTTCCTGCTTTTCTAATATTTTCCCTTGCTATCGGTATTCTTTTCTCATAATTTTCTATTGTTGTAATTGTGCTTCCCTCCGGAATACATTCACTCATTAAAATAGCCGAATATCCAATAGCAGTTCCAAGCTCCAACACTTTTGCTGGTTTCTTGATGGTAAGCATCACTTTTAAAAAGCTTTCCATTTCTTTACGGATAATCGGCACATCTGTCCGGTGGGCATATTCTTCAATCTCCATACACACCTGACTATTATCTCTCTCTAATGAATGAATATATGTCACTATTCTTTCATTCACTATCATATTGACATTATTCTCCTTCACTCGCCTCTGTGGATAAAACATTAATAATATCCTCCGGACTTAATGATGTATTTAATTTGTATTTTCCACTTTTAAAATCAGCTTCATACAAGAACGACTGAATACAGAAGATATATTTATCTTCAATAATACCCTTTTCCTCAAGCAATTCTCCAACCTCCATAGTGGACATGGAATCACTTACTGTCACTGATATATTTTTTCCCGGTGCTTCTTTATAACCTTTATCAGTAAATATCTTTTCTCCTGTTTCAAAACCAAACGTAGCCAGTTCATACACAAGAGCTATTATAGCGATATATACAACCATTCTAAAAGATATACCAAGAATTCCCTTTGATATTTTCTTTAAAACCATAAATATCTCCATTCTGTACATTAATAACCAATGGATATTATACCTTGTAATTTACAAAAAGTCTAGATTCATTTCTAAATCAGTCAAAACCGCACGGTTAACCTTTTGAAGCATTCTACATAAAGCCATCTCCGAATCCAAGAATCTTCTTGCCTTATCATTTTCATAAACATCTCTGAATTCATTATACAATTCATCCATATGCTGTTTCATATTAGAACCGTCATTATACTGTAATCCAAAACGTTTTTTTCTTAAGCCGTTCAATCTGACCATAAGAAATTCATCATTTTTTATCTCTTCATAGTTTTCTATATAGCTACGATATTCCTTACTTCTAAGTATGCTTGACGACAAATCTCGTGCTCTAGCTTTAATTTCATACATATTGTATCCTCCTAAAGTTACTCAACTTCCATTATAATTGGTAAAATCATAGGATTTCTTTTCATTTTCTTCCAAAGATAATCACTTAATGACTCCTTAACAACCATTTTGAGTTTACCCCAATCCGATATATGATTATCAAGACAATCCATAACAGCATCATCTACAACCTGTTTTGCTTCGTCTATAAGATTTTCTGATTCTCTTACATATACAAAACCTCTCGTAACAATATCAGGTCCGGCAAGTAACTGATTACTATATTTTTCAAGTGTCATAACTACAATTATTATTCCGTTTTCAGCAAGATTCTGTCTGTCTCTTAATACGATGTTACCAACGTCTCCTACACCAAGACCATCAACAAGTATGCTTCCTACCGGAACCTGTTCTACAACTCTTGCCGATTCATCCGATAACTCAAGCACATCTCCCGAGGCTAAAATAAATGTATTTTCCTTCGGTATCCCCATCTGCATTGCCAACTCTGCATGAGTCTTTAAATGTCTGTATTCACCATGAACAGGGACAGAATACTTTGGCTTAAGAAGTGAATAGATAAGCTTTATTTCTTCCTGACATGCATGTCCTGATACATGAGTATCCTGAAAGATTACATTAGCACCTTTCATTGATAACTCATTAATAACCCTTGATACTGCTTTTTCATTGCCCGGAATAGGTGTGGAGCTAAGTATTACTGTATCCCCCGGCTTAATTGTTACCTTGCGGTGAATAGATGCAGCCATTCTTGATAATGCAGCCATCGATTCACCCTGACTTCCTGTTGTAATCATAACAATTTTTTCATCAGGATAATTCTTCATTTCTTCTATATCAATAAGTGTATGTTCCGGAATGTTAATATAACCAAGCTCATCTGCTGTGTTTATTACATTAACCATGCTTCTTCCTTCAATAACAACCTTGCGTCCGTATTGATATGCGGAATTAATAATCTGTTGCACTCTGTCGACATTTGAAGCAAAAGTTGCAACAATAATTCTTCTGTCTGTATGTTCAGCAAAAATATGATCAAATGTTTTACCTACTGTTTTCTCAGACATAGTAAATCCCGGGCGCATTACATTAGTGCTATCAGCAAGTAATGCAAGGACTCCCTTTTTACCAAGTTCGCCAAATCTTGTCAAATCTGTCGGGTCACCAAATACAGGTGTATAATCTATTTTAAAATCACCTGTATGAACAATAACACCCGCCGGTGTATATATTGCAAGTGCCGCAGCATCGGCAATGCTATGATTAACTTTTATAAATTCTATCCTGAAATCTCCAAGATTAATACACTGACCGTATTTTACCACCTTACGTTTTACAGTCCTAAGCATATTATGTTCCTTGAGCTTTCCTTCAATAATCCCCATAGTTAGTAACGTTCCATATATCGGAACCTGAATGTCCTTTAAAATATACGGAAGAGCTCCTATGTGATCCTCATGTCCATGAGTTATTACAAATCCTTTTACTTTTTCTATATTATCCTTAAGGTAGGTCACATCCGGAATAACAAGGTCTATACCAAGCATCTGGTCATCCGGAAATGCCAGACCACAATCCACAACAAATATACTTTCTTCATATTCAAAAGCAGTAATATTCATACCAATCTGCTCTAATCCGCCAAGCGGAATTATTTTCACCTTACTTTTACTGTTTTTATTCACAACAGTTCTCATTAATTATCCTCCCTTTCTATACTAATGCTTCATCTTCTCCAAGTAATTCTTCAAATATCTTAGAAACAGAATCTAATTCCATATCATCTTCAACCATCTCATATAAAGCTTCCGCATCCTGTTCTCCTGATACGTCTTTAAGAATATAAGCAATTGTTTCATCTTCATCTGATTCGTCTTCCTCTGCAACCAGTAAATAATTTTTTCCATTAATCTTTGTCTGTTCTATTACGGTAAATTCAACTTCCATTCCATCTTCGTCTGTAAATTTAATTTTATTTTCCATACTTTTTACCTCTTTCTTATAGTTATTTTTTTAATGAATCCAAATATCCTTGTAAAATAAAGGTGGCTGCAATCTTATCGACGTAATTCTTTCTCTCCTCACGTCTGATTCCAGCTTCCATCATAGCCCTGTCAGCAGCTACAGTTGTTAATCTTTCATCCCAAAAAACCACCTTGAGCCCTGTACGTCTCTCTAACATTTCTTTAAATTCTCTGGTTTTTTCTACTCTGACACCCTCAGAGTTATTCATATTCTTAGGCAAACCAAGCACAAGTTCATTCACGTCATATTCTTTTATCAATTGTTCTATTCTGGCAAGAGTTTTACGCAATTTATTTTCAGATTCTCTTCGTATAATTTCCACACTTTGCGCAGTAATTAACAAGGTATCGCTAACAGCTATACCCACAGTCTTTGAGCCATAATCCAAGCCCATTATTCTCATACACGCACCTAACTTTCCGACTCTATTTAAGCTTATTGTCAATATAATATCCCAAAGCTTCCTCAATTAATTCATCACGTTCTACCTTCATAATAAGACTTCTGGCATTATTATGACTTGTAATATATGTTGGATCACCTGACATAATATACCCTACAATCTGATTAACCGGATTATATCCCTTTTCAACTAAAGCCTTATAAACATGCTCTAATACTTCAGATACGTCAAGAATATTTTCTGTTTGTGCCTTAAAATACTGTGTATTACTTAAATTACTCATATCTCTTCATACCTTTCTGCTTCACGTACAAAACTGTAATACCATTCTAATACAAATTTTATATTTCGGCAAGTAAAATTTCTTCTTTTGTCCTTTCATCAACTATAATTTGTTTACCCATAAATGTCACAATTGAATTATACTTATCCCCAATTCCATCAGCCAAAATCACACCTTTGACATATTCCTTTGTATAGCCTGTGTAATAATCTTCATTGTTGATGGTTATTTTTTCTTCAATAAGAACTTCTATATCCTTTCCTATGAATTGCTTCACAAATTCCTTATGCATTTTATCTCCAAGCTCAATAAGCTGATTACTTCTTTCATTCTTAATTCTATCATCTACCTGTTGTGACATTTTTGCAGCCACGGTTCCATTTCTCTTAGAATATTTAAAAATATGCATTTCGGCAAAATCAACCTTTTCCAAAAATTCCTTTGTCTTTTGGAATTCTTCCTCTGTTTCCTGTGGAAATCCTACAATAACATCAGTTGTAATTGCCGCAAACGGAAAATACTCTCTAATAATACAACATTTTTCATAATACTCTTCTGTTGTATACTTCCTGTTCATTCTTTTAAGAGTTTCATTGCAACCACTTTGTAATGACAAATGAAAATGAGGACAAAACTTCTTTTCTTTGCTAAGAGCCTCAATAAATTCTCTTGTAATTATCCCCGGCTCTAGTGAACCAAGTCTTATCCTTTCTATTCCCTCAACCCTTGCACATTCTAAAATAGCATCTAAAAGTGTAACGTTTTCCTCTTCAAAATCTTTACCATAGGAACTTAAGTGAATTCCTGTTAAGACAATTTCTTTAAATCCATTTTTTGCAAGAGCCTTAACCTCTTTAAGCATATCATCCATTTTTCTGCTTCTTATTCTTCCTCTGGCATACGGAATTATACAATAACTGCAAAACTGATTGCATCCGTCCTGAATTTTGATAAATGCCCTCATCCTATCATTTGATTTTTCTATACTAAATGCAGCTTCATAAGACTTCTCATTAGCTATATCAATTATGGAGTCTGCCTCTTTACTTTCAAAATAATTATTTATTACATCTACAATACTATGTTTTCTGTTATTTCCTACAATTATATCTATAGCCTCATCCTGCTTTAATTCCTCTCCTGCTGCCTGCACATAACAGCCAACAGCGATTACAACTGCATCGGGATTCATTTTCTTAGCCTTATGAAGCATCTGTCTTGATTTTCTGTCTGCAATATTTGTAACAGTACAGGTATTGATTATATATATATCAGCGCCCGGCTCAAATTCCATCAACTCATATCCCGCCTCCTCAAGAAGCTTTGCCATAGCATCTGTTTCGTATGAATTTACCTTACAGCCAAGATTATGAAGAGCGACTTTTTTAGCATTACTTTTCATTTAATTTTCCCTTTCTTTATATGTTTTTTCAAAAAATGATTGACTTTTACTTTTTTAAACTGTACTATATGTGTGATAGTAGGATTTAACATATCTTGCTAAATAATCAAAAAAATAACTAGGAGGTTGTATTTATGAAAACTGTAAAAATCAACTTAAACTCAATTCCAAAGGTTAATTCTTTCGTTAGCGAAATCACAAAATTTGATTCTGATTTCGATTTAGTATCAGGAAGATATGTAGTTGATGCAAAGTCTATCATGGGCGTATTCAGCTTAGACCTTACAAAGGCTATCGACTTAAACATCCATGCTGAAGACAAGATTGATGAAATTCTTGAAGTACTTAAGCCTTACATAGTTGAAGCATAATGAACATAAGTTAATTTTTATATTTTAAGAGGATGAGAATTATCTCATCCTCTTTTTTTATTCTGCAATTATAATTTCTACTGATTCTATAGCTTTCTTTAACAGCTCATCAATCTTTTCTTCTAATTTTCTTTCAGAAGCATTAATCACCTTAAGATTAGGCTTTGTTACAGGATGTTTTGCAACGAATATTGTACAACAATCCTCAAATGGTAAAATTGAAGTCTCATATGTATCAATTTTACAAGCTATATCAACAATATCCTGTTTATCAAATGCTATTACCGGACGATACACCGGAATTGTACATACCTCATTAGTTGCAGCTAGACTTTGCATTGTCTGACTCGCTACCTGACCGATACTTTCACCTGTTATAAGTCCAAGACATCCTGATTCCTTAGCAAAATGCTCGGCAATTCTCATCATATATCTTCTCATAATTATTGTTAATTCATCATGAGGACATTTATCATATATATATAACTGGATATCTGTAAAATTAACTATATTTAATTTAATCGGTCCTGAGTATTTAGCCACTAGCTTAGCAAGGTCAACCACCTTCTGCTTTGCTCTCTCACTTGTATATGGCGGAGCATGGAAATATGTAGCCTCAAGCTGAACACCTCTCTTAGCTATCATGTAGCCGGCAACCGGACTATCTATTCCTCCTGACAAAAGAAGCATTGCTTTTCCTGCTGTTCCAATTGGCATTCCACCAGGTCCCGGGATTATTTCCGAATAAATATTTAT
Organism: Lachnospiraceae bacterium; assembly: GCA_017396555.1. GTDB lineage: Bacteria > Bacillota > Clostridia > Lachnospirales > Lachnospiraceae > RGIG1934. The sequence goes on along the minus strand of JAFQLS010000027.1, from coordinate 5,348 downwards.
TTTCTCTCTAACTTCTATATTTAGACTGATTTTAGGATTATGAACATCTACTCTTATTTCAGGAAATGCATTTAAAATCGCCTCTCCCATATCCATATTAATTTCCTGTGATGAACGTGGGTAGTTCTTTCTTGCTCTTCTTGAAAACACCTTGAAGGTTGTATTTTTATCAGGATACATTTTATCCATATATTCTATAACAGTTTTGCACAAGTCTTCAAAGCCTGTATCCTCAACCTGCAAAAGCGGACATATACCGGATACACCAAACACCCTCTTAAGTGCTGTTATAGCTTCATCATAATCATATTCAGATTCCGCCTGCACATATATTCTTCCTGTTGTCTTTTGCACAGTAAATTTTCCGTCAACTCCCTTAAGAGCATTATTAATCTGACTTACAAGTGCATCCTCAAATATATATCTGTTTTTTCCCTTTACACCTATTTCTGCATATTTAATTAAAAATGCTTTAAACATATTATTCATTTATCCGTCCTACTTTCTTATATATATTCTTAACTTAGCAAGCATTTCTTTCATAGCTTCTATTGCATAATCTAATTCTTCCTTTGTTGTAAATGATGATAAACTAAACCTTACTGTAGAATCAAGTAAATTTTTAGGAAGACCAATTGCTTTAAGTGTTTCGCTCACCGCCGGCTTATTTGATGAACATGCACTTCCTGCCGAAATGTATATTCCCTTTTCTTCCAAAGCGTGTAATAACACCTCGCTTCTTACACCGTCCACACTTACACTAATAATATGCGGTGCAAATTTCTCATCCTTACCGGAATTAACACTTACACCCTCTAGTTTTGTTATCTCATCTATAAAGTAATTCTTCATCTTCATCATTTTGTCTGAATTTTCTCTAAGATTAGAATATACATCAGCTACTGCCTGTCCTATACCAGCTATCCCTGGTACATTTTCTGTTCCTGAACGCATGGCATTTTGCTGTCCTCCACCATGTATAATAGGTTTTATTTTTGTTTTATCCTTTATATATACAAATCCCGAACCCTTTGGTCCATGTATCTTATGTCCGCTCACTGACATCATATCAACACCAAGTCTTCTGGGATATATTTCCAATTTACCAAATGCCTGAATAGCATCCACATGAAATAAAATTGAATGATTATAATTCTTGATAATTTTACTGATTTCCGATATAGGCTGAACTGAACCTATCTCATTATTTACATACATAACAGATACTAAAATTGTATCCTCTCTTAATGCATTTTGAAGCTCATCAAGATTAATAATTCCTTCTGAATCAACGCCTATCCTGGTCACTTCAAAACCCTGTTCTTCCAAATACTTCATAGTATTTGATACAGACGGATGTTCGATAGCCGATGTAATAATATGCATTCCTGCTCTCTTATTTGCCATCGCACTTCCTATAATAGTCATATTATTAGATTCTGTTCCGCCCGAAGTGAAATAAATTTCCTTCGTATCTACTTTTAATGCCGAAGCTATTATATTCTTCGCTTCTTTAACATAATTTTCTGCATACATTCCTACAAGATGCATAGATGACGGATTACCATAATCCTCCTGCATAGTCTTAACCATAATATCTCTAACACTATCCAATACCTTTGTTGTTGCAGAATTATCTAAATACACTTTCATTAGTCCTGTTCTCCTTCAAGCTTGAACATTAATACAGATAAAATTGTCATACCTGCTGTTTCCGTTCTAAGAATCCTTTTCCCAAGAGAGATTCTCAATACATCATTATCTACTGCCAAATCAACTTCACTTTCTTCAAAGCCACCCTCCGGGCCAATGAATATTCCTACTCTTTGCTCTGAACTTACCTTTGAAATGGCTTCTTTTGTTTCCCTCATTCCCTTGAAATTTTCATACGGAATGAGATTGACATCGAAAGCCTTTGCATATTCAACAGCTTCCTTAAATGTCATAACAGGCTTAACTTCCGGAACTATGCTTCTTCTTGATTGCTTTGCGGCACTCTCAGAAATAGCATTCCATCTCTTAAGCTTCGATTCTTCTTTCTTCTTATCCAACTTAACTATACTTCGCTTAGTCTGAACCGGAATTATCTCAAAGCATCCAAGCTCCACAGCCTTCTGAATAATCAGTTCCATTTTATCGCTCTTTGGCATACCCTGAAATAAATAAAATTTAGTTTTAAGCTCAGTACCGCCATACTCACCATCAATTATCCTGGCAATAACCTGCTCACTGTCTACAGAAGCTATTTCACAAAGATAGTCTTTACCTTGTCCATCACTTACAAGAAGTTCTTCACCCTGTTTCATGCGAAGAACATTCTTAATATGATTGACATCACTGCCACTAATTATTATATTTTCATCATTTACACACTCCGGTGTTACAAAAAAATGATGCATATTTACCTCTCATTCCGAAGCGTTTACGCGTAGGAATCGCTCATTCTATTTCTTATATGCTGTAATAGAAACCCAGTCGCCATCTCTTGTAATCTCTTTTATTTCCAGTTCATCATTTGCCTCGATTGCACTCTTAACTTCCTCTTCCTTAGTATTAATAATACCGGAAGTTATAAGAATTGCATCCTTCTTCATATGAGGCGCAATAATCTTTTGAAGAGGAATAATTACATCTGCTAATATATTGGCAACAACTATATCATAACACTCATATCCTGTTTTGTCTTGTATTTCTTTATCTTCTAAAATATTTCCATCAAAAACAGTATATGTAGACATATCTATACCATTAACTTCTGCATTTTCAAGTGTTGCCTTGGTTGCATCAGGGTCAATATCTATAGCTGTGGCTCTGCATGCTCCAAGCTTAAGTCCTATTATTGATAATATTCCACTTCCACAACCTACATCTAACAGATTAATGTCACCATTTACATACTTTCTAAGCTGTCTTATACATAATCTGGTCGTTTCATGCATACCTGTTCCAAATGCAATCCCCGGATCTATATCAATATACATACTATAATTGTTCTCTTTAGGAAGTTCTTCCCAAGTAGGCTTTATCAATATGTCATCAATATAAAACGGTTTAAAATACGCTTTCCAGTTATTTATCCAGTCTTCATCCTCTGTAACAGACTGAGTTATCTTAAGACTTCCCATATCTGTAAATTCAGACATAGACTTAAGCTCTGATTCAATATTTTCAATAATTTCATCAAAAGAATCATTTCCGTCATCTGACAACTCAAGATAAAGGCTTACATAAGCCTTTCCATCATCTTCTATATCAGGCAAAATATCAACAAACATTTTCTTTTTGTCAGCCTCGCTAAGAGGTTTTTTGTCTTCTATTTCAACATTTGTTATTCCAAGCTCAGATAATATATAGGTAACTATTTCCTCTGCCTGAGTTGTTGTCTCTATTGTGTATTTATTCCACTTCATTACTACTCCAATCTAAGATTAATCAAAAACATCCTTTACTTTATCAAAAATGCCTTTTTTCTTTTTAGAATCTTTGTTTTCCTTACCCTCAGAATTTTCATTAAGTGTGCCACCCATTGCGTCGTCAAATGCCCTTAATGCTTCCTTCTGCTCAGAATTAAGTTTTTCCGGCACCTTAACTACAAGCGTTACATAATGGTCTCCTCTTACCTGCTTATTTCTAAGTGTAGGTACACCCTTACCCTTAAGTCTTATCTTAGTATCCGTCTGTGTTCCTGGCTTAATATTGAATAATACATCTCCGTCAATCGTTTTAATTCTTATATCTCCACCAAGTGCCGCCTGTGCAAATGATATATGAGAATTTGAATATAGGTTATAATCTCTTCTCTCAAAAACAGGATGTCTTGATACAACAACTTCAACTAACAAATCACCTCTAGGTCCACCGTTTATACCCGGTTCACCCTTATCTCTTATACGAATCTGCTGTCCGCCTTCTATACCTGCCGGTACAGTAACAGAGATTCGTTTGCGAACACTCTTATATCCTGTTCCATAACATTCAGTACATTTATCCTTAATAACCTTACCTGTTCCATTACAATCAGGACAAGCCTGAACATTTCTAACCATTCCAAATAATGATTGCTGTGTGTATACGACCTGACCTTTACCACCACATTTTGAACATGTCTCAGGTGTAGTTCCGGGCTTAGCGCCACTTCCTTTACATGTACCACACTCTTCCTTAAGTGTAAGTTCAATTTCCTTATCACAACCAAATACCGCTTCTTCAAATGTTACTCTGACACTGGTTCTAAGATTTGCTCCCTTTTGTGGTCCATTATTCTGACGTCTTCTTCCTCCTCCGAAGAAATCACCAAACATTCCGCCAAATAAATCGCCCATATCATCAAAGTTAAACTCAAAACCACCTGCGCCGCCTCCACCTGCGCCGCCATCAAATGCAGCATGACCAAATTGGTCGTACTGTCTTCTCTTATCCGGATCACTTAAAACGGCATAAGCTTCTGATGCCTCTTTGAACTTTGCTTCTGCCTCTGCATTTCCCGGATTAGTATCAGGATGATATTTCTTAGCAAGAACTCTATATGCTCTTTTTAACGCGGCATCATCTGCGTTTTTATCTACGCCTAATACCTCGTAATAATCTCTTTTATCCGCCATGATTTTCTCCATTCTGTTATAACTCTTTAAGTCGACAGAGACTCATCCCTGCCGACTTAACAATCAACTATACCTCTTTATAATCGCCATCTACAACGCCGTCATCTGCTGCACTCTGACCCATGTCCTGTGCTGCTCCCATGTCAGGACCTGCTCCTGCTCCCTGAGTCTGCTCATACATCTTAGCAAATAACTGCTGAGCACCCTGCATTAACTTCTCCTGTGCAGCCTTAATGTCTGCTACCTGAGCTTCTGTCATATCCTCCGGATTTGTACTTGCAATAAGTTCCTTTAAAGCATTAAGGTCTGCTTCAACTGCTGCTTTTTCATTTGCATCAAGCTTATCACCAACCTCTTCAAGTGCCTTTTCTGTCTGGAACACCATTGAATCCGCATCATTTCTTGCGTCAATAGCTTCCTTACGTTTCTTATCCTGTGCCTCGAATTCAGCTGCTTCCTTAACAGCCTTTTCGATATCTGAATCAGACATATTAGAGCCTGCTGTAATTGTAATGTGTTGTTCCTTACCTGTACCAAGATCTTTAGCTGATACATTTACAATACCATTTGCATCTATATCAAATGTTACTTCAATCTGTGGAACACCTCTTCTTGCCGGTGGAATACCATCAAGTCTGAACTGTCCAAGACTCTTATTATCCTTAGCAAACTGTCTTTCACCCTGTAATACATTAATATCAACTGCACTCTGGTTATCTGCTGCTGTAGAGAATACCTGACTCTTCT
>JAFQLS010000026.1 GCA_017396555.1 Lachnospiraceae bacterium | reverse complement strand
TGTTATTTATACTAATATTAAAGGTTTCAAAGCTATAAACGATATTCTTGGAACACAAGCCAGCGATATGATAATATTTCAGGTACGTGCCAGTATTATTAAAGAACTCAATCCGATACTGATAGGAAGGCTGGAAAGCGACCATTTTGCTATATTTACAAAGACATCAAATATAACCGATGACAGTATGAACCAGTTTTGTCATAAATGTTATACAGAAAATAACAAACGTCTGTCGTACCAGATACGTTGTGGCGTGTATAACATTTACGACCATACCAAAACAGTACCACATATGCTTGACCGTGCAAAAATTGCAGAGAAATCTATTTCTAACAATCAAAGTATTCCGTATGCAATGTGCAATGAGCAGTTAAGTCAGGAGTACTTAAATCAGAGATTTTACGTTTCTGAATTGGATTCTGCTCTCAAAAAAGGTGAATTTATGGCATATTACCAACCAATAGTAGATGCTAAGACGTATGAAATTGTCAGTGCGGAAGCTCTCGTGCGATGGAATCATTCAGAAAGGGGAATCATTTCTCCCGGACAGTTTATTCCTGTCTTTGAAAAGGAAGGGCTCACTTCAAAAATAGCCAGTTTTATGATTAACAGTATTTTAGATTTAAATACCGAGCAATTAAAAAACGGTAAAAAGAGCATTCCTTGTTCAGTTAATTTGTCTCGAGTGGATTTTTACGATACCAACATAATGGAATTACTAAAGCAAAAGCTGAAAAATCAAGAAAATGTTTCAGAAATGCTAAAGCTTGAAATCACAGAATCTGCATATGCTACACTTGACGATGGTGCTTTTAGCTTTTTAGAGGAAATGCAGAAATTAAATTTATCTGTTATGCTGGATGATTTCGGAAGTGGAATGTCTTCTCTTTCCACCTTAGAATTTTATGATTTTGATATCATCAAATTAGATATGGGATTCATCCAAAAAATTGACAATCATTCTAAAACAAAAGCTATCATCAGCCATATAATAAGCCTCGCACATGCTATGGGAGCGAAGGTTGTAGCAGAAGGCGTGGAAGAAAAGGAACAATTAGAATTTCTACAAGCCGTTGGTTGCGATATGATTCAGGGCTATTATTTCTACAAACCAATGCCTGCAGAGGAATTTGTAAAGCTTATATAAAACATACAGGACGAAACGATTAATGTCGTATTCGTCCTGTTTTGTTGATAATGTATAATTCCCACTACTCTCCCACAAATCCATTTCTCAATTCTCCGTTGTTAACATCCTCAATCATTTTTGTAAAATTCTCTACAAAATCACCTGTAACCTTGTCCATAGGTTCACTTTTTACTCTATTTATACCTTTTGCACGTTCCTTCTTAGCTATGTATCTATCCATTAACAGCCTGTCGATATTTTTATCCGTATATTCTATTCCACTTTGGTGAATCACCCTTGCCTTCTTTCCTAATGCCATTGCTGCAACTCCGTAATCCTGAGTAACAACAATGTCACCCTCTTTACATACCGACATAATCGCAAAATCAACTGCATCCGGACCTTTATCCACCACCTTGACCTCGCAATAATCCGAGCTTATAACATGTGCAGTATCTGCAAAAACGATTACGTGAACATTATATTTCATTGCTATTTCTTCAATTTCCTTTACAACAGGACATGCATCCCCATCCACTAATATTCTCATAAATACCTCACTAAAATATAGATAATGTTATTATACCACATATTAGGCTAAGATTTGCTACATTTAATCATCCTCAAATAAATTCCTATGCTTATTAAAAAAATCAAAATAAATCTTCGGATTCTCCAACTCCCACCATTTTTTAATATCTACAGGCCTTTCATCTAAATCATAGATTCTTGCCCCATTCATTGATAAAAGAAACGGAGAATGTGTTGCTATAATAAATTGACATCCACAATATCTTGCCATCCTTTCAAGCATTTGTACCAATTCAATCTGCAATCTAGGTGATAGACTATTTTCCGGTTCATCAAGACAATATAATGTATCGTTCTTGATTTTTGTATCGAAATACTCCAACGCTGTTTCCCCATTGCTATTAAGTTTAACTTCCTCACCAACAGTTCTTTTAATAAATGCTCGTCTGGACAAATTCTTTTGCCTTGCTAAAACTTGCATCCTCAGACCTTCATAATCCTCCATTCCGTTAAACTTTACAGTTTTACCAAATTTTAAATTTACCCACTCATCTTTAGCTTCTTCAATATTTTCTGCAATGTCCGCATTATTAGTCCTTACAGTAAGCATATAATCAAACACATCATCACTAGTAATTATTCTACTTCCATTTGGTATCTTTTGCTTAAAGCCCTCTTCATCATAACCTAATTCATACTCGCAATTACTTGTATAAGCACTAAACAATTCCGACGAATTAAATGGCGCAATACGGTTCAACTCCAGCTTATTCGCAATAAGATTTAATAACGTACTTTTCCCTGAACCATTGCCACCATACAAAATCGTGATCTTATCAAAATTAATCTCATGTAATTGTTTTTCAGCAAATAAACCACATGGGTATATGTTATCAATATATCCGTACATTCCACCATTTTCTGACATCCGTTTTAATATCATATATTCTTCGTTTTCTATTGGTAATACAAACCTATCTAAATACATTATTTCACCTCGCTTGTTTAATATTATGCTACTTTTCCTTTTTAGGTCCAAAATATTTCTGTTCTGATAAGTTTATCAAAACATAAGTCCAAAAAAACGGTCAAAGTAAAAAGCCAAGGTGTTTTGACCTTAGCTTAATATCCTATTATTCTCACTGAAAATACTTATTAATTCCAATAACCATTCCTTCAACCAGCTTATCCTGATAATCAGCTGTTGCCATAAGCCTGTCCTCTTCCTCATTACTCATAAATCCCATTTCAACTATCGTAACCGGAACTTCACACCAGTTAATGCCACTCATTGTATCAGTTTCCATCACACCTCTGTTATTTGCCCCAGTAGCCTCTGACATCGAATTTACAACCAAATCAGATAAACGGCGGCTATCTGCATAAATTTCACTGCAATATGGATTTGCTGCCGTAGGCGACACAGTCAAAATTCCTTTATATGATGAATCTGTCCAGCTGTTAACGTGAATTCTGATAAATATATCTGCACCTGCATTATTAGCAATCACAGCTCTCTCAGCATTACTTATGTCAACATCATGAGTTTCTCTAATCATGATAACGTTATAACCCTCATCAAGCAATCTATCTCTTAATTTCATCGAAACAATTAGATTAAGCTCATATTCTGCCAACCCTGTCCACTGACCTGCCGTACCTGATGTTACCTTTGTTTTCAACTCACTTGCGCCCGGTCCCACTGGCTCTTTGTCAGTATTTTGTTTACCCTGATGTCCTGCATCTATTACTACAAGAGGAGCATCTTTATTAAGCAAATACTCTATGCCAACACCCTCTTTACCACTCACATCCGGTATAGTTACTGACTCCTCTGTTGGTTTGGCTGTTGTTACTTCCTCTGTTGTAAGTTCTTCTGTTGTCATTTCCTCTGTTGTAGTCTTCTCCGTTATAGGTTTCTCTGTTGTAGTCTCCTTTGTTGCGGGCTCTTCTGTTATATTTTCCTTTGTGGTTGTCTTAGGAACTGTTGTTGTCACATTAACATTCTTATTATCTTCCTTCGCACATGACACACACAGTACTAATACCATACCAATTATAATAATCCTTGTTATTTTCATAACTTCTTCCTCTTTATTCTTTATCTTTCCAGACAACAACAGGAGAATCCTTATATTTCTTTTTAAATATTCTTCTCCTAAACAAATATATAGAATAACCAAGCCATAATACAAAATATAATCCAAATGAAATCAATGCATTAGTCAATGATTTACTTGCAAATCCAAGTGTAAATAGCAATGGAGCTATCATTGCCATTGCCGGGAAATTTGAAAGAATATATAAGCTTGAAGTTGGAGTACGAAGTCCCGGATCAATTTCCTTCATCATAATCATACCATTAGATGCTGTACCTGTCATTGTTCCAAAACTCATCAGGAAAAATTCATGCTCAAATCCTTTGAAGCACTCCTTGGCAACCTTTCTTATATAAACATAAGTAACCAATGCGCCAACAATACTTAGAATTACAATCGGAAGAATGTAGTCCTTAATATCATCAATTTTAATCGCTGTAACACCCGCTACAATCATAAGGTCAAATGAAAATCCTGAGATTCTGTCCATCTGATAATTATTTATATATTCACGAGTCATTAAATCTGTTCTATGCAAATGTTTTACTATAAACTTAATAAGCATTGCTGCAAGAGAAGCCCACAAGAAATTAAAGCCCCATGCAATACTATTAGCAAAATTCGATAAACTTCCTGCAAAACACATAAAACCAAAAGAAAGTGTATATGCAAGTGCAACAAATCCTGCCTGCAATGTGAGCTTATCTACTGATTCGTTATCAGGAATCTCCTGACGTTCTGATGTATTATAAAACATTGTCTCATCAACAGGTCTTCCGTGTCTAATAAATAAACTTCCGCGTTTTTTATAAATATTAATATATATAACACCCAAAACGGATGCCACAACAAAACCAATTGATGCAAGTGATAATCCAAAGCTTCCATTTCCCTGAAACTGTGCCGCTGGTGTATTAGTAAAATTGATATCCCAGTTAAGTGCATTTCCCGGTCCCTGGCCAAATGCCAAAGGAATTAACAAACCGCATACATAAGAAATAACTTTATTTCCATTTTTGGTTAAAAAGAATAATAACAAGGTGATTCCTAATCCTACAAATGCCTGCAACATATATGTTGCTCCCTGTAAAGCACCAAATTCTATTACCTGAACCGGATTAGTCTTGTGTGTACTCTTTTCCGATTTCAAACTCATTGCCGCAAATCCAATAGCAAGGCAATGATAAGTTATAACCTGCATCATCTGAGTATCAACTAACACTCCTCCGAATTGCTTTGAAAGCAAATTCACAAGCAATAACATAACTCCGCCTAAGAGTGCAGACGGAACTTGTCCGGTTCTAAACCATTTTACCTTACGACGTAATATATTTCCTGCCATCAAGAAAAGTAATAGCAAGCCAAACTGTACCAAAAATGCCCAGACTGCATTGTAGTTCGCTAATGTAAAATCCCAACTTGTAGCTTCATTCATATAAAAGTTTCAACTCCTTATACTATTAACAATGCTTACTTAATTTCCTTTTCTGCCTTATCAAGTAATTCCTCAAAAGAATAAATTGGAACTTCCCAACATACGCTTTCCGAATCAGCAATTATCAACATATTCTTTTCCACATCCACATATACTAAGTTATTTATCTTCCATAATAGGTTGTAATCCTTATCGAAACAATATCCACAAGCATCACTTGCGATATATATATTTCCGTCCTTATCCTCTCCAAATATCCTTGATGGAGCGCAATCCACCTGATTTATAGAATTAATAACTTTTTTATTAACTACATCATAGATATCCATACTCATATCCAGATATGTAATAAATGCAATCTTCTTATCTTCAGTATATATTAAACTATCAATCAACTCAGAATTATCAATTTCAATAGTTACCTCTTCATCAAAGGTACTTTCTTCAATCAATTTATCTACATTGCCTTCGAATTCCTTTTTATCTTCGTTGTTTATTTTTTCATATTTAATCAGGTAATTAGAAGAGATAGGTAAAAGAATCAAACCATCCTGACATGTTTCTAATTGATTAATTTCATCAATATTACATTCGAACAGGTAGTTCATACCATACATTTCTCCCGAAAATGCATAATAACCGATAATTTCACCTGACATACTTATAATCTGAACAAAGCCCCCTGAACCTATCGCAATATCCGCTATACCTTCTGATACACTTTCTTGTAAAATGGCACCACCGGTATTTGTATCCAAACCAACAATTTCATTATGGCTATTTATAAGTACAATTTGTTCCCCTTCATTTTCTATGATATTAATTTCAGAAAATGGAACATCTTCATATACAGTTTCCCAATTAAAATTACCATTCTTATCAATAGCAACAGCAGCATAAAGTTCATTTTCAACTAAGCTGCCCACGCATTCAGCTAATATATAAATGTCTTCGCCGGCACTTACTATTTGAGCAATTCTATTATATTCACATTCAATTTCAAACGCTTTCTTTGAATTGATATCAACCGCCTTAATAACGTTCTCTGATGAACCTTCCTCTACATAGAATAATTTTTCTTCACACCATACAATATTAGAATCAAGACTTGTACCTTCTTGTATTTCTATTTTATGGATACATTCTCCATTAGAGGCATCATATATTTCAATCTTCTCATTCCATGCAACTGCAATATATTTTCCTGCATCATCGCTCTTTACAGATAAAACATATTCCGCGTCATCAATAGCAAATTCTTCTTTTTGATTAATAAAATCCACTATCTTAATTTTTCCATTACTGTCAAGGTACATAATTCTGGAATCATCTACAAATTCCACTAGAATATTCCATACACTAAATGCTTGTATATCTTCCAGTTTCATCAGAAGCTTTCCTGATGTTACATCCCACACATTTGCACCCATAGTTCTGTCAAAGGCTATTACATATTTCTTAGATGGTGAAAGCTTCATTTCGAATATATTAGCAGAAGCTTCAAACTGTTTGCCAGACCTATATATTCCTCCAACATCATAGATTCTTAATGCCTGAGTAAGTGCATATTCTCCGTTAGATGTGTATGGCATCTTTATTCCTTCAAATTCTGTAACAGCAGCATACGCTGATTTTAATGCATCCGTTCTTCTGTCCTGTTCAAAATACTGTAAGGACTCTTTAGCAAGATTGTCCGCCTGATTATTTAAAAGCTTTTCTTTCTGGCTATTAATTATCAAAGCACTTGCAATTCCGCCAATACCAATAGCCAGACCAAGTATTGCTGCAGATACTGTCGCCGTAAGAATCTTTTTAATTCTGCGTTCTCTGTGTCTTTGACGCAAATCATCATACTCAAGTCCAAATATAGGTGCAATAACTCTTAAAAGTTCCGTCTTTAAAAGCTTGCACATCTGACTTTTTGATTTTCCTCTTATATCTGCTGCCAAAGGTTCAACTGCCTTGCGATGTATAGTTTCTATACCATTTTCTACTATTAAACTCTCTTCAAATAGCAATTCATCTGGAAATGATTCCTGTGGTTCACCTTCAATCAACACCGTAAGAACCTTATTTCTGCCATGGAAGCTGATGAATTTTTCAATTTCCTTACGACACCATATCGATTCTTTTATGCGTGGAGAGCATATTACGATTAAGTATTCTGACTGCTTAAGAGCCTGAACAATAGGATCTTCAAGATTATCTGTTATAGTAAGCTCCTCTTTATCTCGGAAAACTCTCTCAATTTTAGTCTTTTTTAAATCTTTTCTGCTTTTAATGCTCTTAGGCAATTTAAACTCTTCTAAATATTTATGAATTTTTTCTGCCACATATTTATCAAGCTCTGTATGTCTGTAACTTATAAATGCATCATATTTGTATTTTTTTTCACTCATAATTCCATCCCCTTTTCTAGTTGTTTCCAAGCCATACCTTAATATTTTCATCCTCACTAAAATTCGCCACCGAATAATTAATAAGTACTGCGTCTATATCGTTATTCTCAATAAAATTATTAACACCTAACTTATATAATCTTAAGTCCATCAGATATATTTCTGAATAATGTTCAGTAAGAAAAGGTACCTGGCAATCACTATATGAATCTCTAATAATCAGAAGCTTCTTTCCGTTATCACAATCTGATGTAAGCTTTAATAAAGGTGTGATTCCACCCTTTTCACTCAAGAAAAATGTATATTTATCCTTTTCTTCAAGCATAGCATAATTATAAAATTCTCTCTCAATACTATTTTCGCCTACGATTTTCTCTGCTTTTTTATTCTCAGCCGGAATATACATATCAATTTCATCCGGCTCTACCCACCTTACACCCGAAGATGAATAAATCGTTCCGTAAAATTCATCACTAACGGTTGTTTTCTTATACTCTTTTATATCTACAGGTTCAAATCCTAACGCATCCGCCACCGCAGTATAACCATAATACGCACCAAGCGTTGTCCAATGATGGTCTGTTCTGTAATAAATGTACTCATCATCATGAGCATCAAGAACCTCATAATTATCAACCGTATCACATTCAACCTTTGAATATAACTCTTCTATCAATGCCTTTTGGTTATAGTTTTGCGCATTTTTTGGAAGTTTTTCTTCCCATACACTAACCGCACCTGGTATTAATGAAAAATACACTGGAACATCAGTGCTTTTTACAAATGAATTAATAGCATTAATATTAGTATCCAGCAATTCCTTATCCGGTGCATTAAATTTACTAATCAAAGTATCCTCTTTGCAGAAAAATGCTCCGTTATTTTCTGTTTTTCCAATAATTTTTTCAGAATATGATTTCATACTTATCCAGCTATCTCTAAGTGGAAACTGGTCAGTCATATATGATTCAATATCTTTCATTAACTGTGCTGATTTAAAGCCTTCAAATGTAATCTCAGGCGCACCACTAAGAACCCTGTTTTCCTGCTCCGAAAAATCCTTGTCAGGAAGAACAAACATCACAATCATAAATCCAACAATCATAGCTGAAAATATTACTATTTGAATTAAATCCGAAATCTTTTTCATTTTTATCAACCCTCTTAGAATCTAAAATATAAAAATGGATTATAGGTACTGTCAACAAGATATGCTGTACATATTATAAGTACCGCTGCAATTGCAATAGGTGCAAAAATATTTTTTACCTTGTCATTCATTTTGCCATAAATAAATTTACCAACCGGCATACTTGCAATAATAAGAGCAATAAATAAAACAGCATAATTCCTAAAGCAATAAACAGCCTGCGAAGATATTAAATCTGCTCCGTTAACAGCAAACATTGTTCCTAAATATTTAAACAATCTGCTACTATCTTCAATCGCAAACAACATCCATCCTCCTATTACAAGGAGTAATGTATAAATGTGCGAAAAAATTGCAGGTATCTTCTGTAACCATTTATATAGGAAAAGCTTCTCTACCATCAAAAGTAATCCATAGTACAAACCCCAGAAAACAAAATTCCAGCTCGCACCGTGCCACAATCCTGTAACTGACCATACAATCAAGATATTAATAATCTGTCGTTTAATACCCTTTCTGTTACCTCCAAGTGGTATATAAATATAATCTCTGAACCATGTACTCAAAGAAATGTGCCATCTTCTCCAGAATTCTGTTATGCTCTTGGAAATATATGGATAGTTGAAATTTTCAAGGAATTTAAAGCCTAACATTTCACCAAGTCCAATAGCCATATCTGAATATCCTGAGAAATCAAAATATATCTGAAATGTATAAGCAAGTGCTCCAAGCCATGCCCCTGCCACACTCATTTCGCTTATTGGCATAGTATTATATACATCCCATAGCTGACCTATACTATTTGCAAGTAATACCTTCTTTGCAAGACCTACACAAAATCTTCTTATACCCTTTGCAACTCTTTCAGAATTGACCACTCTCTGTTCAAGTTCTGCTGCCACATCTTTATAACGAACTATAGGACCGGCAATAAGCTGTGGAAAAAGCGCTACATAAGTTGCAAAATTAAGATAACTCTTCTGCGATGTAGTATTTCCCCAATATACGTCAATCGGATACGACATCGCCTGGAATGTATAGAATGAGATACCTATAGGAAGAGAGATACCAAGTGGTTCTAATCCTGATAAAAACGGAATCGCTGATAAACTCTCTATAATAAAATCAAAATACTTAAAGAATAACAATAAAGCTAAATTAATAATAATACCAACTATCAGGTAAGTTTTAGCCCGCTTCTTATTGCTATCCTTATACTTACCTACCATAATTCCGACTATATAGTTAACTGTAATCGAAAAGAACATAAGTAAAATGTATATCGGCTCGCCCCAACCATAGAATACTATATTCACAAGAAACAGCCAGATGTTTCTATATCTGGCTGGTGTTAAAAAGTACACTATCAAGGTTATCGGCAAATATAAATACATAAAAATTATACTTGAAAATACCATAATCTTTTACCTCTATTTTGCTGCTTCTTCAATATTCGAAACAAATGTTTCTCTTTCACTATCACTTAAAATCATATAAATATAGTAATCTCCTATATTCTTTACAACTGCATTTTCAACATTAGGTTTCTGTTCAGGCATATATTCATCCATCCATGTATCAAGTCTCATATCAAGATATGTTTCTAATAATTTGGCAACCTCTTCACCTTCGCCTTCATTTGCCTTAAACACGCCAAATTCATCCACTGTTGTTCCTGATGCGTCAACATATACCGTATATTCAGATACCTTAGTTACATCAAAACTAAGCATACCCTTCACATAATCCTCTGTCATCTCAACAAGACTTACATCTGTTCTTGAACCTGCATAATTCTGTGCAAATTCTTTGATGTTAATTGAAACCTCTTTAGCTTCCTCAGTAGTACTTGTATTTTCTTCTGAAGATTCGTTTTTACCTCCACATGCCGTAAGGGCAAAAACTGTAATACAGCCTACAATAATTAACTTAAGCAATTTATTCTTTCTCATTATTATCTCTCCAATCACTATTTATATCCATGTGTCCTTATATATTGCATTACTATTTCATCACCTAATTTATTAAGATGAGTTGCTCCACCACCATTATCATAATTAATATTTAACCATCCCTGCTCATCCACAAGAACTTCCGCTGTATTAAGATACTTAGCTCCTGTTTCCTCAGCCACCTCAACAAGCCATTGATTTGCTTCAGCAATCTTCTTATTATTAATCAAATCTAATCTTTCATAATAATTAGCTACAGGGAAAATAGAATTAATCATAACCTTTGTATTAGGACTTATCCTCTTTATATCATTTATAAGTGCCCTATATTCTGCCTTAAAAGATTCTTCTGTCATAAATGAAACTCCATTTGTTCCAAGTCCTATAACCATATATTCAGGCTGTTTTAATTTTACTGCATCTCTAATAGTAATATCTGTTCCCGTTTCCGGATAATAAATCATTGCGTATCCCTGTGATGCGAGAGTCATAGTCCCACTTCTAGGAGTCCAAACCTGTGTTGTATTCTTTCCACCCGATAATACTTCATAAAACTTGTAACTATATGTTCTGCTGTCGCCCAGGAAAACTATTTTATCAAGATATTCCTGACCCATATCCGGTGTTTCACCAAGTACTGATGAACCACTAACTGCAAATGCATCCGGATTAACACTAACAAGAGGTCCAACTTCTCCCTCTGATGTAACACCTTCCGGTTTCTTTGTAGCTGTATATGTTATTACAGTACTATATTCCTCATATTTTACAGTAATTTTATTTTCACCCTCTTTTAATTTGAGTGGTGATGCACTCCAACCATTAGGACTGTTGATAACTGTTCCGTCTTCTTTTACAAGTTTTACAGAAAAATCACTGGCAACAAGAGTATCTCCTGCATAGTTTGTCGTAACTATGTCAGCCTGTATTCCTGTTATATTTCCTTCTTCTGCATCCTTTTCAGTTGAATCATTCTCATTTGCTTCTGTTGTAGATTCTTCAACCTCGTTAGTTGTCTCTGATGTATCCTCGTCACTTTCATTTGATGTACTCTCTGATGTCTCTTCTGTTTCTTTCTGCGTTGTTGTTTCGGATGTATCTTCTGTTGCCTCAGTAACAACTTCTTTAGTGGTATCCTTTACATCTGAATTACCACTTCCACATCCTGTAAAAATACAACATGCCATTAATCCAACAATTACTAAATTTCTCTTTTTCATAGTGTACTCTCTTCTAATTTTATATTATATTTTTATTTCAAAAAATCATTACGATTATAACATCTATGTATATCCTTGTCAAACCATAGTATTTATTGTCATTTTTTCAATTTCTTTGTAAATATTTCATAAAAAAAAATGGAAATTTATATATATATATGTTATAATAACCACAATCTACTTGTTCGGAAACGAAACAAATAAAAACAAACCAAATCAGGAGGACATTTATGAGTTTATTTAAGAAAAAAGAAAAAAAGCCTGTTGCATCTGTTCCAGTTGAGGTTTCTACTCCAAAAGAGGAGACAAATGCAGTAGATACTCAGTATATTAACACAAAATATAATGAGATTTTAGCTGCTGAATCTGCAATAAGTTCAGAGATAACCAGTATTAAAGATAGTTTCAACGAGGTTATGTCGGATGTTGATAATCTTACAGGCGCTATCGAGACATCACATGAATCTATTAATAACACTGCTGATATTGCATCTAATTTCCAGAATGTTAAAGATAATATTATCAACTCAGTATCAGAAGCTCAGACTGAAATTGATGTATTAAAAGATAGTTCAAAGCAGGCAGTTGAAAGCTATGAGACAATGAACCAGACATTTGATGCACTTCAGCTTGCAGTAGATGACATCAAAAAATGTATGACCGGTATTGTTGCTGTTGCAAACCAGACCAACCTTCTTTCTCTTAACGCATCCATTGAAGCTGCAAGAGCCGGTGAAGCCGGTAAAGGTTTTGCAATCGTTGCAGATCAGGTAAGACAATTATCTGATGAAATCAAGAAATTAACAGACGATGTTGAACGTAGTATAAAGAGTGTTGAAAGCAGTACTGTTGAATTAAATGAGTCAATTCAGTCATCTAAGGATGCCGTTGTTAACAGCAGTGCAAACGTTGATGTTACATATGATATTGTAAATAAGGTAAAAACATCTGCTAATGAGATTAACGAAGTATATCTCTCTATTTGTTCATCTATTGATGAATCAAGACAGGGAATTAATAACATTGATGACTTAGTTAACTCTTCTCGCGCAACATACGATAAAGTATACTCTAGCATCGACGCTATTAATGAACATTCAAATGTTAAAGGTGCTATTTACGAGGATATGTATAACACATTGAATCTTGAAGCTTTTGCTGAAGAACCAGCAGTTGAAGATGCCGCTGAGGTTGAAGAAGTAACTGAATAATTTTCAAACATATCGAAGGGGCTGTCGGAAAATAGATAGTCCATAACAGCGGAGGCTGTGATAAATCAAGTCACAGCCTCCGCTAATTTTCTGTAAAAAGAAAAAAAGTGGCTACCGACAACCACTTTCTCTCCGCTACATGTTATAATGTAACT
>JAFQLS010000025.1 GCA_017396555.1 Lachnospiraceae bacterium | reverse complement strand
CCGGGTGTACATAGCTTTACAACCTATACCTCAGATAATAATGCAACCTGTGTAGCGGATGGAACCAAGACGGCAAAATGTGACCATTGTGAAGCTACGGATACGATAACAGATGCAGGAACGATGACTCCGGATGTACATAGCTTTACAACCTATACCTCAGATAATAATGCAACCTGTGTATCAGACGGAACCAAGACGGCAATATGTGACCATTGTGAAGCTACGGATACGGTGACAGATGCAGGAACAATGACTCCGGATGTACATAGATTTGTTGATGGGAAATGTTTTTTATGTAATGCACCTGATCCGGATAAACTAGAAGAATCAACAAAAGAAGAGTCTAAGGAAACAGAGTCTACAACTGAGACTAAAGAAACTGAAAAAGAATCTAATTCTGAGAATAAAGAAACTGAAACGAAATTAGAACAGGATGATGATAAGGAAGATTCTTCAGATAATAATGATGGATTGAACAAAGATGAAACAGATAAAGAAGCTGTTTTGGATGAAAATGATACAGAGTATATTGGAGAAACTACAAATGAATTAGAAACGGATAATAGAGCAGATGCAGATGTTGTAAGTGGAGAGGCTGGATATACATTTTTGTATTTGTTATTAGTATTTTCCGCTATTGTTGCTATAGTTTTTATGAATAAAAGATGTACTATTGATTAATAAGATTATAGAATGAAGAGGTAAAATTTCAGGATGAGACTACACCTTGAATGTTAAATTTGATGAGTTTGACATTTGAGGTGTTTTTATTTTGAAAACAAGAACACAAAATTTTCACATTTAATACAAAATTTTAACAAATTTTAGATTTAATATTTCAACTGAAAAAAATAATTGGATGTTTTTTTATGTACGTTATAAAAAACGCAATAAAAAGTATATTTAGGTCAAAGGGGAGAAATGTTTTAATAGGAATAATTGTCTTGGCTATTTCTGTATCAGCTTGTTTAGGACTATCAATTAGACAGGCGGCAAGCAAGGCTAAGGATGATGCACTTGATAATATGACGATAACGGCGCAGATTTCTTTTGATAGAAATTCAATTATGAATGATATGCGACCTGATTCAAGTGGTTCGGGAGGTTTTGATAAATCAAAATTTTCTGAAAGCATGAAAAATATGCAGGGATTATCGGTGGATGAGATGCTTACATATGCAGATAATGATAATGTAAAAGATTTTTATTACACCTTAACGGTATCAATGAATGGTAGTGAAGAGTTTGAAGCTGTTGATACTTCGGAAGAAACAGATGAGACCGAATCAAACGATAACGGATTTTCTGATGAGTTTGGAGATATGTCAGGAATGATGAAACCAGGAAAAGGATTTACTATTGGTTCGATGGGTAGCCAGGGAGATTTTACTGTAATTGGATATAGCACTGATAGTGCTATGACAGACTTTATCAATGGTACTAGTAGTATAACAGATGGAAATATGTTTGAAGAAGGTACTGATAGTTTAGATTGTGTCGTTTCGGAAGAACTTGCTGTATATAATGACCTGTCTGTAGGGGATAAAATAAAAGTTACTAATCCTAATGATGAAGAAGAAACATATGAATTAACAATTGTAGGTATATATGCTAATTCACAGTCTACAGTAACATCGGGAGATAGAATGTTTGGTTTTTCTTTGAGTAGTGATCCTGCGAATCAGATATATTTGAGCTATAATGCACTTAAAAGTATAACTACAAAGTCGGAAGAAAATGCAACAATTTCTACAGATGAAAATACAGGAATGGAAACGACAACAGCAATGCCTGAACAGGTATCAGGTACATATGTGTTCGCAACAGTAGATGAATATAATGATTTTACAATAGAAGTGTATGATATGGGACTTGCTGAGGAATATGTGGTATCCTCAAGCGATATTTCTGAATATGAGCAGAGTGTTGTACCACTTGATAACTTAAGTGAAATGGCATTGTATTTTCTTATTGTAGTGCTTGCTATTGGTGCAATAGTATTAGTTGTACTTAATGTGTTTAGTGTAAGAGAAAGAAAATACGAGGTTGGTGTACTAACAGCTATTGGTATGAAGAAGTGGAAGGTTTCTATTCAGTTTATGTTAGAAACTATGGTTGTTACTGTGATTGCAGTAACTATAGGTGGAATTATTGGTGCTACTACATCAGTTCCTGTTACTAATTCATTACTTAAATCTCAGATTGAAGCAGCAGATTCAAAAGAGAGTGGAATGGAGCAGTCTTTTGGTAGAGTACCGGGAAATATGATGGGAAATATGCCGGATAACATGCCACAAATGAATTTTGATAAAGGAGATTCAGGATTTAGAGGAAAAGCAACAGAATATATTTCAGAGGTGTCTTCAGCTACAGATATAACTGTACTTATGCAACTTTTAGGGATAGGTGTATTTCTTGCATTGGTGGCAAGTGTTGCGTCAATTGTATTTGTTATGAGATATGACCCATTAAATATATTATCAAATAGAGATTAGAGGAGAAGTGGATATGTCAATATTAAAGATTGAAAATATATGTTTTGCATATGACAAAAAACAGGTGTTAAAAAATATTTCATATGAATTTGAAAAAGGACACATATATTCTATAGTTGGAAAGTCAGGAGCAGGAAAAACCACATTGCTATCTGTATTATCAGGTCTGGCAAAGCCAACTTCCGGTGAGATATATTATGATGATAAAAATATGAAAGATACTAATAAATATGAATACAGAAGTAAGTATGTAGGTGTTGTGTTTCAGGCATATAACTTGCTTACCAAATTAACAGCTTTGGAAAATGTAGTATTATCAATGGATATTTCGTCGAAGAAAATTAAGGATAAAAAGAAGGTGGCATACGAACTGTTAGAGAGAGTTGGTTTAAGTAAAGAAGAATCAAATAGAAGAGTTCTTAAATTATCAGGTGGTCAACAACAAAGAGTTGCTATTGCAAGAGCTTTATCATATGACCCTGAAATAATTCTTGCAGACGAACCAACGGGCAATCTTGATTCAGAAACTCAAAAAGAAATCTTAACTATTTTAAGAGAGCTTGCCAATGCGGGCAAATGTATAATTTTGGTTACACATTCTGATGAAGTTGCGAGGATGTCTGATTATGTATATCAATTAAAATAATTTATCTAAGCAGATTGTTATGGATAAACCTGACAATCTGCTTATTTTTTAATATAAAGTCCCTGTTTGTATTCGTTTGAAATATTACTTTTGAATTTAATGTTCTGAATATAACGATAAATTTCGTCAGCTCTTATATTTATATCTAATAATTGCTTTCCGATAATCGGAAGTTGTTCATAGGAATTAGATATCTTTGTAATTACAGGGAGTTTTGAATTGGTTTTTATGTGATTCAACACTTCACTGTTGCTCTTGTTAAAGCCTAATATTCTAATATAGAAGTTAAAACCTTCGGACATAACTCGTTTAACAAATGAATCTTTGATTCCAAGAATTAAATGAGTAAGACAACGATTAACATATGTTCCTGTAACGTTTTTTGTTGTTAAAACAGATGAGAAATCAGTAAATGAAGAATATTTATCAGATAAGTTTCTGACTCTGTTTGCAAATGTTAATGAAAAATCATAATAATCCTGTAAATCCTCTTTATTGTATATGATTGCATAACCAAGCATTGAAGAAAAATCGTCTTCGTATATTGGCAAAGATTTATTGTACTCTTCTTTAAGTATAGTGTATACAGAATTAGGAATAGTGTTTCTTGCTTCGATAATATTATCAAATTTATTCATTATATACCTAAGAGCTGTAGCAGAGCATATATCATCCTGTATTGTCAGTTGATGATATGAAGCTTTAACTCTTGTAATTGGAACTGGTTTGATTTTAGAATCAAATTTCTTTATTGCACACATATATTCAATTGCAAGAATACAATTAGGAGATGACATTACATTTCTAAAAGAATTCTCGTTATAATCTTTGTCAGTGCTAAGTAAATAGTCGTATAAGGCATTTTCTCTTGAATAAGGATAGGAAAATCCGTTTTTTAGGTAATGATTAAGTCTTTCTTTAAAATAAATCGGTTCTTTTGATAAAATATCAGCAATATGAGTTAAATATTCGGAATCTGAATATTCTGAACCAAAAGCAATATAGTCAATACAACCAAGTGAATCAAGAAGGTTAATAGCCCCTTCGGCAAAATATTTTGCACTACCACAGCTATAAACAACCGGAAGTTCAATTACAACATCACATCCTGATTCAATAGCCATCTTTGTACGTACATGCTTATTACAAATAGCAGGAGTACCTCTTTGAACGTAGTTGCCGCTCATAACAACAACTACATTAGTAGCACCTGTTATCTTCTTTGCCTGCTCAATCATATATTTGTGACCATTGTGAAATGGGTTGAATTCTGCTATTATACCAACAATACTCATATTAACCTCCGTTCCGAAGTGTTTACGCGCAAGAACCAATTGAAGAAATTTACGAAGGCAATTTCTTCGTAGTATCAGGGCATATGTGTTATAAAATACTATTATGTATATATTATTTTAACACTGTATTAAAATTTATTCAATTTAAAGTGAGAAAATATCTTGAGAACTAAATATATTAGGGGTATAATGTAAACAGTGTGCAATGATTAGTACGTGTACAGATGAAAGGAGTAATTAAAATGGCATTTATTGATGAAATCAAAACAAGAGCAAAAGCTGATAAGAAGACTATTGTTCTTCCGGAATCAATGGATAAAAGAACATTTGAAGCAGCTGAAAAGATTTTAAAAGAAGGTATCGCTAATTTGATTATTATCGGTACAAAGGAAGAGATTGAAGAATATGGTAAAGGATTTGACATTACCGGAGCAAAAATAGTTGATCCATTCAATGATCCTAACAAACAGAAATATATTGATTTATTTGTTGAACTTAGAAAGAATAAAGGAATGACACCTGAACTTGCTAAGGAAACAATGGAGAAGGATTATATGTATTATGCATGTCTTATGTGTAAGGCAGGAGATGCAGATGGCGCTGTATCAGGTGCATGTCATTCAACAGCTAACACGTTAAGACCTTGTCTTCAGATTATTAAGACTAAACCGGGAGTTAAATTGGTATCAAGTTTCTTTGTTATGTCCGTACCGGATTGTGACTGTGGAAAAGATGGTACATTTATATTTGCTGATTGTGGACTTAATCAGAATCCAACAGCAGAAGAACTTGCAGCAATTGCTGGTTCATCTGCAGAAAGCTTTGAAGTACTTGTGGGTGCAGAGGCTAAGGTTGCAATGTTGTCATATTCAACAATGGGAAGTGCAAAACATGATGATGTAACAAAGGTTCAGGAAGCTACAAAGCTTGCTAAGGAAATGTATCCTGAGGTTGCTATAGATGGAGAAATGCAGCTTGATGCAGCATTAGTACCAAGCGTGGGTGAGTCTAAGGCTCCGGGAAGTACAGTTGCAGGACATGCTAACACTCTTGTATTTCCTAACCTTGATGCAGGAAATATTGGATACAAGCTTGTTCAGAGACTTGCTAAAGCAGAAGCTTATGGTCCGGTTACACAGGGTATAGCAATGCCTGTTAATGATTTATCAAGAGGCTGTTATGCAGATGATATTGTGGGTGTAGTTGCAATTACAGCAGTTCAGGCTCAACAGCAGTAATAATAAATTTACATATTAGAATATTAGAATAGGAGAATGAAATGAAGATTTTAGTTTTAAATTGTGGTAGTTCATCACTTAAGTATCAGTTATTTAATGCAGAAGACGAGTCTGTATTAGCAAAAGGTCTTGTAGAAAGAATCGGTATCGAAGGTTCGAAACTTACACATAAGCCTACAGGAAAAGACAATTTGGTTATAGAACAACCAATGAAAGATCATGAGATAGCTGTCAAGCTTGTGCTTGATGCTTTGATGGATGATAACGCTGGCGTTATTTCAGATGTTAGTGAAATAGTTGCAGTTGGACACAGAGTTGTTCACGGAGGACAGCATTACAGTGATTCAATTATAGTGGATGAAGAGGCTAAAAAGGTTATCAAAGAATGTTTTGATTTTGCACCATTGCATAATCCTGCAAATCTTATCGGTGTTGAAGCATGCGAAGCTGCTATGCCGGGTGTACCAAATGTAGCAGTATTTGATACAGCTTTCCATGGAACAATGCCTGCTAAAGCATATATGTATGCCGTTCCACGTGAATATTATGAGAAATATGGCGTTAGAAGATATGGTTTTCATGGAACAAGTCATAGCTTTGTATCAAAAAAGACTATTGAAGTTGCAGGACTTGATAAAGATAATTCAAAGGTTGTTGTATGTCATCTTGGAAACGGAGCTTCAATATCAGCTGTAGTTAATGGAAAATGTATAGATACAAGTATGGGTCTTACACCTCTTGAAGGTATTATAATGGGAACCAGAAGTGGTGATGTAGATCCTGGTGTTATCGAATTTATAGCTGGTAAAGAAAATAAAGATATTCGTGGAATGATAGCTATGCTCAATAAAGAGTCAGGTGTATACGGATTATCAGGTGGTATCTCCAGTGACTTTAGAGATTTAAAAGCGGCTATGGATAATGGCGATGAGAAGGCTATCGAAACAATTGAGGCATATACATATAAGGTTGCTAAATACATCGGTTCTTATGTAGCAGCTATGAATGGTGTGGATGCTATTGTGTTTACAGCAGGTGTTGGAGAAAACTCTCCATATATTAGAACAATGATTTGTGAATATCTTGGATATTTAGGAATAAAGCTTGATGAAGAAGCAAATGCTAAGGCTATGGGAGAGGAAATGATTATTACAACAGCAGATTCTAAGGTTAAAGTATGTACTATACCAACAAACGAAGAACTTGCAATTGTAAGGGAAACTGTAGCATTAATTAAATAGTAAAGTAAAAATACTTTACATTTTTGTTGACAAATAAATAACGTCTGTGTATAATATACGATGTGCGTTTTAGAAAAGAGGGTTTAAATGAATTTAGACTTATCTGAATTCTTGTCAGTATCGGACAAGAAGGGGCATTTTGATGTTCCTATCGAGATGGAAAAATTTCAAACAAAACGAACTTCTAACAGAATTGCAGATAAATCTTTAGTATCTATTGATTTTCGTAATTGTGGAAAGAAGAAGGTTCATATGGATGCAAGTTTTAGTGTTACTATTATTTTTCCGTGTGACAGATGTCTTGAAGATATTTCCAGAGAATTTAAAGTTGATGTTAATAAAGATATTGATTTAAATTTGACCGATGAAGACAGAATAGAACAACTGGATGAGATAACATATATAAATGAAACTTATCTGGATGTTGAGAAATTTGTTTATAACGAACTTTTGGTGAATTTACCTATGAAAGTTCTTTGCAAAAATGATTGCAAAGGAATTTGTAATAGATGTGGGGTAAATCTCAATTCACAGTCTTGTGATTGTGATACCAATGAATTAGACCCTAGAATGTCGAAGATTCTTGACATTTTTAACAATTTTAAGGAGGTGTGATAAAGCCATGTCTATTTGTCCAAAGAATAAAACTTCTAAAGCAAGAAGAGATAAGAGAAGAGCAAACTGGAAGATGACTGCTCCAAATCTTGTTAAATGTAGCAAGTGTGGTGAATTAATGATGCCACATAGAGTATGTAAAGCTTGTGGTTCATACAACAAGAAAGAAATCATCTCAGTTGACTAATTTGAATGATTAATCCTCTTAGGTAAACTGAGAGGATTTTTTATTTTATAGAAAAGTTATTGACTTTTATATAGGGGGTTTAGTATATTATTTATTGGATGTTTTAACAGATATATAGAAAGGTTAGGTTGTGCAAGTGGAGATTACTAGAGTTGCAGTTGATGCAATGGGTGGCGATAATGCCCCTGTTGAAATTGTTAAGGGTGCAATTAATGCTGTTAACGGAAGAAAAGATATCGAGGTTATATTAGTAGGTGATGAAAATATAATTAATAAAGAACTTACAAAATATGAGTATGATAAGGAACAGGTTAGTGTTGTCAATGCAACAGAAGTTATCGAGACTGAAGAACCACCTGTTAATGCCATTAGAAAAAAGAAAGATTCTTCGATAGTAGTAGCTATGAATTTAGTTAAGAATAAAGAAGCTGATGCTTTTGTTTCAGCCGGAAGTTCGGGTGCAATATTAGTTGGTGGACAGCTAATTGTAGGAAGAATAAAGGGTATTGAAAGACCGCCTTTGGCACCACTTATTCCAACAGCTAACGGAGTCTCTCTTTTGGTTGATTGTGGAGCAAACGTTGATGCACGAGCATCACATCTTGTTCAATTTGCAAGAATGGGTTCTATTTATATGGAAAAGATAGTAGGTATAGATAGACCAAGAGTTGCAATTGTTAATATCGGTGCAGAGGAAGAAAAGGGTAATGCACTTGTAAAAGAAACATATCCATTACTTAAGAACTGTACAGATATTAACTTTATAGGTAGTATTGAAGCAAGAGAAATTCCTGATGGTTATGCTGATGTGATTGTATGTGAGGCATTTGTTGGAAATGTTATTTTAAAACTTTATGAGGGTCTTGCTAATACATTGATGCATAAGATAAAAAAAGGAATGATGTCATCACTTAGAAGTAAATTAGGAGCGTTATTAGTAAAGCCTGCACTTAAAAATACTCTTAAAAGCTTTGATATGGAACAGTATGGTGGTGCACCGTTGTTGGGTCTTAATGGCTTAGTGGTTAAAACTCATGGTAATTCAAAAGCGAATGAGGTAACCAATTCAATTTTAAATTGTATTAAGTTCAAAGAGCAAAGAATTAATGAAAACATCAAAGAAACGTTAATCATTAACGAGCAATAAATAGAAAGGAAGTATTTAAAGATGGAATTTGAAAAAATTAGAAAGATTATTGCAGAAGTTTTAAATGTTGAGGAGAAGGATGTTACTTTAGAAACTACATTTATTGATGATCTAGGCGCTGATTCACTTGATGTATTCCAGATAATTATGGGAATTGAGGAAGAATTTGATATTGAGATTCCGCAGGAAGCTGCTGAATCAATTGTATCAGTTAATGATGCTGTTGAACAAATTAAAAAAGCTATAAATTAAGGAAAAGCCCTTAGGGGCTTTTTCATATAATAGGAAATTTAAAGAGTTAAGTTCCCTATTATGTGAAAATTCTTTGATTTATGGTTTGTGAACAATAGGAGAGTTATATATGTTTACAGATTTTGAATTACTAGAAAGAAAAATAGGTTATGAGTTTAATAATAAAGAATTGCTTTGTGTTGCCTTGACGCATAGCTCTTATATTAATGACCATAAGCTTTCGAAAATTATGGACTATGAAAGAATGGAATTTTTAGGAGATGCTGTATTGGAGCTTGTTACAAGTGAGTATTTGTATAAAGAGTTTCCTAATAAAAACGAAGGTAATATGACTAAAACAAGAGCAAGTATGGTATGTGAAAAAGCACTTGCTACTGCTGCCAGAGAAATTGGACTTGGAAAGTTTATAAGACTTGGTTTTGGTGAAGAAAAAAGTGGGGGAAGACAAAGAGAATCTATAATTGCTGATGTTATAGAAAGTATTATAGGTGCAATATATTTGGATTCAGGATTAGAAGAAGCTAAAAAATTTATACACAGATTTATTTTGGATGATTTTGAAAATAAGAGTATATTCTATGATTGCAAATCTACACTACAAGAACTCGTGCAAAAAAATAATACGCATCATCTGGAATATATAATTTTGTCTCAGAGCGGACCGGATCATAATAAAACCTTTGAGGCGGCGGCTGTTTTAGATGGAAGTATTATTGGGCAAGGAACAGGTAGAACTAAAAAAGATGCTCAACAAAATGCTGCTTATGCAGCTATACTTGATATAAAAAGCAGGAAGGTATTATAGATATGTATTTAAAGAACATAGAGGTACAAGGATTTAAGTCCTTTGCTAACAAAATAAATTTTGAATTTCATAATGGTATTACCGGAATTGTAGGACCAAATGGAAGTGGAAAAAGTAATGTTGCAGATGCGGTAAGATGGGTGCTTGGTGAACAAAGAATCAAGCAACTTCGTGGTGCAAAAATGGAAGATGTAATATTTGCAGGAACGGAGAACAGAAAACCGCTTGGTTATGCATATGTAGCTATAACACTAGATAATTCAGACCATCAGTTGCCTATAGAATATGATGAGGTTACTGTGTCGAGAAGATTGTTTCGTTCAGGTGAGAGTGAATATCTTATAAATGGTTCTATATGCAGACTTAAAGATATTAGTGAGCTTTTCTATGATACCGGTATTGGTAAAGAGGGCTATTCTATTATAGGTCAGGGACAGATTGATAAAATTTTATCAGGAAAACCGGAAGAAAGAAGAGAATTATTTGATGAGGCTGCAGGTATTGTTAAATTTAAAAAGAGAAAAATAGTAGCACAGAGAAAATTAGAAGACGAACAAAATAATCTTGTACGTGTAAATGATATTTTATCAGAGCTTGAAAAACAGGTTAAACCTCTTGAAAAACAGTCAGAGATTGCAAAAAAATATCTTTCTCTTAAGTCTGAATTAAAAGAATATGATATAAACATGTTTCTTTTGGAAGTAAATGAAATAAGAGAGAAGCTTAATAATATCAATGAAAAAATAGAAATTTCTGATAATGATTTGAATAATGCAAGAGAGACATATGAAAATATCAAGAAGGATTTTGAGAGCCTGGAGCTTAAAATGGAGGCTATTTCACTCAAAATAGAAGAAAAGAAAAATGAGCTTAACAGAACTGAGATTCTTAAGGAGAAATTTGATGGTGAAATCAGGGTTCTAAATGAACAAATAAACTCTGTAAAACAAAATGACGAGCATATTAAAGAAAGAATTTATGCTATTAACGAAAATATTGATAAAACAATAAAAGAAAAAGAAGGATTATTGGTAGAAAAGAATCAGGCAGATGATATATTAAAAAATGCTGATTCGATAAAAAAAGACGAATTAGAAAAATTAAATGAAATTTCGTTGAAAATACAGGAGCTTGTGCAAGAGGTTGAGGATTCTAAGAATGAAATCATTGATTTATTAAATGAAAAATCATCAGTGAAATCAAAGATACAAAGATATGACACAATGCTTGAACAGATTCATATAAGAAAAGCCGAATTAAACCAAAAACTTCTTAAATCTTCTAGTGATAAAGAAGCACAGGAAAATATTATTAGAGATTTAGAAAATGAATTAGAAGGCATTAATAATGAAATAATTAATAATTCTGAGAAACAGGAAGAATTAGAGGAAATAATTACTTCTAAGAATAAAGAAAAACAGCATATGAGTGCTGAACTTAATAAAACAGAGCAGAATTTCCATGTATTTACAAGCAAGCTTGAATCTCTTAAAAATATAACCGAACGTTATGAAGGTTTTGGAAACAGTATAAAAAAAGTAATGGAACTCAAAACATCTCAAAAAGGTATTATAGGTGTTGTTGCTGATATTATAAAAACTGATAAGGAATATGAGATTGCTATTGAAACAGCTCTTGGAGGTAATATTCAGAATATTGTTACTGACACAGAAAATACAGCCAAAAACCTTATTGAGTATTTAAAAAAAGGTAAGTTTGGTAGAGCTACATTTTTACCACTTAGCAGTCTTGCTAACAGAACCGGTTTTAATAACGAAAGAGTTCTTTCAGAAAAAGGTGTTATAGGTCTTGCAAGTGATTTGGTTAAAATAAAAAAGGAATTTGAAGCTGTTGCTAAATATCTTCTTGGAAGAATCGTAGTAGCTGATAATATTGATAATGCAATTATAATTGCAAGAAAATATAACCACACACTCAGAATAGTTACGCTGGATGGAGAATTGCTTAATCCTGGTGGTTCCATGACAGGTGGTGCATTTAAAAATTCTAGTAATCTTCTTGGTAGAAGAAGAGAAATTGAAGATTTGGAAAAGAATATTAATAAATGCAAAGAAGATAGGGAACGTATTCATAATACGATAAATTCAATTGAAATTGAGTTGGCAGGAATTAAGGAAGAACTTGACAATGTAAAAGCAGTGCTTCAAGAACAGTATTTATTACAAAACACTGTTAAAATGAACCTTAATCAGGCTGATAGCAAAAAACAGGAAATTTTAGATTTGTATCAGGATTTTGAAAAAGAAACTCTTGAAATGGCATCGCAGATTTCTGAAATAAAGGAAAATAGTAATGAGCTTACTAATGAACTTAAGAACTATGAAAATCTAAATGCACATTTAGAAGAAAAAATAAATGAAATCAGTAAAGAGATTGAGGAGTGGAAGGAAAAGGAAAATATCCAGAACCAAAAGGTTTCTTCTCTTAATATTGAATTTTCTAATCTCAAACAGAAAAACGAATTTATTAACAGTAATCTTGAAAAAGTAGATGAAAATCTTAATAATTTATATGAAGATTTGAAAAATATTACTTCGTCATCAAATGATTCTGAAAATGAAATTAAAAACAAAGAAAACGAGATTGATAATATCAAGAAATCTCTTGCTGAGGCAGCTAATACCTTTGTTAAGATTAATGAAGAAATTGAGGCGTTGGTTGAGGAGAAGAATACACAGTCAAAGGAACATAAGGATTTCTTTAGTAAGCGTGAGGCTATATCTGAGCAGATGAATACTCTTGATAAAGAAATGTATCGCTTAAATTCTCAAAGAGAAAAGCTGGAAGAACAAAACGAAAATCAGGTTAATTACATGTGGAATGAATATGAGCTTACATATCAAAGTGCTCTTGAATTTAGAAACGAAGAATTAACCAATTTATCGCAGATAAAGAAAACGATATCTACATTAAAGAGCGATATAAGAGGTCTCGGAGATGTAAATGTAAATGCTATTGAGGAATATAAAGAAGTTGTAGAAAGATATAATTTCTTAAAAACACAGCATGATGATTTGGTAAAAGCAGAAGAGACACTTCAAAAGATTATAAAAGAATTGGATGAAGGAATGAGAAAACAATTTTCTGAGAAATTTGAATTAATCAGAAGTGAGTTTGATAAAGTCTTTAAAGAACTTTTTGGCGGAGGTAAGGGTACTATTGAGCTTAACGAAGATGAAGATATTCTGGAAGCTGGAATAAGCATAATTTCTCAACCACCAGGAAAAAAACTTCAAAATATGATGCAGTTATCAGGTGGAGAGAAGGCATTAACTGCTATTGCATTGTTATTTGCGATACAGAATCTTAAGCCGTCACCATTCTGTCTTCTTGACGAAATTGAGGCTGCTCTCGATGATTCAAATGTTGGTAGATATGCTAATTATCTCCATAAGCTTACTAAACATACACAGTTTATCGTTATTACTCATAGAAAGGGTACAATGACTGCTGCGGATAGATTATACGGTATAACCATGCAGGAAAAGGGTGTATCAACTCTTGTATCTGTAGATTTATTAGATTCGTCATTAACAAATTAGTTGGATTTAGGAGGATATATGAGCGAAGAAAAGAAAGGTTTTTTTAGCAGGTTAGCTGCAGGCTTGACAAAAACAAGAAACAGTATAGTTTCGGGTATAGACAATATATTTAGTGGGTTTTCAAGTATAGATGAGGAATTTTATGAAGAAATAGAAGAAATTCTTATCATGGGTGATATCGGAATTAATACAACATCAAAAATAATTGAAGATTTAAAAGAAAAGGTTAAAGAACAAAAGATTAAGGAACCTTCTGAATGTAAGCAACTACTTATTGATAGTATTAAAGCTCAGATGCAAGTGAATGAATGTGCATATGATTTTGAAAATAAGAAATCAATTGTACTTGTAATCGGTGTTAATGGAGTTGGTAAAACAACTTCTGTGGGGAAATTAGCTGGTCAGCTTAAAAATGATGGTAAGAAGGTTGTTTTGGCTGCAGCAGATACGTTTAGAGCTGCTGCTATAGAACAGCTTACCGAGTGGTCGAATAGAGCTGGCGTAGATATTATTTCTCAGCAGGAAGGCTCGGATCCGGCAGCAGTTATATATGATGCTATCTCTGCAGCAAAAGCTCGTAAAGCAGATGTTTTATTATGTGATACAGCAGGAAGATTACACAACAAAAAAAATCTTATGGAAGAGCTAAAGAAAATTGACAGAATTATTGAAAAGGAATATAGTGATGCATATAGGGAGAATCTTGTTGTTCTTGATGGAACAACAGGACAGAATGCATTAGTACAGGCAAAGCAATTTATGGAGGCTACTAATATTACCGGAATAATATTAACAAAACTTGATGGTACAGCTAAGGGTGGAATTGCTGTGGCAATTCAGTCTGAGCTTGGTATACCGGTTAAGTATGTTGGAGTTGGTGAGCAGATAGATGATTTGCAAAAATTTGATGCAGATGCGTTTGTTGATGCATTATTTAATGAGAAATAGTATTGAAAGAAGGACAAAAAGATATGATGACATTAGAAAAATTTGAAGAGGCATCAGAGGTTGTTCAGAAGGTTACATTGAACACATCTTTGATATTTAGTGATTATCTTACTGAGCAAACAGGAAATAAAATTTATTTAAAACCCGAAAATATGCAGTTTACTGGTGCGTATAAGGTTAGAGGTGCTTATTATAAGATTAGTACATTGTCTGAAGAAGATAGAAAAAAAGGTTTAATAACTGCCTCGGCAGGAAATCATGCACAGGGTGTGGCTTATGCTGCAAAATTATATGGTGTTCAGGCGACTATTGTAATGCCAACAACCACACCTCTTATGAAAGTTAATAGAACAAAGAATTATGGTGCAAATGTAGTTTTGTATGGAAATGTATATGATGAAGCATGTGAATATGCATACAAACTCGCAGAAGAACAGGGACTTACATTTATTCATCCGTTTGATGATTTAGATGTTGCAACGGGACAAGGTACTATTGCAATGGAGATTTTTAAGGAATTACCTACGGTTGATTATATTCTTGTACCTGTTGGCGGCGGTGGTCTTGCTACGGGTGTTAGTACACTTGCTAAGCTTCTTAATCCTAATGTTACTGTTATTGGTGTAGAACCGGCAAATGCAAGCTGCTTAAAAGAATCAATCAAGCAGGGCAAGGTTGTTACTCTTCCGAGTGCTTCTACAATCGCAGACGGTACTGCGGTAAAAACACCAGGTAGTATTATTTTCCCATATGTTAGTCAGAACTTAGATGATATAATAGAAGTTGAGGATGAAGAACTTATAGTTGCTTTCCTCGATATGGTTGAGAATCATAAAATGGTTGTTGAAAATTCGGGCTTATTAACAGTAGCGGCTCTTAAGCATCTGGATTGTAAAGGTAAAAAGATTGTATCAATATTAAGTGGCGGAAATATGGACATTATTACAATGTCTTCTACATTACAGCATGGTCTTATAGAAAGAGGAAGAATATTTACTGTTTCGGTTCTTTTACCTGATAAGCCGGGTGAGCTTGTTAAGGTTGCAAATATTATTGCTGGTCAACAGGGAAATGTTGTAAAGCTTGAACATAATCAGTTTGTAAGCATAAACAGAAGTGCTGCTGTTGAACTCAGAATTACGTTGGAAGCGTTTGGTCATGAACATAAAGAACAGATAGTTAATGCTTTGGAAAGGGAAGGATATAAACCAAAGGTTGTAAGACCAAACATTTAATAAGTTAAATATAATCAGGGAAGGGGAAACATATGTTAGATTTGGCAGATGTTGCGATTGGTCTTGTGAAAAAGACAATGCATTGTTATTTTGAAGAAAAAGACATGGATTATATATTGGCTAATTGTATTAATGAGGATATTCCGATAATTGGATTTGATAAGCCTGATTGGGTTAATTTTTTGAAAATCGAAAATGAACACTATCAGTTTTACAGATTAAACGAATTGGATTTTATGATATATGGAAAGTTATCTATTGTAGAATTATCTGATTCGGAGGAGCAAAATGAGGTTGTAAAAAATATTACAATAACGTGTAAGCTTTTAGGTGATGAGATTTCGTTTACCTGTGTTCATATGTCGCATGAGCAGGGAAGACCTTTTGCTATTTCAAATAATGATTCAGAAATCAGCCTGCTATATAGAGAAGCGATGGAGAAGCTGTTTGATGTCTTTGTAGAATATGACAACATTAATGATTATTTTGAATATAATGAGGAAGAGTTTGAAGCTTTATTTGAAACCGATGCACATTTTATCAATATTGATCAAATGTTTTGGTATATTTGTTCTGAATGTGTTCACCCGGATGATATGGAGAAAACCGATATATTCAGAAATATTGATATCGAAAAAAGAATAAAGAATAATGATTGCAAGATACAATTTGAAGTGAGAATTAAAAGTAAGGAAAAAGGATACAAGTGGGTAGAGGCTGTAGTATTGCTTTTTACTAATAGTGTATATAAGCTTAACAAGGTATTTTGTCTATTTAGAGATATTGATAATAAGAAAAAAAGTGAATTAGAAAATAAACTTTATGCCAGAAAGGATTCGCTTACGGGAGCTCTTAACAGAAGATATGCAGAAGCTATGATTAAGGTTGCAGTTAGAGAAAACGAAAAGTACTCTGCGCTTGCTATCATTGACATTGATGATTTTAAAAAGATAAATGATACTTTTGGACATATGTCCGGAGATGAAGTTATTAAAAGGATTGTTGATGTTATATATCAAGTAACAGATGATACAGATATCCTTGGAAGATTGGGTGGAGATGAATTTTTATTATTTATTAGAAATAGAGAAAAGGTAGAAGATATATATAGCATAATGGAAGAGATTATTTCTCATACAAGATTTACTTATACAGAGTACAATAAGGAAATGGATATTCATGTAAGTATTGGCGTAGCAACGTTTAATAGTACAGAGGTAGGATTTGATGAATTATATAAAGTCAGTGATGAGGCTTTGTATGAAGTAAAAAAAGCTAATAAAAACACGTATAAGTTAAAAGAAATATAAAAAAGTAGCTGTCAAGAAAAAATACTTGACAGCTATTTTTGTTTGGTGTATTATACTAATTGTTGCATTTAGAGTAAAGAGGTAATTATGGAAAAGATTGTTGAACGTTCGATATTATATGATTTCTATGGTGAACTTTTAACTGAGCACCAGAAAAATATTTATGAAGATTTTGTATTGAATGATTTATCGCTAGGAGAGATAGCTAGTGATAATAATATTAGCAGACAGGGCGTTCATGATTTGATTAAAAGATGTGACAAAATGTTAGAAGAATATGAAAACAAGCTTCATTTGATGGAAAAGTTTAACTTTGCCAAAGCAAATGTCGAAAAAATTCATAGTCTTGTTAGAGAATGTAAGGTATCAGGTGATATGCGTCTGATTGATGATGTTGAAAAATTGTCTAACGATATTTTAGATAATTTGTAATCAGGAGGTAGCTTTAGTGGCATTTGACAGTTTATCAGATAAACTTCAGAATATATTTAAAAATTTACGCAGTAAGGGACGTCTTACAGAAACGGATGTTAAGGCAGCTCTAAAAGAGGTTAAGATGGCTTTGTTAGAAGCGGATGTTAACTTCAAAGTGGTTAAACAGTTTATTAATTCTGTTCAGGAAAGAGCTATTGGACAGGATGTTATGACAAGTCTTACACCGGGACAGATGGTTATTAAGATTGTTAACGAGGAAATGGTTTCGTTAATGGGTTCTGAAACCACAGAGATTAAGTTAAAACCATCTAACGAGATTACTGTTATTATGATGACAGGTCTTCAGGGTGCCGGTAAGACAACTACAACAGCTAAGATTGCAGGCAAATTACTTAAGAAAGGAAGAAAACCTTTGTTAGTAGCCTGTGATATATACAGACCTGCTGCAGTACAGCAGTTACAGGTTAATGGTGATAAGCAGGGGGTTCCGGTGTTTACTATGGGAACCGGACATAAGCCTGAGAATATTGCCAAGGCAGCTATAGAGCATGCTGCTAAAAATGATTTCAATGTCGTAATTATTGATACGGCTGGTCGTCTTCAAATTGATGAAGAGATGATGGATGAACTTATTAACATTAAAGATGCGGTTGATGTGTCTCAGACATTACTTATTGTAGATGCTATGACAGGTCAGGAAGCGGTTAATGTTGCAAGTACATTTAATGAAAAGGTAGGAATTGATGGAGTGATTCTTACCAAGCTTGATGGTGATACCAGAGGTGGTGCTGCACTTTCAATTAGGGCAGTTACCGGAAAACCTATTTTATACATTGGTATGGGAGAAAAGCTCTCTGACTTAGAGCAGTTTTATCCAGACAGAATGGCTTCCAGAATATTAGGTATGGGAGACGTTCTTACACTCATTGAAAAGGCAGAGGAAGCTGTAGATAAGGAAAAAGCAAAAGAGCTTGAACAAAAGATTAGAAAAGCAGAATTTGGCTTTGATGATTATCTGGAGCAGATGCAGCAGATTAAAAATATGGGTGGATTAGAAGATATTATGAGTATGATACCGGGTATGGGTAACCAACTCAAGGGTGCATCGTTGCCTGATGAAAAACAGTTGGGCAGAGTTGAAGCTATTATTTATTCCATGACACCACAGGAAAGGGCTAATCCTAATATACTTAACCCTTCAAGAAAGAACAGAATTGCTAAGGGAGCAGGTGTTGATATTGCAGAAGTAAACAGACTTGTTAAGCAGTTCGAACAGGCAAGAAAGATGATGAAACAGATGTCAGGAATGATGGGTGGCAAAGGTGGTAAAAAAGGTAGATTCAGACTTCCTTTTTAGCATATATTCAGAAAAAATTCAGGAGGTGAATTAAAATGGCAGTTAAGATTAGATTAAGAAGAATGGGACAGAAGAAGGCTCCTTTTTATAGAGTAGTAGTTGCTGATTCAAGATCCCCAAGAGATGGTAAGTGTATCGAAGAAATCGGAACTTATGATCCAACAGTTGAGCCAAGCCAGTTCAAGGTTAATGAAGAGTTAGCAAAGAAGTGGTTAGCTAACGGAGCACAACCTACAGAAACAGTTGCAAAGTTATTCAAGCAGGCCGGTATCGAGAAATAATCCGGATGAGGTGATGTCCATGAAAGAATTAGTTGAAGTAATTGCAAAGGCTTTGGTTGATTCGCCGGACGAAGTAGTTGTTACAGAAAAGGACAATGAAAAGGCGATTGTCGTTGAACTTAAGGTTGCCCCACAGGATATGGGAAAGGTTATTGGCAAACAGGGACGTATTGCTAAGTCTATACGTTCAGTTGTTAAGGCTGCAGCTTCTAAGGAAGACAAAAAAGTTATTGTAGATATTGTACAGTAGTACATCAGGACGTCTTATACATAGCTATAAGACGTCTTTTTTTACTTTTTATCTAAGATTAAATGTGAAAGGAAAATAACATTGAATAGAGATGAATTATTACAGGTTGGTGCTATAACATCAACGCATGGAATTAAAGGCGAAGTTAAGGTATTCCCTACAACTGATGACCCGAACAGATTTAAAGTTCTTAAAGAGGTTATTCTTGATACTGATAAAGAACTTATAGAATTAGAGATTGCATCGGTTAAATTTTTCAAACAATTTGTTATACTAAAATTTAAGGGAATAAATGATATAAATGATATAGAAAAGTATAAAGGAAAGAAGCTTCTTGTTACAAGGGAAAATGCCGTTGAGCTTGAAGAAGGAGAATATTTTATTGCGGATTTAATTGGGCTAAAAGTTGTTACAGATGATGGAAGTGAACTTGGTGAATTAACTGATGTTCTTCAAACTGGTGCAAATGATGTGTATGAAGTAAAAATGAATAATGGTAAAGATGTACTTATTCCTGCTATAAAGGATTGTATTTTGAATGTAGATTTAAACGAGAGAGTTATGAGAGTGCATTTATTGAAAGGATTGATTGATTAATGAATTTTCACGTATTAACATTATTTCCGGATATGATAAAAGATGGGCTTGGTACAAGTATAACAGGAAGAGCTATTGATAGTGGCAAAATCACATTAAATGCAGTAAATATTAGAGATTATACCCTTGAAAAACATGGACACGTTGATGACTATCCGTATGGTGGTGGTGCCGGTATGGTAATGCAGGCGGAACCGATTTACAGAGCATATCAGTCGGTTATCGAAGGAATAAAGAATAAAAAAAGACCTAGAGTGTTATATATGACACCTCAAGGTAAAGTTTTTAATCAGCAAATGGCAAGAGAATTAGCAGGGGAAGAGGATTTGATTTTTCTATGTGGGCATTATGAAGGTGTTGATGAAAGAATACTTGAAATGATAGTTACTGATAATGTATCAATAGGTGATTATGTTCTTACCGGTGGAGAATTACCTGCAATGGTTATGATAGATTCAATATCAAGACTGGTTGATGGAGTGTTGAATAACAAGGATTCAGCTGAATATGAGAGTTTTAGCGATAATCTTCTTGAATATCCTCAATATACAAGACCGGAAGAATTTATGGGAAGAAAAGTACCGGAGGTTCTTCTTAGTGGTCATCACGCAAACATAGAAAAATGGCGTAAAGAACAGTCATTAAAAAGAACTATGGAGAGAAGACCGGATTTACTAAATAATATTTTATGATAAAAAACACTTGCAAAAGCTAGATTTATATGGTAGAGTAGCTTATGTTGTGAGAAATAGATGGTCCTCTGTTACATTTAAGTATTAAGAACATCGTAGAATATAAGGAGGTCACACAAAATGAATGAAATTATTAAGCAGATCGAAGCAACTCAGTTAAGAGAGATTCCGGAATTTAACGTTGGTGATACAGTTAAGGTTCATGCTAAGATCAAAGAAGGAAATCGTGAAAGAGTTCAGGTTTTCGAAGGAACAGTAATTAAGAGACAGGGCGGAAGCTCAAGAGAGACTTTTACAGTTAGAAAGAATTCAAACGGTATTGGTGTTGAAAAGACTTGGCCATTACATTCACCTACAATCGAAAAGATTGAAGTTGTTAGATGTGGTAAGGTTAGAAGAGCTAAGCTTAACTACTTAAGAACAAGAGTTGGTAAGGCAGCTAAGGTTAAAGAATTAGTAAAATAATTTTTGATGTTAAAGGACAAGTACCTAGGTATTTTGTCCTTTTTTTCAATATATAACAGGAGGGAAAGCAATGGCAGGATATGATTCTTATTCATTTGCACCAGATGAAAGTATTATATTTGATAAAATAATAAAATATATAGTTGATGTTGTTGTTGTAATATGTTTGGGTTTATTTGTTGTAACTTATTTTGGTGTGGATGAAAAGGTAGTCGGAAATTCTATGTCGCCTACACTTTTAAATGATCAGAGAATCTTTGTAGATACCTTTACTTATAAATTAGTTGAACCCGAAAAGGAAGATATTGTTGTATTTAATAAGGCTGTGAATGAAGGTGCTTTTGGCACATATGTAAAACGAATTGTTGCAACACCCGGTGATACGGTACAGATAAAAAATGGTAAGTTATATATTAACGATAAGATTTACAATACAGTCGATGATGTTAAAATTGTAAATGCAGGAAATATTTCAACAAAAATGACACTTGATGTTGATGAATATTTTGTTATTGGTGATAATATCAACAATAGTGAAGATAGCAGATTTTCAACTATAGGAACAGTGAGTAAAGAAGAAATCGTTGGAAAAGTGTGGTTTATATTTGCACCATTTAAGAACATAAATTTTGTTGATTAGCATAAAGTTAGGAAGTGATAATATGAGTGAAGATAAATTCAATATTAACTGGTATCCGGGGCATATGACAAAAGCTAAGCGTATGATGCAGGAAGATATAAAACTTGTGGATTTGGTTATTGAACTTGTAGATGCGAGAATTCCTTTGAGTAGTAGAAATCCGGATATAGACACTATAGGAAAAAATAAATCCAGATTAATACTTTTGAATAAGTCAGATTTGGCTGACGAAAGATATAATGATAAGTGGGTGAAGTTTTTTGAAGAACAAGGCGCATATGTTGTAAAAATTAATGCAAGAAGTGGTGCAGGAATTAAGCAGATAAATAATGTGATTGAAAAAGCATGTAAAGCAAAAATAGAAAGAGACAGAGCAAGAGGAATTAAGAATCGACCTGTAAGAGCCATGGTTGTCGGTATACCGAATGTTGGAAAGTCAACATTTATTAATTCATATGCTGGAAAAGCTTGTGCAAAGACTGGAAATAAGCCGGGTGTTACTAAAGGTAAGCAATGGATTAAATTAAATAAAAATTTAGAATTACTTGATACTCCGGGAATATTATGGCCAAAATTTGAAGACCAGATGGTAGGACTTAGACTTGCATTAATTGGTTCAATTAACGACAATATACTTAATATTGAAGAATTAGCGGTAGAACTTCTTAAATTTTTACATTTAAATTATGAGGGTATTATTGCAAATAGATATGGAATTGAAGAAAATGAAGATGCACTTATTAATCTTGAAAATATTGCAAGGGTAAGAGGATGTTTGTTAAAGGGAAATGAACTTGATTATTCTAAAGCATCTTTTATATTGCTTGACGAATTTAGAAATGGTAAAATAGGAAAAATAACATTAGAATTTTCAGAATAAGTAAGGTGACTAAATGATAAGTATATCTGATATTAATAAAGAACTGGAACAATTAAATATTAATGAACTTAAATTGGGGATGGACAAATATAGCAATGATACAAGACAGGGTGTTATAAAGCTTCTTGAAAAATATCAAAAAAAACTCGATAAATTCTATGCGGAGCTTGAAAGAACTGAGAAACTAAAAGAATTTGAGAAGAAGTATTCTGATTATGAATTTATAGCAGGGATTGATGAGGTTGGAAGAGGACCTCTTGCAGGCCCGGTAGTTGCAGGGGTAGTTATACTCCCAAAGGACTGTGATATTTTATATATAAACGATTCTAAGAAATTATCCGAAAAAAAGAGAGAAGAACTATACGATGTAATAGTAGAAAAAGCAGTAGCTTACGCAACAGCGGTAGTATCTCCTCAAAGAATAGATGAGATTAACATTTTACAGGCGACTTATGAAGCAATGAGGGAAGCAATTAATAAACTAAGTGTTAAGCCAACCTTATTATTAAACGATGCAGTAAATATACCAGGCGTTGATATTAAACAGATACCTATTATAAAAGGTGATGCAAAGAGTATAAGCATTGGTGCTGCCAGTATTGTCGCTAAGGTTACAAGAGATAGAATGATGGTATCCTATGATGAGATTTATCCTGAATATGGATTTGCAAGTAATAAGGGATATGGTAGTGAACAACACATAGCTGCAATTAAAAAATATGGTAAAACACCTATTCATAGAGAAACATTCATAAAAAATTTTCTGTAAAACAAGGTAAAATAAGCAGAAGGGAGTGACCAGATTGGAAATTCAGACAAATAGTATAGCAAGAGATAGTCAATACATAAATAAAAATGTAAATGAAAATCAGACAAAGGTTATTTCTGAAAAAACTTTAGCGTCTAATGGTACAAGTCTGGCCGATTTGATAGAAGGACAATATTTTAAGGGTACAATACTAGATGTAAGAAATAATGACTCTATGGTAAAGATTTTACTTAGTAATGACCAGACAATTAATGCCAGTATATCCGGCAAAATGAATTTAAATATTGGAGAAAAGGTTGTATTTCAGGTAAAAGAACATTTTGGTGATAAACTTGTAATTACGCCTACAGCGTATGGTGATGCATCAGGAGAACTTATTTCAAAATCACTTCTTGGAGCTTCGCTTCCTGAAACACCTAAGAACATAGCACTTGTAAAGGAGCTTATAAATTACAAACAACCAATAGACAAAGATACAGTAATAAATTTATTTAAACAAACCCTGTCATATCCTGAAGCGAATATTTCATCGTTGGTTGAAATGAATGCTCATGATTTACCCGTTAGTAAGGAAAATATACAGCAATATGAAGCATATAAGAACTCGATGCATTCTTTTACTTCCGGTATAAGCAGCATGGCTGATGATGTTACAGATTTGCTTGCGAATTCATCGCTTGAATATAATAATAGTGTTACAGATACTACAGAGTTATTTGGAAAACTTATGGATGCGTTCTTCACTCCGGATACATTGGATTCAATTGTTAATCAAAATGAGTCTGGTAAAATTGATATCAGCATATCAGATGACACTAACCGTATGCAAACTGATATGCAAAATCTTGAAAATATCGAAATATTAGATGATAACGAAGCTGAAATGCAAAAGTCCTTTACTGATGTTGCAAAAGAAATGCTTGTTAATGCAAAAACAAATGAAGAATTTAAGGCGGCAATCACATATATTAATGAAAATATAGGTAATAAAGAAGAGTTGGCAACTATCTTTAATTCAACAGAAATAAAAGAAAGTCTTAAAGATAAGATTATGGAGAGATTATCCCTAAAACCGGAAATGTTTGAGGATGATAGTATTTCACCTAAACAAAAAATTGATGCATTATATGAAAGGTTAGATAATATAGAAGATAAGTTAAGTAAAGCACTTGAAAATAATCCTAAGGGTTCTGAAAATCTTCTTGAGCATAGTAAACAATTTAGCCAGAATCTGAATTTTATGGGCGATCTTAACAATTTGGCATCTTATGTACAAATTCCAATTAAATTATCAAAAGAAGAAGCAAATGCCGAGCTGTATGTATATAATAAAAAGCGAGGCAAGGTAAAACCAGGTGAAACCTTAACTGCATTTCTTCATCTTGATTTAGAAAATCTTGGTGCTACAGATATTAATGTATCTTTAACCAATAGTCATGTTACAATTAAATTTTCAATGACCGATTATATGTCTGCAAGGCTAATAGATAAACATTTGTCAGAACTTGAAGAAAAACTTGTTTCACAGGGATATTCTGTAATGTGTTCATCAGAGACGGTTAAACAGATTGAAGAAGAATCGCCAGCAAGAAAAATACTTAAAAATGATGAAGATGTAATAAATATTAAAAAATATTTATTTGACATAAGGGCATAGGAGGAGTTTAATTATGGATGAAAACAAAAATAAAACAGCAGTTGCCCTTCAGTATAATAAGGGAGACCAGGCACCTATAATTGTAGCTTCCGGTAAAGGCATTATAGCGGAAAAGATTATAGATGAAGCAAATAAAGCAGAAGTTCCTTTATATGAGGATGCTAAGCTTGCAAAAACTTTGTCAAAACTCGAGATAGGGGACATGATACCACCGGAATTATATGGTGTTGTTGCAGAA
Source organism: Lachnospiraceae bacterium (assembly GCA_017396555.1). Lineage (GTDB taxonomy): Bacteria > Bacillota > Clostridia > Lachnospirales > Lachnospiraceae > RGIG1934. The sequence continues at coordinate 158,446 of JAFQLS010000025.1, read as the reverse complement.
ATACTTGTATTTGTTGACAGGATGGATAAAATAAAAAATAAAATTTTATAAATAAAGGGGTGTAATTATTAATAAGAGAACCATAGGAACAGAATATGAAAAGCGTGCATGTAAATTTCTTGAGGAGCAGGGATATATTATCCTTGAAACAAATTACAGATGTAAATATGGTGAGATTGATATTATTGCGAAGGATATAAATGATGGATATATTTCGTTTATAGAGGTTAAATACAGGGCGAAAATAAATTTTGGTTTGCCATATGAAGCTGTGGATTATAGGAAACAAAACAAGATAATAAAAGTAAGCAAAAATTATATTAAAGATAATAATTTGCTATTTTATTCTAAATATAGATATGATGTTGTGTCTATATATGATAATGAATATGAAATAATAAAAAATGCCTTTGGAGGCTTTTAAATGGACATAATTAGATTTGACAAATTGAATAATTGCGATATAATTGAACACGGATTTTCAACCAGAGTTGGAGGAGTAAGTAAAGGCATATTCGAAAGTATGAATCTGGGATTTAACAGAGGAGATGATGATGAAAATGTAAAGGAAAATTTTCGTATTATATCAAAGGAACTAAATATGCCTTATGAAAATTTGGTTTTATCAGCCCAGACACATACAACTAATATAAGAATTGTTACGGAGGCTGATAAAGGGAAAGGAATTGTATTTCCTAAAGATTATGATGATATTGATGGCTTGATAACAAATGTAAAACAGATTCCGTTAGTTACATTTTATGCGGACTGTGTGCCGTTATTATTTTTTGATCCGGTTAAAGAGGTTATAGCAACCTCTCATTCGGGTTGGAGAGGAACGGTAAACAGGATGGGTAAAGTGACTGTAGAAAAAATGGTTGAAGTGTATGGATGTAAGCCGGAAAATATAATAGCCTGTATAGGTCCGAGTATTTGCAAGGATTGTTATGAAGTAAGTGCAGATGTTGCCGAAGCATTTATGGAAGAATTTAAAGAAGGTTATAAAAATATTGTGTTTTCAAAACAAAATGATAAGTATCTTATTGATTTGTGGGAAGCAAATAGGGTTATATTAAAAATGACCGGTATTACAGAAGAGAATTTAGAGATTTCAGGTATTTGTACCTGCTGCAATAGTGATTTGTTGTTTTCACATAGAGCATCGGGTGGAAAACGGGGAAATTTGGCAGCATTTATTATGTTAAAATAGAAAGGAAAGAAAAATGTTACAATTAAGAAATATTTCAAAGGATTATATTGCTGGTGATACAATAGTTCATGCTCTTAAAGAAGTAAATATTTGCTTTAGGAGAAATGAATTTGTATCTATTCTTGGTCAGTCCGGCTGTGGTAAGACAACAATGCTTAATATTATTGGTGGTCTCGACCACTATACAAGCGGTGACCTTGTTATTAATGGAAAGTCAACTAAGAAATTCAAGGATAGAGACTGGGATACATATAGAAATCATTCTATTGGCTTTGTTTTTCAGAGCTATAACCTTATTTCACATCAGACTGTATTATCAAATGTTGAATTAGCACTTACTTTATCTGGTGTATCTAAGTCAGAGAGAAGAAGGAGAGCTAAAGAAGCGCTAGAGAAGGTTGGACTTGGTGACCAGCTTCATAAAAAACCTAATCAGATGTCGGGTGGTCAGATGCAAAGAGTTGCCATTGCAAGAGCACTTGTAAATAATCCTGATATTTTACTTGCAGACGAGCCAACGGGTGCACTTGATACAGAAACAAGTGTACAGATTATGGATATACTTAAGGAAATAGCTAAAGATAAGCTTGTTATTATGGTTACTCATAATCCGGAGCTTGCTAATCAGTATTCAAGCAGAATTATTAAATTACTTGATGGTAAAGTAATAGATGACTCTATGCCATTTGATGGAGAAAAATATGATGAGGAAGAGGTAAACTCAAGACCTAAGGCAAAGAAAACCTCTATGTCATTATTTACAGCATTAAGCTTGAGTCTGAATAATCTTTTAACAAAAAAGGCAAGAACATTTATGACTGCATTTGCAGGAAGTATTGGTATTATCGGTATTGCGCTTATTATGTCATTATCAAATGGTGTGCAGTTATATATTGATGACGTTCAAAGGGATACACTTACAGCATATCCTATAACAATTATGCAGCAGACTACAAGTATGGATAGTATGATGGAATCTATGAGTGCCACTATGGAAAACACTAACGAGGATATGACGAAGGTGTACTCAAATAACCTTATGTTAGATGTTATGACTTCGTTGACAGAATCAATGAAAGAAAATAATCTTGTTGAATTTAAGAGGTTTTTAGATAAGAAGGAAAATAAAATCCATAAATATGTAACAGAGGTTCAGTATGTGTATAATGTTCCGATGCATGTATATTCTTCAGATACTTCAAAAGGAATAAATAGAGTTAACCCATCTACATTATTTGATGCAATTAAGCAACAGGCAAATATTGATTATATGGGTGTTGAAGACATGAGTCTTTGGACTGTATTAAATGGTAATAAGGAAATGGTAAGTAGCCAGTATCAGGTAGTTGAAGGTAAAATGCCTGAGAAAGCTGATGAGATAGTTTTGATAGTTGATGAAAATAATCAGGCTAGTGATTTCCTTTTATATTCAATCGGAATGATGGACCAGGAAGAGTTGCTTGAAGCTATGAAAGGACTTGCAAAGGGTGAAGAACAGAAGAGCGAAAAGCAATCATTTACATTTGATGATATTCTTAGTACAACATATAAGTTAATATTACCATCAGACTACTATAAGTATGATGAAAAGACAAATACATGGACAGATAAGAGCGAAGATGCTTTATATATGAAGGATATAGTAGACAATGGTATGGAATTGAAAATTGTTGGTATAATCAAACCAACAGAAGATTCTAATGTAACAACTACAGGTGCAATTGGATATACTCAGGAGTTGAGTGAATATCTTGTAAAAGAAATTAACAAACAGGAAATAGTTAAGAAACAACTTGAGAATCCGGATGTGGATGTATTTACAGGAATTGAATTCGAGGCAGAAGAGGTTGAAATTACTATGGAAGATGTTAACGCTTATGTAGCAACACTTCCAGAGGAAGAACAGGCAAGAATGCAGGGGTATATGCAGAATATGTCCGAAGAAGAAATTCTAGCCATGTTTAAGCAAAATATGCCAAGTACAACAACAGAGGCAACATATGACTTGAATGTTGAAAAATTAGGAATTCTTGATATAGATAATCCTACAGCTATAAATATATATGCAAAGGATTTTGAAGCAAAGGATAAAATTTCAGAAATTATTGCTGATTATAATGATGATGTGAGAAAAGCCGGCGAAGAAGATAAGGTAATTGAATATACAGATTATATCGCATTGTTAATGTCGTCAGTAACTACTATTATAAATGCTATTTCGTATATTTTAATTGCATTTGTAGCTATTTCGCTTGTGGTTTCATCTATAATGATTGGAATTATAACATATATTTCTGTACTTGAGAGAACTAAAGAAATTGGTATACTTCGTAGTATTGGTGCTTCAAAGAAAGATATCTCTCGTGTATTTAATGCAGAAACACTTATAGTTGGATTTGTAGCAGGTATGATAGGTATTATTATTACCTTACTAATGCTTATTCCTATAAATGCTATTATACTTTCACTTACTGAGATTGCAGGCCTTGCAAAGTTGCCGGTAGAAGGTGGAGTTGGTCTTGTAATTATTAGTATGGTACTTACAGTTGTGGCAGGTTTATTCCCTGCAAAGGTAGCATCTAAGAAGGATCCGGTAATCGCACTTAGAACAGAATAGGATATATCCGGAAATGGAGAAACAATATGGAGCAAAAAGGACATCTTATTATTGAGGTATTAAAAAATTCAATAGCAGAAGAACTTGACATAGAAAAGGGTGATGTTTTGCTTGCTATAAATGATACTGAAATTGAAGATATATTTGATTATCAATATCTTATGGAAGATGAATATGTTGAAATTCTCATTAGAAAACAAGATGGTGAGGAATGGATATTAGAAGTTGATAAGGATGTTGATGAAGACCTTGGAGTAAAGTTTGAAAATGGACTAATGAGTGAATATCGTTCTTGTCGTAATAAATGTATATTTTGCTTCATAGATCAGATGCCAAAAGGAATGAGAGAAACTTTGTATTTTAAGGATGATGATTCGAGGTTATCATTCCTGCAAGGCAATTATATTACTCTTACCAATATGAGTGATAAGGATATAGACAGAATAATTAGATATAATCTTGGACCGATAAATATATCGGTCCAATCTACAAATCCAGAGTTAAGATGTAAAATGCTTAATAATAGATTTGCAGGAGAAGCATTAGATAAAATAAAAACTTTGTATAATGCAGGTATAGAAATGAATGGTCAGATTGTTTTATGCAAGGGTGTAAATGATGGTGAAGAACTAAAACGAAGCATAGAAGATTTAATGCAATATTTACCATTTATGAAAAGTGTATCTGTGGTACCTGCCGGTCTTACAAAGTATAGAGATGGATTGTATCCTTTAGAGCCTTTTACTAAAGAAGAAGCTATAGATGTTATCAATATGATAGAATCGTACCAGAAAGATTGCTTTGAAAAATTTGGTCTGCATTTTATTCATGCAAGTGATGAGTGGTATATACTTGCTGAAAAGGATTTTCCTGCTGAGGATAGCTATGATGGTTATTTGCAGCTTGAAAATGGCGTTGGTATGATGAGACTTCTGAATGAAGAATTTACAGAGGCAATTAATAATATGGATGATATACCGGTTAAAGAAAGAAGTGTATCAATAGTAACAGGCAAACTGGCTTATCCGATGATAAAAAAACTATCCGAAGACGTTATGAAAAAGTATCCGCAAATCAAAGCTAATGTTTATTCCATAACCAATGATTTCTTTGGTGAGATGATAACGGTTTCTGGTTTGATAACTGGAGGAGATTTAATAGCTCAGTTGAAGGATAAAGAACTTGGGAAAATGCTATTATTACCTTCTAATATGCTTAGAAGTGGAGAAATGGTTTTTCTCGATGATGTAACAGTTAACGATGTTGAAAAGGCTTTACAAGTCAAAATAAATATTGTAGAATCAAGCGGAAAAGATTTTTTGGACGCAGTTATTAATGAAGATTATCATAGTTCCAGAAATAATGAGAATTTTGTATATATTGATGCGTATGATAATTAGTTTGAATGGAGGACAATCATGAGTAAACCTATAGTGGCCATAGTTGGAAGACCAAATGTAGGCAAGTCTACATTGTTCAATGCTCTTGCTGGTGAGAATATTTCTATTGTTAAGGATACACCGGGTGTTACAAGAGATAGGATATATGCTGACGTTACATGGCTTAATACAGTATTTACGCTTATAGATACAGGTGGTATAGAGCCTGATAGTAATGATATTATTTTATCACAGATGAGAGAACAGGCTGAAATCGCTATTAATACAGCTGATGTAATTATTTTTATTACAGATGTTAAGCAGGGGCTTGTCGACTCTGATGCTAAAGTTGCGGATATGTTAAGAAGAAGCAATAAGCCGGTTGTTCTTGTAGTTAACAAGGTTGATAACTTTGATAAAATGATGGCTGATGTATATGAGTTTTATAATTTAGGTATAGGTGATCCTATGCCTATTAGTGCTGCTTCAAGACTTGGAATCGGTGATATGCTTGAAGAAGTTGCAAAATATTTTCCGGAAACTGATGAAGAAGAGGTTGATGATGAAAGACCTAGAATTGCAATAGTCGGAAAACCAAATGTCGGAAAATCATCAATTATTAATAAATTATTAGGGGAAAACAGAGTTATTGTATCAAATATTGCCGGAACAACAAGAGATGCAGTTGATACAGAGATTGTCAGAAATGACAAAGAATATATTTTTATTGATACAGCGGGACTTCGAAGAAAATCTCGTATAAAAGAAGAATTAGAAAGATATTCAATTATTAGAACAGTAACAGCAGTCGAAAGAGCAGATGTAGTAGTTATTGTAATTGATGCTACAGAAGGTGTAACAGAGCAGGATGCTAAGATTGCCGGAATTGCCCATGAAAGAGGAAAAGGTGTTATTATTGCAGTTAATAAATGGGATGCAATAGAAAAAAATGATAAGACTATATACGAACATACAAACAAGATAAAAGAGGTTCTTTCTTATATGCCTTATGCAGAAATGTTATTTATATCAGCACTTACAGGACAGAGGATGAACAAATTATTTGATATGATTGATATGGTTATAGAAAATCAGACACTTAGAATTGCTACAGGTGTAATAAATGAAATTATGGCAGAAGCTGTAATGCTTCAGCAACCGCCATCTGATAAAGGAAAAAGACTTAAGTTATATTATATGACTCAGGTTGCAATTAAACCGCCTACATTCGTTATATTTGTAAATGATAAGGAACTGATGCACTTTTCATATACAAGATATATTGAAAATAAAATTAGAGAAGCGTTTGGATTTAGAGGCACACCACTTAAATTTATTATTAGAGAACGTAAGGATAAGGAATAATGGAGGATTTTTTATGATTATACAGAGAGTTTTATGCTTACTTATAGGATATATATTTGGACTTTTTCAGACTGGGTATATATATGGAAAGATAAAACATATGGATATTAGAGAGCATGGTAGTGGAAATGCGGGTACTACAAATGCTATGAGAGTCTTAGGAAGAAAAGCAGGTATTATTACTTATCTTGGAGACGCATTTAAGGCTATATTCTCTGCTATAGTAGTATATATATTATTCTATAATGCATTAGACGGAAAGGTGTTTGTATTATTATTGTATTCCGGACTTGGTGTAATGATCGGTCACAGTTATCCATTTTATATGGGGTTTAAAGGTGGAAAGGGTATAGCAGCAGCTTCGGGTGCTATAGTAGGTATACTCGATTGGAAATTTATTTTACTTGCCCTTATTACATTTGCTACTGTAACAATGATTTCAAAATATGTTTCTCTTGGTTCGTTATGTATGATGGTAGGATTTTTTATTGAAGTTATTTTATTTTCACAATTAGATATGATTGATAATTTAGCTAAAGGTGATAGAATAGAAGCATATATAATAGCTTTTTTGATGGCAGCACTTGCGTTTTTTAAACATAGTGGAAATATCGTAAGATTAATAAATGGAAATGAAAGAAAAATAGGTCAAAAGAAAGAGGAGGTTAATAATGGCTAATGTATCAGTATTAGGCTGTGGAGGCTGGGGGATTGCACTTGCAATTCTGATGAATAATAATGGACATAATGTAACATTATGGTCAGCTCTTGACTCGGAAGTAGAAATGCTTTTAAAAAATCGTATTAATGAAAAAAGTTTACCTGGCATTGTAGTGCCGGAAGAAATAAAAGTAACTGAGGATATTAAAGAAGCTGTTACAGATAAAGAAGTAATTGTTATGGCAGTGGCTTCTGCATATGTTCGTAGCACTGCTAACAAGTTAAAAGGATTGGTAAATGAAGGTCAGATAATTATTGATGTTGCTAAAGGTATTGAAGATGGTACTTTGTATACAATGACAGAAGTTATTAAAGATGAGTTACCAATGGTTAATGCTGTGGTTTTATCAGGTCCAAGTCATGCAGAAGAGGTAGGGAAAGGACTTCCAACTACCTGTGTAGTCGGTGCGAAGGATAGAGAAACAGCTGTTAAAGTGCAGAATATATTTATGAGTGATTGTTTTAGAGTCTACACTAATCCGGATGTTAAAGGAATTGAGCTTGGTGGTTCTCTAAAAAATGTTATTGCTCTTGCAGCTGGAATTGCAGATGGTCTTGGTTATGGAGATAATACAAAAGCTGCATTAATAACACGTGGTATCCATGAGATAGCACGTCTAGGTGTAGCTATGGGTTGCAATATTGCTACATTTACAGGTCTTACAGGTATTGGTGATTTGATTGTGACTTGTGCAAGTATGCATAGCCGAAACAGAAGGGCTGGAATACTTATAGGAAAAGGTGCTTCTTTGGACGAGGCAGTGAAAGAGGTACAAATGGTTGTAGAAGGTGTGTATTCTGCAAAAGCAGCACTCGCATTAGGTGAAAAATATAATGTGTCTTTACCAATTATAGAAAAAGTCAATCAGGTTTTATTTGATAATATGTCAGCTAAAGAAGCTGTAATTGAGTTAATGCTTAGAGATAAAATTGATGAAATTACAAATCAGGAATGGGGCGAATAGTCTAAAATGGTAGTTGTTAGAAGGTATAATCCTGGGAATTTACATTTTCCAAACAGAATAATGGAAAAACTTGATACCATATATAGTAATCCGATAACAATAGTTGAAGCTGCGTCGGGATTTGGCAAAACAACTTCTGTGAGACATATGTTAGAGGAGTGTAAGGATCCGGTTATTTGGTTCAACATTGATAGTGATGATAAGGATAGATTTTTTAGTGATTTTTGTTCTCGAATCAAGAGTTTTGATGAAGAGGGAAGTAATAAGCTTGTTTCAATCGGTTATCCTCTTGATGAAGATGATTGTGTGAAGCTTGCTAATGTTTTAATTGACTTAAAGATAAATGAAAATACAATCCTTGTACTTGATAATTATCATTTGATATCGGATGATAAGATAACAAAGGTGTTGTTGGATGTTGCCTTCAACGAATCTAATAATTTAAGGGTTGTAATACTGACTCAGGTTATTAAAACTGAATTGGTATTCGAAATGGTATATAAAAACAAGATTAACTATATAAATCAGTCGGTGCTTTCTTTCACTTATGATGAGGTGATAGATTATTGCAGAAACTGTGGTGTGAAGCTAAATGAAGAAGAAGCAACATTTTTGTATAAATATACAGAAGGCTGGATAAGTGCCGTATATTTACAAATTGTAAACTACATAGACACTGGTGTATTTGATATAAATGCTACAATAGACAGCCTGATAACAAGTGCAATTTGGAAAAAACTTAATCACACAGAGCAGGATTTCTTTACTAATCTTGGTATATATGAGAATTTTTCATTTAGACAGGCTGTAAGTATTGCAGAAGGAAGATTGCCAGAAGATAAAATAGCGGATATATTAAAATCAACTTCTTTAATTAGTTATGATTCTAAAGAGAGAAGATACTATATGCATTCGTTTTTAAAATACTATTTATCAAATGAATTCCAAAAACTTGAGAAGATATTTAAGAATCAGGTATATATTAAAGCTGGCAAATGGTATGCTGAAAACGAACAATATATTGAGGCAATTAAGTATTTCTATCTAGCAAAGGATTATGAGAATATATATTCTCTTAATCACGATGCTGATGTTATAATTAGAAATGCTACAACTGAAAATAAAGAGATGTTTCTGAATATATTACTGCGTACACCATATGAGATAAAGCAAAATCATCCTCGTATGGCTGTTGTATATCTCTATGTTCTGTTTATTTATCGAGAAAGAGATTATTTACAGGTTGAAAGTCGTGTAATAATGGAAATGGTAGAAAGCAGTAATCTAAATGAACGACAAAAGAATATATTGATGGGAGAAATATATTTCTGCCTTGGAATGTGTGAATATAATGATATTCGTAAGATGAAGGAATTATTTATAAAAGCATATGATTATATAAAGAGTCCATCTACTGCGGTGGGAGAGTGTAGTGGATGGACATTGGGTTCACCATCTGTATTATATAGTTATCACAGAGATAGTGGTATGGCTCTTGATGAGTTGGAGATTCTGGAATCGTCGATGCCATATTTATTTAAGCTTGCTCATGGACATGGCAAGGGCGGAGACGCAGTAATGAAAGCAGAAATACTATTTATGCGTGGTGAAATAGATAGTGCTGAGGTTTTGTGTCAAAAAGCAATTTATATGGCAGAGACCAGAAAGCAGACATCGATATATCTGGCTGCAATGTTTTTGCTGGCACGAATCGCTGTTTTCAGAGGTGAGCATGATACATTAACAGATACCTTGAGGATAATGCAGGATAAGGTTGTTAATATAAAAGATGGACTTACTTATGTGATTACAGATTTATCAATAGGGTTTATTGGTACTATTCTCGAAAATGAAAATATGATTCCGGGTTGGCTTGAAAATGATATTACAATCGAAGAGAAGTGTGGAATTCTTAATTTGGGTTTTGCAAATATCATATATGGAAGATATCTTATTATGACCGAAAAGTATCGAAAGTTATTAGGAATCAGTGGACAGTTTTTGGGAGTTGCAGGCGTATATAACAATGTGATGTATAAGATATATACATACATATATATTAGTATTGCTAATTATAGAATGAATAACATTAAAAAGGCTAAAAATTTTATGAATGAAGCGTTGATGTTAGCTATGCCGGATGGTTTCTATATACCATTTGTAGAGAATTACAAGCATATAAGTACTATTCTGGACGAAATAGATTCAGACTATCCATATTTTATTAAAATGATTAAAGATAATGAAAAACTACAATATAACATGCTTAAGGTTGCAAAGCTTTCTCTAAAAAACAATCAAAATTATGGCTTGACTTCAAGAGAATATACAGTTGCTAAACTCGCAGCTAAGAGATTAACTAATAAGGAAATTGCGGAAAAATTATTTATTGCTGAAAGTACTGTAAAGAGTAACATGAAAACAATTTTTAGTAAGCTGGGTATTTCTTCGCGAAGTGACTTGACTAAATTCTTTTAAAAATCATAAAAATCCCCCTAAAAGAGGGTAGAAAATCACTATTTTGGTAGTATAATTAAAATTAGAGTGGTAGAAGATATGATCGTTAAGTTATATAGAGAAGGAGGTAACAATATGGCAAGAATTAGCTATGTTGAAGCAAAAGCGGCACACAGATTACTTGTTGAACTTGACACTGGAATGGTTTTATATGTAAATATGAGCGACAAGATTGACACTTGTAGGTTTCTTGATCTTAAGAATAACGAAGTTTTCAAGAATGTTCAGACAGACGGTAATATGATTTATTGGAGTGATGGTTTTATAAGTATGACACTTAACGAGATTTATCAGCTTAACAATGTTAATAAGTCTGATACTAATGCCAAGGCTATATAATTTAATATTTATAAGAATAATAATAATCTCTCTTACATATATTGTATCAGTATATGTCAGGGGGATTTTTTTATGGATACATTTAACTTGTACAAAGATATTAATGCAAGAACATCTGGGGAAATATACATAGGTGTCGTAGGTCCGGTAAGAACAGGAAAGTCAACGTTTATCAAGAGATTTATGGAACTTATGGTTCTTCCAACTATGAGTGATGGCTATGAAAAGGAACGAACAAAAGACGAATTGCCACAAAGTGCGTCAGGAAAGACCATTATGACTACTGAGCCTAAATTTATTCCGAAGGAAGCGGTAGAACTATATATGGGGAATGATGCCTCGGCAAAGATTAGACTTATTGATTGTGTTGGATATATGGTTAGTGGTGCAAGCGGACATATGGAAAATGAAGTTGAAAGACTTGTTAAAACTCCATGGTTTAATTATGAAATACCGTTTACAAAAGCAGCAGAGATTGGTACGGATAAAGTTATTAACGAACATTCTACTATTGGTATTGTGATAACAACAGATGGAAGTTTTGGTGAAATAGATAGAAATAATTATGAGATACCTGAAGAAGAGACCATAAGTCAGTTAAAAAAAATAAATAAACCTTTTGTTATTTTATTGAATTCATCAAGACCATTATCAAATGAAGCTATAGAGCTTGCATTAAAATTAGAAAATAAATATGGGGTAAAAGTAATACCTGTTAATTGCGAACAATTAAAAAAGGATGATATAAATTACATTTTAGAACAGATATTGTATGAATTTAATATAACAAATATTAATTTCTATATGCCTAAATGGCTTGAAATGTTAGATGTTAACCATCCGTTTAAATGTTCAATTATTGAATCTATTTTGGAATTAACAGGTACAATGTCATCAATTAAAGATATAATTAACCATAGGTTTGAGTCAAATAATGGATACATAGCTGAATACAAATGCGAAAACATTGATCTTGCAACCGGAAACTGTGATATATATATTAAAGTTGAAGATAGATATTATTACGAGATTTTAAGTGAGTTAACAGGAACGGATATAAGTGATGAATATTCATTGATTCGTCTCATTAAAGAATTCTCTAAATTGAAAGATGAATATGAGAAGGTTAATGATGCAATTGAACAGGTTAAACAAAGCGGATATGGTGTTGTAACACCTATAAGAAGTGATATTAAGTTAATGGAACCAGAGGTTATTAAAAATGGCAATAAATTTGGTGTAAAAATAAAGGCAGAAGCTCCGTCAATACATATGATAAATGCCAATATTATGACAGAAATATCTCCGATAGTTGGAAGTGAGGAGCAGGCAAATGATTTGATAAAGTTTATTAAAGAAAATGCTAAATCAAGTGAAGACGGAATATGGGAAACAAATATATTTGGAAAATCAATAGAACAAATTGTTGATGATGGAATAAGAAATAAAATTGCTAATTTAAGTGATGATACTCGTAATAAAATGCAAAATACAATTCAGAAAATTACAAACGAGAGTACTGGTGGCGTTATTTGTATTTTAATATAAAACTAATATTGTATTAATGGTTCTTTTTGGGTATAATTTATATGAAAATTATTAATATACGATAGGAGGATTGTTAATGCTTGAAAAATTGTTTAAATTAAAAAAGTATAACACTACTGTAGGGCTTGAAGTTACTGCCGGTCTTACAACTTTTATGACAATGGCATACATTATTGCACTTAATCCAAATTTAATTACGAATTTTGGTGCAGGAACACCTGATTCACCTGCATCTCCCGGATTATGGAATGCTGTATTCTTAGCAACAGTATTATCAGCCGGAATAGGTACATTGATTATGGCATTTCTTGCGAACAGACCATTCGCATTAGCGCCGGGTATGGGGCTTAATTCATATTTTGCAACTGTGGTTGCTACCATATGTGGAGCTGCAGGATTTGAAACCTATGAAGAGGGTGTTCAGGCAGGATTAAGTATTATTCTTGTATCAGGAATATTATTTACAATATTAACAATATTAAAGATTAGAGAAAAAATTGTAGATGCAATTCCACAAGCCGTAAGACTTGGTATTCCTGCGGGAATAGGTTTTATGTTAGTTAATATCGGACTTGGTTCAAATGCCGGAATATTTACAGAAAATGGTGAATTTAGAATGCTTGGTTCATTCTTTACTGATGGTCCAAGTGCAACTAAGGCAGCAATGGGAGATGAAGCCTATACAAGAATGATTTTATATGTAGTGAGCTTCTTTATCGGATTATTTGTAATTGCAACATTAGCTTGTCGTAAGATAAAAGCATCTATTCTTATTGGAATGGCAGCCAGTGCCGGTATATATTGGGCTGGGGTTGCTATATTCCTTAAAGAGAACCCATTTATATCACTTATAAATGGTGGTGCTAAACAATGGTTGCCTGACTTTGGAGATATGGCTAAATTTACATTGTTTAAATTTGATTTTGAAGGATTATTTGAAATTGGTGTTTTTTCAGCTATTATGACAATTATATCGTTCTGTATGGTTGATATGTTTGACACTATTGGAACATTATATGGAACTGCAAAGAAAGCGAATATGCTTGATAAAGATGGTAATCTTCCTGAAATGAGTAAAGCAATGTTATCAGATTCAATAGCAACATGCGTAGGTGCATGTACAGGAACTTCTACAGTTACAACCTTCGTAGAATCAGCATCAGGTGTAGAAGCAGGTGGTAGAACAGGACTTGCATCTGTAGTAACAGGATTCTTGTTCCTTGCATGTATGTTCATTTCACCGATTGCAGCTATAATACCTGCTCCGGCAACATCAGCTGCTCTTGTATATGTTGGCGTACTCATGATGGGTTCGTTGAAAGAAGTAGATTATGAAGATGTAGCTTCAACTGTACCGGTAATTTTATTATTAATATTTATGGTGCAAACAAGCGGAATCGGAAATGGTATTGGTATAGGACTTATAGCATATTCAATCATTAAGCTTTGTACAGGAAAGGGTAAAGAGGTATCAATTTTAACATATATCTTGGCGTTATTATTTATTGGTAAGTTCTTTATAACGTTTTAAGATTCAAGAAAAATTTGGATTTTAGTGACAAGAAATTCTTGACAGGGAATTCTTGTCACTTTTAATATATGTATAGAACGTTTTTTTTAATATATTGGAGGGGCATATGAAGAAAATAATAGAAAAATACCTAATAACCATCATATTTTACGCTCATTATCAAAGAAAATGTTAAAAGAAATATTAGACTATGTGGAAAAGATAGGAGGGGTGATTTTTTACGAAGAGAAATTTTATTCGCCAAAACTTGATGAAAAGTTCTAATGCAAATAAATTTTGTCAAAATCCAATTAATTATTTTGAGGAATTGTCCAATGGTTGATTTTTGTTAAAATAATGTGCAGTTGAGTGAAGAATGGAGATACCTTGATGTATTCACTTTAGGGTATCTCCATTTGTTATTTCAAATCTGCCAGTTCCAAAAGTAGTGCAAAGCAACACTGCATCGCCATACGGAAAACAACTGCGGTATAAGCCTCATTCTGTGCAGTGATAGCATCAATCCAGTTAAGAATCACTTTTCTCTGGTCATCCGATAAATTAAGTCTTTCATACTGGGAACATAATTCCTGCTCCTGCTGTGTAAACTTCAGATAATCAGCATCCTGCATCACATTCTGGTAGATGTTGTTATGATGACGTTCTTCCAGATGGTTGTAGAGTAGATTCCAAATATCAATATTCATTTGCATGCGACCTCCTTTTAGCAACACAGGATATCGCAGATATGAAGCATAATCCATTCAGATAAATAAACAAGAATTACAGATAAAATGTATCAGATTGAACAAATATACTGTTTTATGAGCGATATCAATTATAAAAAAGATGTCCTAAAAGCGGTAATTCAGATATAAATAACGGTAAAAAAAGCGGTAATTCTTATGAGGATATTCTTTCTGCCTACGGCAGGTAGATGATGCCTATTTTTTTATTTAATTATTGCTCAACATAAGGACACCCAATCACCTTCTGCTTTAACCATAACCCTAACTGTCTTTAACAAAAACTTTCGACTTGCCCTTACGAAGTAATAGGCAATAGAGAAAGTTTTTATAAAGACAGTTCTAGGGCGAAATTTGCATCTGGGTGAACTAATCTATCCGGGCGGAGAAATAGTAAGATATGAGTACTATGATGACGGCAGTGTAAGAAAGGTAACAGACCTTAAGGGCAGGGTAATCTCGTATGAATATGACCCATGTGGAAGACTAACAACAACCGCAAGGGCAAACGGAAGTGTGGCGAGACATTATAAGATATCCCGAGTGGACGTACTTAAAAATAAAAATCTGATTCTAGTATGAAGCATATAGCAGGCATAGACATTTATTTTTTATATATTGATAAACTAACGAAAATACTATATATTATCTTTAGAAATAATTTAAGTGTTTTGGAAAGGATTTATAAAACATGAAAGAAGGATATATATATATTGGTGCTTTTTTACTTATACTTGTTATTTTTTCAATACGAGTACATTTTGCTAAAAAAGAGGAAACAGAAAAGTTAAGAAAAAGAATTAAAAGGGCATTTGGAAATGTGCCTGATAGGGAATATAAGATTAATGAGTTTGAAACGATTCCTATGTATTTTGAGAAGACAAAGGGTGATGAGTTCTTTGTGGATGATATAACTTGGAATGATCTTAATATGGATAATATTTATATGATAATGAATCACTCGGAAACGTCTATAGGTGATGAATATTTATATAAAATGCTTAGAACTCCCAATATGAATTCGACTTTGCTTGATGAGAATGAAAGATATGTTAAATATTTCGAAGATAACAATGATAAGGCATGTAACATTCAGGAGAAATTCGCAAGGATTGGAAGAACCAATAATATATCTATATATGATTTTATTCATAGATTACAAGATGTTGAGAGAGGTAGCAATATTATTCATTATATGATGGATACGATATTTATTGCTTCTGTTATTTTGTTTTGTATAAATCAGCCAATAGGAATATTGGCAATTATGATAACAATGGGTATTAATATTATAAGTTATTTTTCTTATAAGGCTAAATTTGAGAGTTATCTTATGTGCGTTAAATATCTGATTAATGTTATTGATATTGGAGAAATGCTTGATTCTAGCGTGAAGGATGAAGAATTAAGAGGTATTGCTGACAGAATTGGAACTCTATCAAAAGAATTAAGAAGTGTTAAGCAAGGAATCATCCTACTAACATCTAGTAATATGTCGGATTCGCTAGCAGACATCGTTATGGATTATGTAAGAATGGTACTTCATGTTGATATTATTAAATTTAATTTGTTGTTAAAGATTGTTGTAGATAAAATTGATACAATAGATGATTTATTTGAAAATATTGGACGACTTGAGGCGTGTATAAGTATAGCTTCCTTTAGAAAAATGCTTCCTTATTACTGTAAGCCAGAGTTTGCTGATGATAAGAAAAGTGAAATGAGTTTTGAAGAGATTTATCATCCATCAATTGAGGATGCGGTGGTAAATGATTTGAAGGAAAAGCAGTCTGTATTAATTACAGGCTCTAATGCGTCTGGTAAATCTACATTTTTAAAAACAGTTGCTATAAATGCGATTCTTGCTCAGACAATTAATACCTGTACAGCAAGTGCTTATGTAGCTAATTACTACGAAATATATTCTTCAATGGCACTTAGAGATGATCTTGAAAGTAACGAAAGCTATTATATAGTTGAGATTAAGTCGTTAAAGAGAATTTTAGATAGTATATCCGGCGACAAACATATATTATGCTTTGTTGATGAGGTTCTTAGGGGTACAAATACTGTTGAAAGAATTGCTGCATCATCAAGAATACTTAAGAGTCTTGCGGAAAATAATGTTATGTGTTTTGCGGCAACTCATGATATAGAGCTTACACATATACTTGAAGATTACTATTCTAATTATCATTTTGAAGAAGAATTAGAGGATAATAATATTATATTCAATTATAAGCTATATAAGGGTAGAGCTACATCTAGAAATGCAATTAAGTTATTAGGAATAATTGGTTATAACGAAAAAATAATAGGTGATGCAGAAAAAGCGGCGGCAGATTTTCTTAACAACGGAAACTGGATGAAGTGTTATTAGTACGGAGGAGATAATATGAAATTAAAGAAATTTATACTAGGTGCCATATTTACTGTGGTGTCCATGATGGTGATGCCTGATGTAAGCAGATATGGTTTGTTAGAAGCGGTGTCTGGTGAAGTGTATGCAGAAGATTTAATGTATGGAAATTTTCGTTATATAATTACAGATGAAGAGAATAAAACTGTAGCTATTGATAGGTATTTTGGAAGTGAAACAATTATTGAAATACCTGAATATATTAATGGGTATAAAGTAACAAGTTTAAACAATTCTGTGTTTTATGGCGGCGTACAGATAGAAGAGATAAGTATACCTGCAAGTGTAACAAGTATAGGAAGTTATGTATTTTGCGAATGTAGTAGTTTGACAAGTATAACAATTCCAGTAGGAGTAACAAGTATAGGAGAGTATGCATTTAGTAAATGTAGCAGTTTAACCAGCATAAGTATACCTGCAAGTGTAACAAGCATAGGGGATGGTGCTTTTAGAAAATGTAACAACTTAGCAAGTATAAATATATCATCGGGGTTGTTAAGTATAGGAGATTATGCTTTTAGTGGATGTAGCAGTTTAACCAGCATAAGTATACCTGCAAGTGTAACAAACATAGGAGATTATGCTTTTGAAGAATGCAGTGGTTTGACCAGTATAACAATTCCGACAGGAGCAACAAATATAGGTGCATATGCATTTGTTGATTGTAAAGGATTAATAAATGTAAACTTACCATCTACTGTTGCTGATATCGGAAATGGTGCATTAAAAAATTGTAGTAATTTAAAAAGCATAAATATTCCAACGGGTATAACAAGTATAGGAGAATATACTTTCTATGGGTGTAGTAATTTGTCAAGCATAACAATTCCGGCAGGAGTAACAAGCATAGGACATAATGCTTTTGGTGGATGTAGTAAGTTGTCTGCTATAGAACTTCCGATAGGGCTAACAAGTATAAATGATCGTACTTTTTCGGGATGTAGTAAATTAGTAAGTATAAAAATTCCATCGGGTGTAACGAGTATAAATGATGGAGCGTTTAGAGCTTGTGAAAGTTTAACAAGTATAGAATTGCCAACAAATTTAACATATTTAGGTTCAGGAGTGTTTAGAAATTGTAGTAAATTAACGGATATAACTATACCAGCAGGAGTGACAAATATTGATGAATATACATTCAGTGGCTGCAGCAGTTTGACCAGCATAACAATTCCGACAGGAGCAACAAATATAGGTGCATATGCGTTTGTTGATTGTAAAGGATTAATAAATGTAAACTTACCATCTACTGTTACTTATATTAGAAATGATGCTTTCAAAAATTGTAGAAATTTAACAAGCATAGAATTACCCCAAAATTTAACATATATAGGCTCACGAGCGTTTGAAGATTGTAGTAAATTAACAGATATAACTATTCCGGCAGGAGTGACAAATATAGGTGAATCTGCATTCAGTGGCTGTAGTAGTCTGATAAGTATTGAACTCCCGAAAGGATTGATAGGAATAGACGCTTACTTATTTTCTAATTGCACAAGTTTGACAAGTATAATAATTCCTTCGGAGGTTACAACTATATGTAGATATGCATTTTATAATTGTGATAGCTTGACAAGTATAATAATTCCATCAAAAGTATGGGTTATAGATGATAATGCATTTGAAAGTTGTAGTGGTTTGACAAGTGTAACTATGTCGTCGGGATTAAAAATAATAGGTGATAATGCATTTGAATATTGTGATGGTTTGACAAATGTAACAATTCCATCAAGTGTAACCACTATAGAAGATGAAGCTTTTAAATACTGTGATAATTTGGAACAAGTAAGATTTTTGTCAGAGACTATCACTATTGGTCAGGATGTATTTTATTATTGCAATAATTTAACAAATATAGAGGTTTCATCGAATGATTTTGACTTTCAAAACTTGTGTACATATGTACCTGGCATTGAAAATGTAAAACTTCTTGATGGTGTAACTGGTGTTCATAAAGAAGCTTTTAGGAATTGCAAAAATATTAAGTCTATTAGCATGTCTGATACAGTAACGACAATTGGTGACTATGCTTTTTCCGGTTGCACAGGCCTAAAAGAGATTAATATGTCAAATAACATAACGAGTATTGGAAGTTATGCATTTAATGGATGTGGAAGTATAAAATCAATAACTCTTCCGCAAAAATTACAAAATATGGGCATTTTTGCATTTAACAGTTGTACTTCTCTTGAAAATATTAGTATACCATCAGATGTAACAAGTATAAGTGAGAAAACTTTTAATAATTGTACCTCTCTTGTTAGTGTTGTTTTACCGGAAGGTATTCGTACACTTGGAGCAAGTTCGTTTAGAGGTTGTTCAAGTCTTGAGAATATTAATTTGCCGGATTCTATAACATTTATAGGTGAATTCTCATTTTCTGTATGTGGTAATCTTGTAAATCCTAAATTACCAAAAGGGTTAAAATCGCTAGAAAAAGCTTCTTTTAAAGATTGTAGTAGTATTACAAGTATTGATATACCTGAAAATGTAGATACTATTGGAGAAAAAGCATTTTTAAATTGTACTAACCTGGATAATATTTATATACCAGATACAGTTAAAAATATTGCTGAAGATGCATTTGATGGTTGTGACAATATGGAAATAATAACCCCTAAGGGTTCTTATGCGGAAGGTTATGCAAAGAGAAAGGGGATTAATATTAAAAATTACTCTATCATTGATGCAAATGTTGTTTTGAGTAAAGAAACATATGTATATAACGGTAAAGCAATAATTCCTGATATAACTGTTACATATAATGGATGTATTCTTGCAAACGGGACAGATTATGCAATATCATGTGAGAACAATGTAAATGTTGGAACTGCAACAGTTGTTATTACAGGAATTGGTAAGTATACAGGAACTGTTACTAAGACATTTAATATTGTTAGTTCTGATGTTAAAGAGGATGAAGAAAAAAATATAGTTGAACTTTCAAAAGTTAAGTCTCTAAAACAACAGAAATATGCAAAGAAATATATTAAGTTATCTTGGAAAAAAGTTGCTGGTGCAGATGGTTATGAAGTGTACAGAGCTAATAGCAAGAAAGGTACATATAAGTTAGTAAAGACAACTAACAAGATCAGCTATAAGAATTCTAAATTGAAGGCTGGTAAGAATTATTTTTATAAGGTTCGTGCTTATAAGATTGTGAATGGTGAAAAGGTATATGGTGAGTTTTCATCTGTTAAGAAGATGATAACTAAGACTAACACGCCAACAGTTAAGATTAAAAAGATATCTTCCAATAAAATTAGACTTAGCTGGAAGAAGGTTAAAGGAGCTGTAGGTTATCAGGTGTATATGAAAACTGGCACCAAGGGCAAGTATAAGAAGATTAAGACTTTATCATCTAAGAAGATAACATTTACTAAAGCTAAGCTTAAATCAAATAAAAAGTACAGCTTCAAGATTAGAGCCTATAGAAAGGCTGGTAAGACCAAGGTATACTCAGCTTGGAGTAGGGTTAAAAGTGTTAGAATAAAATAGTAAACTTTTAATCGAAGTGAGTTATGACAGAGGAAGTAACTAAAATGTTGCTCCTCTGTTTTGTTTAATATACAAATACTATATTTACTATTTACAACCAACAATAGATCTAGTATAATAAATTAATTGTTGGTATTATTCGGAAAGGAACAAATTATTATTACATATTCTAAGGATAACAATACTAATATTCCTGAATATATCAGGAAGTCTATCAAACCATTATCTGAGTTAAATCTAATTGATAATTTTCTATTTTCAACTCTTGTTGAGAATCCTGAGTATGCAAAGAAACTCGCAAAACTAGTAGTAAAAAGAGCTACAGGAAGAGAAATTAATAATTTTACAGTAGAATCGCAGAAGGAAGTAAATGGTACAAATACGGATAAAAGAGGCATTAGAATTGATGTTCTTATAAAAGTTGAGGGAGATAAGGAAGAGATAAAAGAAGTCTATGACATAGAACCGAATGCTTATTATGAGAAAGATATTGCCAAGAGAAACAGATATTATAATGCCCTAACAGATTCAAAATTATTAAACAAAGGCGAAGAGTTTGGTGTATTACCAGAGTTAATCACTATATGGATATTGCAATACGATCCTTTTGGCAAAGATAAAATGATATATACTATAAAAAATATAGTAGATAAAAACCCTGATATCGTGTATAATGATGGTATAACAACTTTGATATTAAATGCAAAGGGTAAAAAATTCGGTAATGAAGCACTGAAAAATCTTCTTGATTTCTTTGTTAATACAGATAAACAAGTCGATGATGCAGAACTTCAAGAAATCCAAAATATCGTAAAAACCATTAAAGGTGATGCGAAAGTAGGTGAAAGATATATGACTCTTGGAAGTACATTATATTATGAAAAGAAAATGAGTTTTGAAGAAGGAAGAGAAGAAGGAAGAGAAGAAGCAATACTTCTTGGTGAACAACAACAAAGAAAGATGGAAGAAAATCTTATCGCATTAGGTGTTTCACCGGAAATTATTAGCAAAGCAAAAGAAACTATTAACTAAAGCAGTGTAGAATAATACCAATAATATTAAAAGGACAGGATTATTAATTTAATACTGTCTTTTTAATGTTTTAAGCTTTTTCGATTACACCGCATCCAATTTTAGTTCCAGAATCTCCGGAAAGCTGAGTGATAAAGTCATCGCGCATATCGTGAATAACCACAGATTTGCCAAGGATTTCATTGATATTTATTCTAAATAGGATGAAGGGTATTATGTGAATTATAATATTTCAGCATTTATATAATGTGATTACGAATTTAAATAATTCTTAGTTGTACAAAATAACAATTTGTGCTAATATTATTTAGATATAGATAAAAAGGAGGAGATTTTGATGTCACAGAATGTATTTGACATTCTCATGGAACGTGGTTATATTAAGCAGACCACACATGAGCAGGAAATTAGAGAATTATTAGAAAAGGAAAAGATAACATTCTATATTGGCTTTGACCCAACAGCGGATAGTCTTCATGTAGGTCACTTTATAGCCATGATGTTTATGAAATATATGCAAATGTCAGGACACAGACCTATAGCCTTGATTGGTGGCGGAACAGCAATGATTGGTGATCCATCAGGTAAGTCTGATATGAGAAAGATGCTTACAAAGGAACAGATTCAGCATAATGTTGATTCTATTAAGAAACAGATGGAGAAATTCATTGACTTTAGTGATGACAAGGCATTACTGGTTAACAATGCTGACTGGTTATTAGATTTAAATTATGTTGATTTCTTAAGAGAGGTTGGTGTTCATTTCTCGGTAAATAGAATGCTTACAGCTGAGTGCTTTAAGCAGAGAATGGAGAAAGGTCTTACATTCTTAGAATTTAACTATATGTTAATGCAAGGATATGATTTCTATGTTCTTAATCAGAAATATAATTGTAAGATGGAACTTGGTGGAGATGATCAGTGGTCTAATATGATAGCTGGTATGGAACTTGTTAGAAGAAAGGCTCAGGGAGAGTCATACGCTATGACATGTTCACTTCTTACTAACAGTCAGGGGCAGAAGATGGGTAAAACAGTTGGCGGAGCACTTTGGTTAGACCCTGAAAAAACATCACCATACGAATTTTACCAGTACTGGAGAAATGTTGATGATGCGGATGTAGAGAAATGTCTTTCGTTATTAACATTTGTACCAATGGATGAAGTTAGAAGATTATCTTCACTTAAGGATGCAGAAATTAATCAGGCCAAGGAAGTTCTTGCGTTTGAGGTTACTAAGATTATCCATGGTGAAGAAGAGGCAACTAAGGCACAGGAAGCTGCCAGAGCAGTATTTGCAAATGGTGGTAAGAGTGCGGATATGCCAACTACATTTGTGAATAAGGAAGTTCTTGATAATGGTATTGACCTTATTACATTATTAGTTGATACAAAGCTTGCAGGAACACGATCAGAAGGAAGAAGACTTATTACTCAGGGTGGTGTAAGTGTAAATGATATTAAGATAACAGAGTTTGATAAAGTGTTTAGTACTGCGGATTTAGATGCAGACGGGGCACTTGTTATAAAAAAAGGTAAAAAAGGATATCATCAGGTTAAGGTAGAAGAATAGCTTCGGAATGGAGGTATAATATGTTTTTAGAATCCTTGTTGGTTTATGTAGTAAAGATGATTTTAATTGTTGGCTTAGCTGTGGCTGGGTGGTTTATAGGAGCTGCGTTAAGAAAAAGAAAAGATAAGAGGGATGCATTACTTGCATCTGAATCGAACAATCAGGAGGATTAGTCGTGACTAAGTACGGTGTTAACGAATTAAGAAAAATGTTTTTGGAATTTTTTGAAAGTAAAGATCATTTAAAGATGAACAGCTTTTCATTAGTTCCACACAATGATAATAGTTTATTACTTATTAACTCTGGTATGGCTCCTCTTAAGCCATATTTTACAGGACAGGAGATTCCACCGAGAAAGAGAGTTACAACCTGTCAGAAATGTATCAGAACAGGTGATATCGAAAATATCGGTAAAACAGCAAGACATGGTACATTCTTTGAAATGCTTGGAAACTTCTCATTTGGTGATTATTTCAAGACAGAGGCAATTCACTGGTCTTGGGAATTTCTTACGGAGGTAGTAGGACTTGATGCTGACAGATTATATCCATCTATTTATGAGAATGACGATGAAGCATTTGAGATTTGGAACAAAGAGATGGGTATACCTGCTGAAAGAATATTTAGATTTGGTAAGGATGATAACTTTTGGGAACATGGAGCAGGTCCTTGTGGTCCTTGTTCAGAAATTTATTACGACAGAGGTGAAAAATACGGTTGTGGAAGCCCTAACTGTACGGTAGGCTGCGAATGTGACAGATATATGGAAATCTGGAATAATGTATTTACTCAGTTTGATAATGATGGAAAGGGCAACTACGAAGAGTTATCACAGAAAAATATTGATACAGGTATGGGACTTGAAAGACTTGCGAGTGTAGTTCAGGATGTGGATTCTATTTTTGATGTAGATACAATATTTGCATTAAGAAATAAGGTATGTGAATTTGCTAATACTGAATATAAGCTTGATGCACAGAAAGACGTATCAATCAGAATTATTACTGATCATATACGCTCAGCCACATTTATGATTTCTGATGGTATTATGCCATCTAACGAAGGTCGTGGCTATGTTCTTAGAAGACTTATAAGACGTGCCGCAAGACATGGAAGAATTCTTGGTATTAATGATATTTTCCTTGCAAAGCTTAGCGAAACAGTTATTGAAGGCTCTAAGGATGGATATCCGGAATTAGACGAAAAGAAAGCTATGATATTCAAGGTTCTTACTGAGGAAGAAAATAAGTTTAACAAGACTATAGATCAGGGACTTGCTATTTTAGCTGAAATGGAAACTGAAATGAATAATGCAGGTACAAAGACTCTTTCAGGCGAAAATGCATTTAAGTTGTACGATACATACGGATTCCCTCTTGACCTTACTAAGGAAATCTTAGAAGAAAAGGGAATGGATGTAGATGAAGATGGATTTAAGACAGCTATGGACGAGCAGAAGAAGAAAGCTCGTGATGCCAGAAAGACAACTAACTATATGGGTGCTGATGTAACTGTATACGAATCTATTGATCCGTCAATTACAAGTGCATTTGTTGGTTATGATAAATTAGTTGCAGATTCTAAAATCAGTGTAATTACTACAGAAACAGAGCTTACAGAAGCTATTACTGATGGTATGGTTGGTACAATCATTGTTGATGAGACTCCTTTCTATGCTACAATGGGTGGTCAGGAAGGTGATAAAGGCATCATAGTATCTAATGATGGCGAATTTACAGTTGAAGATACTATAAAGCTTCTTGGTGGTAAGGTTGGACATGTTGGACGTATGACTAAAGGTATGTTCAAGGTAGGAGATACAGTTACACTTAAGGTAGATGAAGCAGGAAGAGCAGATACATGTAAAAATCATAGTGCAACTCATTTATTACAAAAAGCACTTAGAACAGTACTTGGTTCGCATGTTGAGCAGCAGGGTTCTTTGGTTACACCTGATAGATTAAGATTTGACTTTACACATTTTCAGGCTTTAAATTCTGAGGAAATCAAAGAGGTAGAAAAGCTTGTTAATGAACATATTATGACAGGACTTGAAGTTATCACTAAGGAAATGTCTCTTGAAGAGGCTAAGAAGTCAGGTGCTATGGCTCTCTTTAGCGAGAAGTACGGCGAAACAGTTCGTGTTGTAAATATGGGTGATTATTCAATAGAACTTTGTGGTGGTACACATGTGGCTAATACAAGTAGTATTTCGTTATTTAAGATTGTATCTGAATCAGGAATTGCTGCAGGTGTTAGAAGAATTGAAGCACTTACAGGTAATGGTGTAATTAAATATTATGCTGAACTTGAAAATGTTCTTAATACAGCAGCTAAGACTGCTAAGACAGATGTAGCTGGTCTTGTGAAGAAGATTGAATCGCTTAACGAAGAAATCAAAGCTCTTCATAGCGAAAATGACAAATTAAAGGATAAGATTGCTAACAGTTCTCTTGGTGATGTAATGAATCAGGTTAAAGAGGTTAATGGCTTCAAGCTTCTTGCTACTAAGGTTGAAGGTGTAGATATGAACGGACTTCGTACACTTGGAGATAATCTTAAGGATAAGATTGGAAGTGGTGTGGTTGTTCTTGCATCAGCAGTTGATGACAAGGTAACACTTCTTGCTATGGCTACAGACGATGCGGTTAAAGCAGGAGCTCATGCAGGAAATCTTATTAAAGCTATTTCGCCATTGGTTGGTGGCGGTGGCGGCGGACGTCCTAATATGGCTCAGGCAGGAGGAAAGAATCCGGCTGGTATAGAAGATGCTCTTGCTAAGGCTTATGAAGAAATTTCGAATCAATTATAAAAAGTAGTTGACGAATCGTAAAAATATGATATAATGTGAGAAGTGCAATAAAATACCCAAACAGTTGTTAATGCACAATACACAACTGGAGGGAGGTAAGGTGTGAGACTATGTCAAATGTAATCGTAAAAGAAAACGAATCTTTAGATAGTGCTTTACGCAGATTCAAAAGAAACTGTGCAAAGGCTGGTATCCAGCAGGAAATTCGTAAGAGAGAGCATTACGAAAAGCCAAGCGTAAAGCGTAAGAAAAAATCTGAAGCAGCTAGAAAACGTAAATATAATTAATAAACTTTCGTTCCGTGGTAGCACAACTGCGGAACGATTTTTTACTTTATAACTTTTATACGTCATATTAAATTAGCTTTATTACATATACTGTTTAAAAAAGTGCGAAGTGATAGAAGTGAAAAAAGAAAAAATTGTAGATGCTTTATCTATTCCTAAAGATATTGCATTTGGTGCAGCACTTATAACTATAACAGGAAATTATGAGGTGTATATACAAAATTTTCTGGGTTTAATAGAATATAACGACAAGCTGATTCGACTCCAAAGTAAATCAGGCAGGGTAAACATTAGTGGTAATAAACTTCATATAGAATATTTTACAGGCGATGATATTAGAATAAAAGGTTTTATATCGGAGGTTAAACTTGATAATAGCAAAATCAACGGCTAAATATTTGATAGGATATATAACAATAAGGATAAATGGCCTGGGAAAAGAAAGATTTATAAATTTATGCCATAACAGAGAAGTTTCTATATGGAATCTTAAGTATGAGGACGATTATTTTGAAGCAAGCATAGCATTGTGGGATTATAAGAAAATCAAAAAACCACTAAAAAAAACTCATGTTCATATAGATATAATTAATAGAATAGGATTACCATTTATTATTAATAAATATAAAAAACGAAAGATGTTTATTGGTGCAGTATTATTGTTCACTATTGCAATATATTGTATGTCCTTGTTTATATGGGATATTTCATTATCAGGAGGTTATTCATATACAGATGTAGAAATAACCAGTTATTTAAAATCAATAGGAGTATATGAAGGCATAAAAAAGGATAATATTAATTGTGAGGACATAGAATCAAAAATACGAAATAATTATAAAGATATCACATGGGTATCAGCTGAACTTACAGGAACAAGACTTATAATTCATATAAAAGAAAATTTTGATGAAATTGATATCAAAAATCCTACAAACGAACCACAAGATATTATTGCAACCTCTGATGGAGAAATAGTTTCAATAATCACAAGAACAGGTACACCTAAAGTCAAAGTAGGTGATAGGGTTAAAAAAGGAGATGTTTTGGTATCAGGAGTAGTAAATATTTTGGATGATAGTAAAGAAGTTAAAACTACGGAGTATGTTTGCTCAGACGCAGATATTTATGCAAAGGTTGATTATGAATACAAAAATCAATTTTCACTTAAATATGAGGAAAAAAATTATACAGGAAATACAAAATCAGGAAAGTATATCCAAATATTTGATTATAGGATAGGAACATATTATTTTAATAAGTATGATTTGTATGATTTATATAAGAAAGAGAATCAGATACATCTTTTTGACAGTTTATATTTACCTATTTACTACGGAAATGAAAGTATGAATGAATATGAAATTATTAAGAAAGAGTATAGTATTAATGATGCAATCCGTATTGCAAATGAAGATTTAGAAAAGTTTTTTTTAAAATTAGAGGAAAAAGGTATTCAAATTATAGCAAATAATGTTAAAATAGACGTTGAAAATGGTGCTTGTATTTCATCAGGAACTATTACAATGATAAAACCCATAGTGATGGGAGCACCAATTACATTGGAAGGAAAAGATAATTAAATGAGTGTTATAGAAAATATTGTTGATATTCCGTTAGAGTATCAAAGTAGTGTATTTGGTCAATTTGATGGAAATATCAAGAAAATAGAAAAGACTCTTCATGTCACAATTATAGCCAGAGATTCTGAACTTAAAATAATTGGTGGTGAAATCAATGTTAGAAGAGCTGTTTCTATTATAAATGAATTAATTAATCTTCAGAGAAATGGAACTATAATTGATGAACAACGAGTTAATTATGCTATTTCACTAGCTTTTGATGATAGTGTTAATATTTTATCTGAGCTTGATGAAAATATTATTTGCAGAACAATTAACGGTAAGCCTATTAAACCAAAGACAGCCGGACAACAAAACTATATTAAACAGATTAGAGATAAGATGATAGTGTTTGGTATAGGACCGGCGGGAACAGGTAAAACATTTCTTGCTATGGCAATGGCTATTACTGCATTTAAAAATAATGAAGTTAAAAGAATCATACTCACAAGACCGGCTATTGAAGCAGGGGAAAATCTTGGCTTTTTACCGGGTGATTTGCAGAGCAAGGTTGATCCTTATCTTAGACCTTTATACGATGCTTTGTATCAGATAATGGGTGCTGAAAGTTTTATGCACAATTCAGAAAAAGGACTTATTGAGGTAGCTCCTCTTGCTTATATGAGAGGAAGAACTTTAGATAATGCATTTATTATACTTGACGAAGCACAAAATACTACGCCGGCACAGATGAAAATGTTTTTAACAAGAATTGGTTTTGGCTCAAAGGTTATAGTAACGGGAGACTTAACACAAAAGGATTTACCAAGGAATGTTACTTCCGGCTTGGATACAGCAATAAAGATATTAAAAAATGTTGAGGAGATAGGTTTTTGCTATCTTAATAATGAAGATGTTGTAAGACATCCGTTAGTACAAAAAATTGTCAAGGCATATGAGGTATATGAAAGTCATTTAGAAAAAGACAAGAGGAAGCAGAATGAAGGTAGAAGATAAGAGAAAATTATTATCTATAATTACAACTTTATTATTAACAGTAGGTATTATTGTTATAAGATGCTTTGGATTTGAACTATGGAACAATCAAAAAATTTATATTCTCGGAATCCTTTTTTTTATGACAATTCTTTGCATATTTGTAATACAGGACAAGCTTGAGTGGAATCAAAAGAATTCTTTGATTTTTTTGATTATTTGGACTGTATCGATTATTTTTATTGTGTTAACGAGCTTAACAGGTATAAATGAATGGTTTCCATATTTTATTCCCGTTATTATGGTTACAATTATGTATGGAATAGATAGTGGTTTTTGCTTTAATATATTCATTACTGCATTTTTAACTATAATTTGGGAAGTTGATTATAAAAATATTAGTATCAGTACAATAATTAAGTTTTTATTAATTGGCACAATATTGATTATTTCTTTGAAATTTATGAAAAACATAACACAGATAATTTTTACAGGAATGTCAGTACTGTTTGCGACGGGTATAATTAATATTCTGTATTATAATCTTATATTAGATAAGGTTGATATTAAAGCCTTGTTTAAAGGATTTCTAATTATAGGTATTACTTATACATTTGGATTTTTTTTATCAATATGGAAGAAAATCAATTACAAAGAAGAAACGTCTAATTTTGAAAAGGCGGATGTATATTGCAGTGAAGAATTTGAGGCTATCAGGAATTATAAGGAAAAAGCACCTGATTCCTATATGCATGCAATAAGTGTAAGTGAGCTTGCATTCATTGCGGCTAATAAAGTAAATGCTGATGTTGGTATAATAAGGATTGGTGCAATATATCACGAAATTGGAAAATCTGAAAATCAGTCGGATTATGTTAATGCAGGAATTGAGATATGTGATAAATATGATCTTCCGGATTATGTAAAAAATATAATAACTGAACATTGTCTTAAGATACGTAATCCAAAGACGATAGAATCTGCAATTATTATGCTTGCTGATTCTGTAATTAATTCTATAGAGTATGCAAAAACAAAAAGTCAAACTATTAATAATAAAAAAACAATTGAAAATGTTATGAAGGTTCGCCTTGAGTCAGGAGCTCTTGACTCTTGTAATATGACAATTGATTGTTTTAATAGAATAAAAAAAGCATTTTTGGATGCATATTAATATAAGAATAGAGGTGTTTTTTTGAGTGTTATAATTACAAAGGATGTTGAAGTCACATTTGATTTTAATTATGAAGAGTTGATTAAGAATGTAATCGAAAAAGCATTAGATTACATAGAATGTCCATATGAAACAGAATTAAGTGTGACACTTACTGATAACAAGAATATTCATATAATCAACAATGAATTCAGACAAATTGATAGACCAACGGATGTTTTATCATTTCCAATGATTGAATATATGGTTCCTGGCGAGTTTGATTTTCTTGAGAATTGTATAGAATACTTTAATCCTGAGACAGGAGAACTATTACTGGGAGATATTATAATAAGTGTTGATAAGGTAAAGGAGCAGGCTAATGAGTTTGGACACACTGAACGTAGGGAATTAGCATTTTTAGTTGCCCATAGTATGCTTCACTTGTTTGGTTTTGACCATATGGAAGAAAATGAAATGAAAATAATGGAAAACAAACAGGAAGAAATTCTTGAAGAATTACAGATAAAGAGATAGGAGATTTATAAAATGATTAAGACTTACATTGAAAACATCAAAGCGAAAGACAAAAAAACTATTGGAATTACTGTAGGAGTAGCTGTATTACTTATATCTATTATTATTGTTATAATTGTTTTGGCTACTAGTGGTAAGGATAATACCGAAAAAGAGACTACAACAAAAGCAACTGAAAAACAAACAGAAGAGACAACAGAAGAAACAACTACAGAACCTAGTGATGAACTTCCGGAAGGTAAGGTTAGAAGTCAGCTTACAGGTGAAATCGTAGATGAAAAAATCGGTCTTAGAAGACCAATATCTGTTATGCTAAATAATTTACAGGCTGCTGTACCTCAAGCAGGTATTGAAAAAGCAGGTGTTGTATTAGAAGCTCCTGTTGAAGGAGCAATATGCAGATTTCAGGCATTTTTCGAAGACTATGATGATTTAGATAAGATTGGTTCCGTTAGAAGTGCAAGAACATATTTTGTATATTATTCAAGACAGTTTGATTCTATTTATCTTCATTTCGGAGAAGCAAATTATGCATTGGATGCACTTAATCACGAATCAATTGATAATTTAAGCGGATTGTCAGCTGTTGGTAATAAGGTTTATTATAGAACAACTGACCGTGTTGCTCCACATAATGCATATGCAAGTGCAGAAGGAATTGCAGCAGGTATAGAAGATCAGGGCTTTAGAACACATCTTGATAAAGACTATACAGGACCATTCATTTTTTCTGCTGATGATGAACAGATAGAGTTAACTAGCGGACAGCCGGCAATAAAGGTTGTTCCCGGATATTACGTTAATAAGCCATGGTTTGAATATAATGAAAAAGATGGCTTGTATTACAGATTTCAGTATGGTGATAAGCATATAGATGAATTAACAGGTAATCAGCTTGCATATAAAAATATTATTTTCCAGAATTGTAGTTACGAATCTTATTATGGAACAGAATATTTGAATATTGAAATGCAGGGTAAGGGTGAAGGTAAATATTTTACAAATGGAAAAGTTATTGATATAACATGGGAAAAGAAAGACGAATTTGGTCAGACTTTCTATTATGACAAAGACGGTAATCAAATTACATTAAACCAGGGTAAAACATGGATTTGTATTATTACAGAAAGTGACAGGGTTGAGATTTATGATAAGCTTGACGAATCAACAGCTAATTAATAAAGCATACGAAGCAATGAATAATTCATATTCGCCATATTCAAAATTCAAAGTTGGAGCAGCTGTTTTGACTTCAGATGGACAGGTATATACAGGGTGTAATATTGAAAATGTATCTTACGGCGCAACAATATGCGCCGAAAGAACTGCTATATTTAAGGCTGTTTCAGAGGGGCACACAAAGATACAAAAACTTGCAATCGTATCTATGACAAGAAAATATACATATCCTTGTGGAATGTGCAGGCAGGTTATGTCAGAGTTTATGGACGAAGAAGGTATAATAATTCTATCGGATGATGAATACGGTTTAAAAGAATATAGATTTAACGAAATACTACCTTATTGTTTTTCGTTATAAGGAGTAAATTATGAGTAAAAAAAGTAATTCGAACAGTTTTTTACTGCATGGAAGTATATTAGCATTTTCATCTATTTTATGTAGAGTAATAGGAATTTTATATAGAATACCATTACAAAGAACTCTCGGAGATGTAGGTATGGGATATTATTCTGCTGCATTTCAGGTGTATTCTATATTGTTGCTATTATCATCTTATAGTATGCCTTTAGCAGTTTCTAAGCTTATATCAGCAAGAGTTGCAAAAGGTGAATATAAAAATGCTTCTAAAATATTTAGAGATTCAACTATATTTTCTTTAATTATGGGACTTCTTTCCGGAGGTATTACATATTTTGGAGCTGATGTGTTTGCAAGCTTTACAAAATATACCCATTCTGCTGTTGCACTTAGAATACTTGCACCAACTCTTGTAATAATGTCTGTTGTAGGAGTTTTAAGAGGTTTTTTTCAAGGTATGGGTTCTATGATACCGACAGCAGTTTCTAATATTCTTGAACAGATATCTAATGCTATTGTTAGTGTTGTAGCAGCTTGGTATTTGTATGATTTTGGTTCGAAAATTGATGCTTCAAAAGGTGAGAATTTTAATGCTGTGGCATGGGGAGCAGCCGGCGGTACATTAGGAACGGGGATTGGTGCACTATGTTCACTATTATTCCTTGCTTTTACTTATTCGATTTATAAGAAAATATACAGAAGAAAATTAAGAAGAGACAGAAGCAGAAGAACATTAAGTCATTTGGATATAACTAATCTTATTGTTCTGACTATTATTCCGGTTATATTAAGTACAACAATATACAATATTAGTGAAATGTTAGATAGTACAATATTTGGAAATATAATGCATAGCGTAAAGCATATTGAAGAAGAAACATATTCATCATTATATGGTATGTTTAGTGGAAAATATAGATTATTAACTAATGTTCCGGTATCAATTGCTGCATCCTTAGCATCGGCTATTATTCCTAGTCTTATAGCCTCTTATTCAAGAGGAGATAATGAAGATGTATTAATAAAGGTTGATTCTTCTATTAAGTTCACCATGCTTTTAGCTATACCGGCTTCGGTAGGTATGTTTGTTTTATCTGAACCGATTATGGGATTATTATTTTCTGGAAATATTCATATTCCCGGAAATATGATGAGGATTGGTGCAATATCAATAATATTTTATTCGATTTCTACAATAACAAATTCCGTATTACAGGGTATAGACAGAATGAGAGTACCTATTATTAATTCAAGTATAGGACTTATTATACATGTTATTATTTTGTCTGTTTTACTTGCAACTACAGACCTTGGAATATATGCAGTTGTAATATCGGATGTATTATTCCCGTTATCTATTTGTCTATTAAATGCTATGTCTATTAAAAAATATATTAATTATAAACAGGAATGGATTAATACCTTTGTTAAGCCGGGAATCTCGGCAATATTTATGGGAATAATTACATTTTTAGTTTATAAAGGTTGTAATTTATTGTTTGGAATAAATAGTATTTCTTGTATTATTGCAATATTGGTTGCAGTAATTGTTTATGCAGTTATGTTACTTCTTACAAAGGCTGTAGACGAAGAACAATTATATGAGATGCCAAAAGGTTATCTTATTATTAAGGTGTTTAAAAGAATAGGATTGTTATAAAAAATGAATAAAGTTTATGTTTTTGGTCAATACTCTTCGTAATGGAGGGGATAAAGATGAAAAACAAAAAATATATATTTGTTTTCTTTGGATTAACAGTGCTGTTTTTAGCGGCCTATTATATACCATATTTCTATTTTTCAGGTCCATGGCTTAACGATGATATCAGATATGAAGATGATGCATATAACGAAAATCCGATTTTATGGGAAACAGGTTATGCTAAGCAAATAGATGCACCAGAAATAGAAACAGCAATTAATTATGAATATTTTTTAATTTTAGAAGACAATCATGTATCTGTATATGAGACAGATAAGGATACCTTATACTTTAAAACTTCGATTAGGAAAAATTCCCTGACTGATGAGGAAATTGTTGAATTGACAGAAGGTAAGTACATTTTAGATGTTGATGAATTATATGATTTTTTGGAGAGTCATACAAGTTAACGAAAGGATATTTTATGAATATTATAATTGTTGGTGCCGGCGCTTCAGGGATGACTGCGGCTATTTCGGCGGCACAGTCCGGAAAAAATAATAAAATATTTATGATAGAGCATGATGACAGAGTTGGTAAAAAAATATTATCTACAGGTAATGGAAAGTGTAATCTTACAAATGAAAATATGTCATCGGATAAATACAGATGCAGTGATATTACTGTTGTAGATAAGGTTTTAAACAAATTTGGATATAAAGAAACAATAGATTTCTTTGAAAAACTTGGTCTTATATTTAAAAATAGAGATGGATATATATATCCTTATTCGGGTCAGGCCTCATCAGTTCTTGATGTACTTAGAATGAAATGTAGCGAATTAGGAGTTGATATACTTACAGGCGTTAAGCCATTACATATTAAAGTATCAAACGATTCATATATAATTGAATATATAGAAGATGACAAGAAAAAAAATATCAGGGCTGACAGACTGATTATTGCTACGGGTAGTCCTGCTTCAAATATTTCAGGAGCTGATAATTCAGGATATAAACTTATTAAAGAGTTAGGAATTAAAGTAAATAATGTTTTACCTGCACTTACAGGACTTAGAAGCTCAAATAGCTTCTGCAAAGCTATGGCGGGGGTAAGATGCGACGGAACAGTAAGTTTGTATGTAGATAATGTGTTTGTATCAGGTGATACGGGAGAAATTCAGCTTACTGATTATGGAATTTCAGGAATTCCTGTATTTCAGATTAGCAGATTCGCCTCAATAGCATTAAATGAAGGTAAAAGGGTAGTAGCTAAGATAGATTTTATTCCTCATCTTTCAACAGATGAGCTAAAAACTATTTTTAAGAATAAACAGATTAATTGTCCACAGAAAAGTATGGATGAACAATTAATTGGTGTGCTTAATAAAAAGGTGGCAGGTGTTATTCTTAAAAGATATGGAAATGATATTTATAAAATTATTGAAGGCATTAAATCCTTTGAATTTGATATACAGGCTACCAATCCTTTTGAACAATCTCAAATTGCTACAGGAGGAATTGATGTGTCACAAATTAATTTTGATACAATGGAATCAAAGAAATTTAAAAAATTGTATTTTGCGGGAGAAATAATAGACGTAGATGGTATATGTGGTGGTTATAATCTTCAATGGGCATGGGCAACAGGCTATATTGCAGGAAGGAATGCTGCGAAATGATAAGAATTACCGGTTTAAAATTAAACATAAATCATACAAATGATGATTTGATTGCAAAGGCTGCAAAGGAATTAAAGATTTCTACAAAGGAAATCAAATCATTTATAATAATAAAGAAGTCTATTGATGCCAGAAAAGGCGAGGTTAAATATATATATAGTGTTGATGTAGAAGTTAATTATAAGCTTGAATCAGAGCTTATTAAGAAAAAATATCTGATTAAAAATAATATTTCTTTATCAAAACGTAAATTATATACACTGCCTGCAAAAGGTAAAAACAAACTGAATTATTTTCCAGTGGTGGTTGGCTCTGGTCCTGCAGGGCTTTTTTGTGCGTATGCTCTTGCACTAAAAGGATATAAGCCGGTTGTAATAGAACGTGGGCAATGCGTTGAAGAACGAGATAAAAGTGTTGAAACATTTTGGAAAACAGGCGTACTGAATAGTGAATCCAATGTACAATTTGGCGAAGGTGGTGCCGGAACATTTTCAGATGGCAAATTAAACACGCTTGTAAGTGATAAATTCGGACGAAACACTTTTGTTTTGGAGGTATTTAATAAGTTTGGGGCTCCGGATAATATTTTGTATGATGGAAAACCCCATATTGGAACAGACATCTTAAAGGATGTTGTTAAAAATATGAGAGAATTTATTATTGAGTCAGGTGGTGTATTTAGATTTAATACCAAGCTTACTGATATAATAATTAAAGATGCTTCGGTCTGTGAAATAGAACTTAATTCTAAGGAAAAAATGCCATGTGATGTTTTAATAACAGCAATAGGTCACAGTGCAAGAGATACATTTAAAATGATGTATGATAAAAATATAATTATGGAGCCTAAAGCATTTGCAGTAGGTGTTAGAATTGAACATCCTCAGGTTATGATTAACTATAATCAATACGGAGAAGAATATTATGATAAGCTTCCTGCAGCTCCATATAAGCTTGCCAAAACTGTTCAGACCGGCAGAAATGTTTATTCCTTCTGTATGTGTCCGGGTGGCTATGTTGTAAATGCTTCATCAGAAAATGAAATGATAGCAGTGAACGGTATGAGTTATAGTAAACGTGATTCATACAATGCAAATAGTGCAATTATTGTTAATGTAACACCTAATGATTTTGGAAATGATAATCCTTTGGCAGGACTTGAATTCCAAAGAAGACTTGAAAAAAATGCATATCGAGAAGGTAATAAAAAGGTGCCCGTACAATTATACGGTGACTTTAAGAATGATAAAAAATCCAAAGAATTTGGCGATGTTTTACCATGTATTAAGGGTGATTATGAATTGTCAAATTTAAGAAATGTTTTACCTGAATATATTTCAGAATCACTAATACAGGGCATTGATAATTTTTCCAATGTTATTAAAAATTATAATAGATATGATGCTGTTATGTCCGGTGTAGAAAGCAGAACTTCGTCACCTTTAAGGATTATCAGAGACGATAACTTACAGTCAAATATTAAAGGATTATATCCTTGTGGAGAAGGTGCAGGTTATGCAGGCGGAATAACAAGTGCGGCTATGGACGGACTTAAAGTAGCTGAAATGATAATTACTAAATATGATTCATTTGACGAAAATTAACAAATGTTGTATCATAGTTGTTGATTATG
This sequence comes from Lachnospiraceae bacterium, assembly GCA_017396555.1. GTDB lineage: Bacteria > Bacillota > Clostridia > Lachnospirales > Lachnospiraceae > RGIG1934. Next base: position 121,165 of record JAFQLS010000025.1, on the reverse strand, counting down.
TTTAGAAAAGAGGTTTTCGATGTGGAATACAGAGAAAAATTAAAGGATAAAAAAAGAATTGTAGTTAAAATAGGTTCATCATCTTTGACTCATCCTGAAACAGGAAGTACTAATCTTGTTAAGCTTGAGAAGTTAGTAAGAGCACTTACGGATCTTAAAAATCAGGGAAAAGAAGTTGTTCTCGTTTCATCAGGTGCTATTGCAGTTGGACGCAAGAAACTTGGTCTTAAGAAACAAGATGCTACAATTTCCGAAAAACAGGCATGTGCTGCAGTAGGACAGGCACAGCTTATGATGATGTATCAAAAATTATTCGCAGAATACAATCAGGTTGCTGCGCAGATACTTATGACCAAAAACACAATGGTTAATAGTATTTCAAATAAAAATGCAAAGAATACATTTGAAGAACTTCTTAAATTAGGTGTCATTCCAATTGTTAATGAAAATGATACTGTTTCAACCTACGAATTGCAGTTTGGAGATAACGATAGATTATCAGCCATTGTAGCAGCACTTATTAAGGCAGACTTGCTCATATTGTTATCAGATATTGATGGATTATTTACAGATGACCCTAATACTAATCCAACTGCAAAATTTATTGATGTGGTTGAGAATATTGATGAAAAGCTCGTACATATGGGAAAATCATCTTCTTCAAGTGATGTTGGTACCGGTGGTATGTCCGCTAAGATTGCTGCCGCTACAATTGCAACAAGTGCCGGAGCTGATATGGTTATCTCCAATGGAAATGATATTGAAAATATTTCGAAAATTATTAATGGAGATGATATAGGTACCTTATTTATAGCAAATAAAGCTGATGATTTTGAATTAGTTGATTATCTTGAAAATTAATAGAGGATGTTTTTATGGAAATTAAAATTGTAAATAATTCCAGTATTAAGGATGGTAAATATCTTAAAGATGGATATGTTTTAGAAACAGTATTTAGTCAGAGTGTTTATGAAGATATTCCTTCGGCAAGGATGTATTTATATAATATAAATGAAAATACCAAAACAGAAATCGCGCCAAAGCTACCTAAGTATGTATTTGGTGATGTTTACAATGTCAGTATAAATACTGATTATATTTATTTTGTTACTGCATCTCAAAAGGATAATAATATTTATGATGCATGTATTGTAAGATATAATTTTTTAAACAATATTACAGAGCCTATATATTCTTTTGATATAGATATGGAAGAATATAATTCCATTTACCGGTTAAAGATATTTATTTTGAACGATATATGTGTTCTTTTACAGAAGGATGAATTAGTATCTAACTTGGCTGAAACATTTTATGATTATACCAAACATTCCCTTAAGTTATATAATATTAACGAAGAAAGACTCTATGATGTTTTAGATGAGAATTTCACAAAAAATGGTATTGAAGCCATGTATGCAGTAACGGAAAGTACAGCTATATTAAAGACCGGGTTTTCATTATTGCCAGATAATAAATACAATTTATATGAAAGAGAAGAAATGTCTGTTGAAACTATTGCAATTGTTACAATCGGTCAACTTATTTCGGATATTATGATAGGGCAGAATAATATTTCTACAAATATAATTGACCAGGCATATTGTACAAGAACATTTCCAAATATTTCATTTACAAATGGTTATTTAAAATATTCCGCTGTTAATTTGGAAACAAGAACAGAAGAAGTGATTTGGTATGATGTTGAAACTAAAGAGGTTAGAAATTGTATCAATAAAAATGTAATAAGGATGACAGATTTAGCATATATTTGCTTTGTTGATGACAAGCCATGGATTAAGGTTAATCAAAATAATAATGTTATATTTGTTAATATTGATGATATGAATAATAAAATCAAATTTAATGTGGAACTTGATTTTAAAGATATTGTGGGTGATTTTTTTGTACTAACAGGAAGAAGTACAAAAGGTATATTTAAAAAGAATTTTTATGATTTCTTTGAAATATATTCCGTGAACAATAAACTGTTATTAAGAGAAAAAGGAACTTATTTATTTAGTGTTTGTACCGAAAAGAATGAAATATATATATTTGTAAATTAGAAGGAAAGGATTCAAAATGGAACAGAATAAATTAGACAGAATAAATGAACTTGCAAGAAAATCTAAAAGTATTGGGCTTACAGATGAAGAAAAAGAAGAACAGGCTGTTTTAAGAAAAGAATATGTTCAGTTGGTTCATAATAATCTTAGAGGCCAACTGCAAAATATAAGTATTTTAAATGAAGATGGTAGTGTAACACATTTAAAAGATAAAGGGAAAAACTAATGAATTTATCAAAACAACAGATTAGAAAAATTGTTTATGAGTTTAGAAACAATTTATCTTATGAGGATTATCACAAAAAGAGTTCGATAATTTACAATAAAATAATTAATAGTAAATGGTATCTGGAGGCGGATACCATTATTTCGTATGTGAGTACAAATAATGAACCTGACACATTTACACTAATAAACAAAGCATTTTCGGATGGTAAAAAAGTAGCTGTCCCCAAAATAATAAATAAAGAAATGGAATTTTATTATATAAATTCTTTAGATGAGCTTGAAAAAGGATACTTTGGCATATTAGAGCCTGTAAATATCAACAACAAATGTGTCCCGGAAAATGTATGTCCATTAATGCTTGTTCCAGGTGTTGCTTTTGATTTAAACAACAACAGAACAGGCTATGGAGGTGGATTCTATGATAAATATCTAAGCAGGCATACTGTACATACGATAGCTATATGTTTCAAAGAGCAAATATTTGAACAAATACCAATAGATGAATATGATATAAAAATGAACAAGGTTATAACAGATTAAATTCTGTCTGATTGCATATTTGTATTTTGTGTGCTAAAATATGAACGATATTGTTCAGGAAGGAAAGTCTTAGAATATGTATAATTATGTAGATTTAGATACAATTAATTTTGATGGTGAACCACCTGTGGATGATACTGCAAGGCAGTTTTATTATATGGCTGGTTGCAAAGAAATTATAGATAAGAAAACAAAAGAAATCGGAAGAAAATTGACAGCTTGTGTTAAGACGTTTGGATGTCAGATGAATTCCAGAGATTCTGAAAAACTTATTGGTATACTTGAAGAAATCGGCTATATGATTATTGAAGATGAAAAAGCTGACTTTGTTTTATATAATACATGTACCGTTAGAGAAAACGCTAATTTAAAGGTGTATGGTCATTTAGGTATTTTGCAAAATTATAAGAAGAAAAATCCTGATATGAAGATAGCATTATGCGGATGTATGATGCAGGAGTCACATGTTGTTGAAAAAATAAAGAAGAGCTATAGATTTGTAGATGTTATATTTGGAACACATAATATATTCAAATTTGCTGAGCTTTTGTATAATAACCTAACTTCGAACAGAATGATAGTTGATATATGGCAGGATACAGATAAAATAATAGAAGATTTACCGGTAGAGAGAAAATACTCATTTAAATCAGGTGTAAATATTATGTTTGGATGCAATAATTTCTGTAGCTATTGTATAGTTCCTTATGTACGAGGCAGAGAAAGAAGCAGAGCACCAGAAGATATTGTGAATGAAATAAAAAAATTAGTTGCAGATGGTGTAGTTGAGGTTATGTTACTTGGACAAAATGTTAATTCATATGGTAAGAATCTTGAAAATCCTATTTCATTTGCAGATTTATTAAAGCTTATTGAAAAGATAGATGGACTTGAAAGAATACGATTTATGACACCTCATCCAAAGGATTTGTCAGATGATGTAATAGAGGTAATGAAAAATTCTACCAAGATTTGTAAGCAGATGCATTTACCTTTACAATCAGGAAGTAGCAGAATTCTTAAATTAATGAACAGACATTACACCAAAGAGACTTATCTTGAACTTGTAAAAAAGATAAAAGCAAGTATTCCGGATATCGCAATTACCACAGATATAATAGTTGGATTCCCGGGTGAAACAGAGGAAGATTTTGAAGATACAATAGATGTTGTAAGACAGGTTGGATATGATAGCGCATATACATTTATTTATTCTAAAAGAACAGGTACACCTGCTGCCATTATGGAAAATCAGGTACCTGAAAATATTGTTAAACAGAGATTTGACCGCTTATTAAAGGAAATTCAGATTGTTTCAAATCAAAATACACTTAAAGGTGTTGGAAATGTTGAAAAAGTTTTGGTTGAAGAGGTAAATAAACAGCAGGAGGGTTACGTTACAGGACGATTAAGTAACAATACAGTTGTTCATTTCGAAGGATCAATGGATTTGATTGGTAAGATTGTTAATGTACGACTTAATGAAGCAAAAGGGTTTTACTATTTAGGTACTATAGAAGAATAGAAAGGATATACAAATGGAAAAGTTAAAACCAAAGTTGTTTTCGGTAATGAAAACTTATACACTAAATCAGTTCGTTAAAGATATCGTAGCAGGTATAATAGTAGCTATTATTGCATTACCATTATCAATAGCACTTGCGCTTGCATCAGGTGTTACACCAGAACAGGGATTATATACCGCAATATTTGCAGGCTTTATAATATCATTTCTTGGTGGTAGCCGTATACAAATAGCCGGTCCAACGGCAGCATTTGCAACAATTGTTGCAGGAATAGCTGCAACACAGGGAATGGATGGACTTATACTGGCTACAATTATGGCGGGTATAATATTAATAGTCATGGGACTTTTAAGATTTGGTAATCTCATTAAATTTATCCCATATACAATCACTACAGGATTTACAGCAGGTATAGCTGTTACAATTCTTATAGGACAATTAAAGGATTTTATGGGACTTACATTTAAGGAAAGCCCTATTGAGACAATTGATAAGATTAAAGAGGTTGTTAATTCCATAGAAAGCTTCAATTTAGAAGCATTTCTAATAGGTGTTTTAGCACTTGCAATACTTATAATATGGCCTAAGATTAATAAAATAATACCTCCGTCAATTATTGCAATATTAGTAACAGCTGTTTTGGTAGGAGTTGTAGATTTAAAAGTTAATACAATCGGAGATTTATACACAATTAAAGCCGGTTTACCGGGTATTTCTTTGCCAAAAGTTAGTGTAGAACAAATAAAAGCTTTATTGCCGGACGCATTTACAATTGCAATTCTTGCAGCTATTGAATCGTTATTATCCTGCGTTGTAGCAGATGGTATGATAGGTAGCAAACACCGTTCAAATATGGAACTCATCGCTCAGGGTGCTGGTAATATCTGTTCGGGACTTGTAGGTGGTATTCCTGCTACGGGTGCGATAGCAAGAACAGCGGCAAATGCTAAAAACGGCGGTAGAACACCGATTGCAGGTATGGTACATGCGATTGTTTTGATGCTTGTTTTAATATTATTAATGCCGTTTGCAGCACTTATTCCAATGCCAACTATAGCAGCAATATTATTTATAGTTGCTTATAATATGAGTGAATGGAGAAAATTTGTCAGTATTATTAGAAAATCACCAAAAAGCGATATAGCTGTACTAATTGTAACATTTGTCCTTACGGTGTGTTTTGATCTTGTTGTAGCAATCGGTGTTGGTCTTGCACTTGCATGTTTATTGTTTATGAAGAAAATGGCTGATGTTACAGATGTTCAAGGTTGGACTTATATTAGTGACGAAGAGGAAGAAAATGATCCTGATAATATCGGACTAAAAAAAGTTCCTAAGAATACCCTGGTATTTGAAATTAATGGACCTATGTTCTTTGGTGCTGCAGATAAATTTATGGATATAGTAAGAGAAACATCCGAAGATGTGTTAATTATAAGAATGAGAAGTGTTCCGGCGATTGATGCAACTGCACTTAAAACGCTTGAAGATATTTTTGATGTGTGTAAAGAAAATGATATTACATTAATTTTTTCACACGTAAATGAAAGGCCTATGAAATCTCTTGAAAAGTCTGGTCTTGTAACATTAGTAGGAAAAGAAAATTTCCTTCCTAATATTGATAAAGCCTTGGAAAGAGCTAAGGAAATTGTACAGAAAAAGAAATAATGGAGGTATTATCATGGGACAACTGTCACCTATGATGCAACAATATTTAGATACAAAAGAACAATATAAGGACTGTATTTTATTTTACAGACTCGGTGACTTTTATGAAATGTTCTTTGATGATGCTATTTTAGTATCTAAGGAACTCGAACTCACACTCACCGGTAAGGACTGCGGACTTGAGGAGAGAGCACCTATGTGTGGTGTGCCTCATCATGCACTTGAAGTATATCTTAACAAGCTTGTTTCTATGGGATATAAAGTGGCTATTGGAGAACAGGTAGAAGATCCAAAGCTTGCAAAAGGTCTTGTTAAACGTGAGGTTGTAAGAATTGTTACACCGGGTACGAATACCATAACCACAGGGCTTGATGAAAGTAAAAATAGTTATCTTATGGCAATTACATATATAGGTGATAATTTTGGAATAGCAACTGTTGATATCACAACTGGTGATTTCTTTGTAACAGAGGTTGATTCGTTAAGATTATTGCTTGATGAAATAAATAAATTTATGCCAAAAGAAATTGTATGTAATAATTCATTATTTCTTAGTGGTATAGATGTTGATGATTTAAAAAACAGACTTGGAATATGTGTGTTTCCTCTTGATTCGTGGTATTTTGATGATGAAATGTGTGAAAAAAATCTTAAGGAGCAGTTTAAAGTAATTGACCTTACAGGGCTTGGACTTAATGATTACAATTATGGTGTGATTGCTGCCGGTGCATTATTACAATATCTATTTGAAACACAAAAAACAACGTTGTGTCAGCTCACAACGATCCAACCATATACAACCGGAAAGTATATGATAATCGACACTTCTACACGAAGAAATCTTGAGCTTACTGAGACACTCAGAGAAAAACAAAAAAGAGGTTCTCTGCTTTGGGTATTAGATAAAACAAAAACAGCAATGGGAGCAAGAATGTTAAGAACATTTATTGAACAACCATTGATTATCAAAGAAGATATAGAAGCCAGACAAAACGCAATAAAAGAGCTTAATAACGATATGATTACAAGAGATGAAATCAGAGAATATATGAATCCGATTTATGATCTTGAAAGACTTATCAGTAAAGTTGCATATAAAAGCGCAAATCCAAGGGATTTAATAGCATTTAAGAATTCACTGGCTATGATTCCTCATATAAAAAATCAAATAAAAAACTATAAAGGTGATTTATTAACCTATATAAATGATGAAATGGATCCTTTATATGATATTTATAACCTGTTGGAAAATTCTATAGTAGATGACCCTCCAATTGCAATCAAAGATGGTGGCATAATTAAAGAAGGTTATTCGCAGGAGATAGATAGACTTAGAAATGCTAAAACTGAAGGTAAAACCTGGCTTGCTAACCTTGAAGCTGAGGAAAGAGAAAGAACCGGAATTAAGACCCTAAAGATTAAATTCAATAAAGTATTTGGGTATTGTATAGAAATAACTAATTCATTTAAAGGTGTTCCGCTTCCTGATGATTATACAAGAAAACAGACACTTACAACAGCTGAACGATATATCACTCCAAAATTAAAAGAACTGGAAGATATAATTCTTGGTGCAGAAGAAAAACTTTTCTCATTAGAATATAATTTATTTAATGATGTTAGAGAAGAAATTGCAGAACAAGTGGTAAGAATTCAGACTACAGCAAAGGCAATTGCTGCACTTGATGTATATGCTTCGCTTGCATATGTTGCTGAACACAATAATTTTGTATGTCCTAAAATAAACGAAAAAGGACTTATAGACATCAAGGGCGGAAGACATCCTGTTGTTGAAAAAATGATACAAAACAATCTATTTGTAGAAAATGATACTTATCTTGATAATGAAAAAAATAGGGTTTCAATTATCACAGGACCAAATATGGCAGGTAAATCTACATATATGCGTCAGAGTGCATTAATAGTATTAATGGCGCAGATAGGTTCATTTGTACCGGCAAATTATGCAAACATTGGTATATGTGACAGAATATTTACCAGAGTAGGTGCATCTGATGATCTTGCGTCAGGCCAAAGTACATTTATGGTTGAAATGACAGAGGTTGCCAATATTCTTAGAAATGCAACTAAGAACAGTCTTCTTATTTTGGATGAAATAGGTCGTGGAACAAGCACCTTTGATGGACTTAGTATTGCATGGGCTGTTATAGAATATATTAATAATCCAAAGTTAATCGGTGCAAAAACTTTATTTGCTACACACTATCATGAATTAACTGAACTTGAAGGAATTCTTGCAAGTGTTAATAACTATTGTATAGCTGTTAAAGAGCAGGGGGATGATATTGTATTTTTGCGTAAGATTGTTAAGGGTGGTGCTGATAAAAGCTATGGTATTCAGGTAGCTAAGCTTGCAGGAGTACCTGATATGGTTATAGACAGAGCTAAAGAAATTGTTAATGAATTAGTTGATGCCGACATTAGTGCTAAAGCTAAGGATATAGCTATGAATTCAATAAAGCCCTCAAAAAACAAAAAGTATCTCGAAGATGATACTCTGGTATCTCAAATGAGTTTGTTTGATACTGTAAAAGAAGATGATATTATCAATGAATTAAATGAACTTGATTTGTCATCAATGACGCCTATTGAGGCATTAAATATTTTGTACAAGCTACAAAACAAATTAAAAAATAGATGGTAGGATAAATGGTAAATATTAAATTATTAGATCAGGAAACAATTAATCAAATAGCTGCAGGAGAGGTCATAGACAGACCGGCTTCAATTGTTAAGGAATTAATGGAAAATGCAATAGATGCTGGTTCAACTGCGATTACTGTAGAAATAAAGGATGGCGGAATATCTTTTATCAGAATTACAGATAATGGTTGTGGTATTGATAAAGATGATATAAATATGGCTTTTTTACGCCATTCAACAAGCAAAATCAGAACTGCTGCAGATTTACTTACTATTGATTCTCTTGGATTTAGGGGTGAAGCATTATCAAGTATTGCTGCAGTGTCGCAGGTAGAATTAATTACCAAGACAAAAACATCTTTAACAGGAATAAGGTATGTAATTGAAGGTGGAGAAGAAAAAACACTTGAGGATATTGGTGCTCCTGATGGTACAACATTTATTATTAGAAATTTATTTTTTAATACTCCTGCAAGAAGAAAATTTTTAAAGACAGCAACAACAGAAGCAGGATATATAAGTGATATTGTAGAAAAGATAGCACTTTCTCATCCTGAAATCTCTATAAGATTTATAAATGGTTCGCAGAGCAGAATTCATACATCAGGAAATGGTAAATTAAAGGATGTAATTTATAATATTTACGGAAGAGATATAGCTGCTAATCTTATAGAAGTAGATTATAAAAATGATTTTCTTCATATAATAGGATTTATAGGCAAACCAATTATTTCAAGAGGAAACAGAAACTTTGAAAATTATTTTATTAATGGTAGATTTATAAAAAATGCAATGATATATAGAAGCATTGAAGAAGCATATAAACCGTATATGATGCAACATAAATATCCATTTACAGCATTATTAATAAATATAGAACCGGCATTATGTGATGTAAATGTTCATCCTTCAAAAATGGAAATAAGGTTTAGAAATCAGGACGAAATTTATTCGTTTATGTATAAATCTCTTGCGGACGCATTGGTTGAGAAGGAATTGATTCCGGAGGTTGAAATTCCGGAAGTAAAGCATCCGGTTATCAGTGAAATCTCTATTGATAATCAGATTAATAACAAGCAGGTTAAAAAAACAAATCCTATAAAAACAAGCTATGTTGAGCATATTGAACCATTTGAGAAAAAAAGAATGGAAGAAAGCAAGAAAACTCAAGATAACATATTTAAAGAAGAAACACCGGTATATGAAGCAAAGCAAATTGATTTATTCGAAGATAAATTATTATCAAAAGAAGCTTTGCCAATGCATAAATTAATTGGTCAATTGTTTGATACATACTGGCTTATTGAATATAATAATAGCTTGTATATTATTGACCAGCACGCTGCACATGAAAAGGTCTTGTATGAAAGGACTATGAAATCTCTTGAAAATAAACAGGTTACATCACAGAAGATAGTTCCGCCAATTATCCTTTCGTTAACACTTAAAGAAGAAAATCTTTTGAAGGAACACCTTGATTTATTTACAGAAATCGGATATGAAATAGAGCATTTTGGCGGAAATGAATATGCTGTAAGAGCTGTACCTGATAATTTATTTTCTGTTTCCAAAAAGGAATTGCTTATGAATATGTTAGATACACTGGCTGATGAAACAAGTGGTATAAGCAAGAACGATTTGATATTGGAAAAGATTGCATCAATGTCGTGTAAGGCAGCAGTAAAAGGAAATATGAGTATGTCATATCGTGAGGCTGATGAATTAATCAAGGAATTGCTTACACTTGATAATCCGTATAATTGTCCTCACGGAAGACCAACAATAATTTCAATGACAAAATATGAATTAGAGAAAAAATTCAAGAGGATTGTGTAAAATATTGCGCTGATGCGCTGATTTTTTGAACGGAGAAGTAAAAATGAAAAGACCATTGATTATTTTGACAGGTCCTACAGCAGTTGGTAAAACCGAATTATCTATTGGACTTGCAAAGGCTGTTAATGGAGAGATAATTAGTGCCGATTCTATTCAGGTGTATAAACATATGGATATTGGGTCGGCTAAGATTATGCCCGAAGAAATGCAGGGTGTTAAGCATTATCTTGTAGATGAATTAGAGCCTGATGAAGAATTTAATATTGTGAAGTTTAAGGAATTATCATTAAAATATATGGAAGAAATATATTCAAAAGGCAAAATTCCTATTATTGTAGGCGGCACCGGTTTTTATATTCAGGGAATACTATATGATATAGATTTTGCCCAAAATGATGCTGATAAAAGCTATAGAGAGGAACTTAATGAGCTCGCAAAAATAAATGGCTCAGAATATATCCACGACATGCTTCGCAAGGTTGATCCGGTATCCGCAGATAATATTCATTTTAATAATTTAAAAAGAGTTATAAGAGCTCTGGAATATTATAAGCAGACAGGTAATAGAATATCTGAACATAACGAAGAACAAAGAGAAAATGAATCACCTTATGATTTTAAATACTTTGTCCTAAACAATGATAGAGATGTCTTGTATTCCCGAATAGACAAGCGTGTAGATATTATGATTGAAAATGGTCTTATCGATGAAGTTAAAAATCTAAGAGATATGGGATATTCTCAAAATCTTGTATCTATGCAAGGAATAGGCTATAAGGAAATTTATTCTTATATTTCAGGGGAATATTCTCTGGATGAAGCTATAGAATTAATTAAAAAGAATACAAGACATTTTGCTAAACGACAATTAACGTGGTTTAGAAGAGAAAAAAATGTTACATGGGTTGATTATAGGGATTTTAATAATAAACAAGATAAAATGCTTGAATTTATGATAAAAGAAGTAAAAAACATAGGATAGGAGAACAATAATGATTAATGATATTTATAATAGTCTTGGCATAAGTAATGAAGTAGTTGATTTTTGTGAAAAGATCTTAAACAATTTGAAGAACAGATTTGAAGAGTTTGACAAAGTTGCTGAATATAATCAAATGAAAGTTATAAAAGCAATGCAGCAGGAAAAAGTCAGTGATGTGCATTTTGCAGCGACAACAGGATATGGATATAACGATTTGGGCAGAGATACTCTTGAAAATGTATATGCAAGAGTTTTTAATACTGAAGCTGCACTTGTTCGTCCGCAGCTTGTGTGTGGAACTCACGCACTTGCAGTTGCATTATCTTCTAATTTGCGTCCTGGTGACGAATTACTATCTATTTCAGGAAAACCATATGATACATTAGAAGAGGTAATAGGAATAAGAGATTCTAAAGGTTCATTAAAAGAATATGGTGTTAGCTATAATCAGGTTGATTTACTTTCTGATGGTTCTTTTGATAAGGAAGGGATTAAAAATGCAATCAATGAAAAAACAAAGCTGATAGCAATACAACGTTCTAAGGGATATGCAACAAGAAAAACATTATCTGTAGCAGAAATTGGTGATGTGATTAAATTTGTTAAAAGTATTAATCCAAAGCTGATTGTAATGGTTGATAATTGTTACGGAGAGTTTGTAGAAACTATAGAGCCGTCAGATTTTGGTGCTGATATGGTAGTTGGCTCCCTTATTAAAAATCCGGGTGGTGGACTTGCACCAATAGGAGGATACATTTGTGGAACAAATGAATGTATTGAAAATGCAGCATACAGACTTACAACGCCAGGACTTGGAAAGGAAGTTGGTGCTACGCTTGGGATTAGTCAGTCCTTATATCAGGGCTTATTCTTAGCACCAACAGTTGTATCAGGAGCACTTAAGGGTGCTGTTTTTGCTGCCAATGTATATGAAAAACTAGGCTTCAAGGTTGTTCCAAATGGCTCTGAGTCTAGACATGATATAATTCAGGCTGTAGAATTTGGTACACCGGAGGGTCTGATTGAATTCTGTAAAGGTATTCAGGCTGCTGCACCGGTTGACAGCTTTGTTACACCTGAACCATGGGCAATGCCTGGCTATGATGCTGATGTTATAATGGCCGCAGGAGCTTTTGTTCAGGGTTCATCAATTGAATTAAGTGCTGATGGTCCTCTAAAAGAGCCGTATGCAGCATATTTTCAAGGTGGGCTTACATGGTATCATGCCAAATTAGGTATAATGATGTCGCTTCAAAAATTATTAAATGCAGATATTGTTAAATTAAGTTAAATATGTTATTATAAAATGTGTTTTTTTGTTCTAAATCTTTGTATTGGGAAGAATTACTTAATGCAGAGAGGAGAATATATGAGAGTTACAAAAAGAATTAAGGATATGAATGACGATAATAAGCCATATGAAAAATGTATAAAATATGGTCCTGAATATTTGTCAGATGCAGAGCTGATTGCAGCTATTATCCGAACAGGCAATAATGAGTTACACAGTGTAGCTTTGGCAGAAGATATTCTTAATAGTAACGGTGAATGTAAAGGATTACTTGGATTACATCACTTATCACTTAATCAGCTAATGAAATTCAAAGGAATTGGTAAGGTTAAAGCAGTACAGCTAAAGTGTATTGGTGAATTATCAAGGCGGATATCAAAGGCTGGCATGGGTGACAAGGTGACATTTAAGTCACCGGATAGAATTGCTGATTATTTCATGGAAGATATGAGACATCGGGAAAAAGAAGTTGTAATTGCAGCTTTTCTTAATACAAAGCATATGTTAATCAAACATATTGAGCTTTCTAAAGGAACCGTTAATTCATCTCTTATGTCTACAAGAGAATTATTTGTAGAAGCACTTAAATATAATTCAGTATATGTTGTTTTACTTCATAACCATCCAAGTGGAGATCCTACTCCAAGCAGAGAGGATATAATAAACACAAGAAAAATTTATGAAGCAGGTAAACTAATTGGAATTGATTTAATAGACCATATAATAATTGGTGACAATAAGTATATAAGCTTAAAAGAAAAAGGTATAATGAATTGATTTGAAAGGAGAGCGTCAAACAATGGCACAACAGATATTTGGTGTGGATTTGGGTACTAGTAATTTTAAATTGGTAAATCAGTCTGCCGGAAAAGTTCTTAACGAAAAGAATATTATAGCAATTAAAAATAAAACAGAGGTATTTGATTATGGTGATTTTGCATATGAAATGTATGAGAGAGCACCGGCAAATATAGAAGTATCATTTCCTGTTCAATCAGGTGTTATAGCTGATATTAAGAATATGGATATATTGTTTGAATGCTTTTTTAGAAAATTCAACAATTCAGCTAACGTTGGAAGCAGCGATTTTTGCGTTGCAGTTCCTACTGATATTACGGAAGTAGAAAAGAAGGCATTTTATGATTTGATAGCTGAATCAAAGGTGAAATCGAAAAAAATCACAATTGTTGATAAGCCTATAGCCGCAGCAGTTGGTGTAGATATTGATGTTGATAGTCCAAGAGGAAATCTTATAATTGATATTGGTGCAGAAACCACCGAGATTTCAGTAATATCTCTAGGTGGTATTGTGCTTACTAAAATCATAAAAGCCGGTGGTTCAAAACTGGACGAAACTATTTGTAATATAGTAAAAAAGAAATACAATCTTGTTATTGGTTCTCGTACAGCTGAAACACTTAAAATAAATCTTGCTGACGCAATGGATGAATCAGATACAATATTTACAGCTTATGGTAGAAATATTGTTACAGGTCTTCCGGCTTGCAAGGATATTTCTTCAAGTCTTGTATTTGAAGCGATTCAAGAATCACTATTTTCTATTCTTGATGCTGTCAAAATTATCCTTGAAAGAACTCCGCCAGAATTAGCTGCTGATATTATGAATAAAGGTGTTTATTTAACAGGTGGTTCAGCACAGATTAAGAATCTTGACAGATTAATAACAAAAGAAACAGGACTTAAGGTAAATATTGCTGAAAATCCTTCGGAAACTGTAATTCATGGTATTTCTAAGATAATATCAGATCCTGAACTTCATGGTCTGATGTATGTTCCAACAGAAAAGAAATATGATTAATATATTTGAAAGGTATGTAAAATGAAGCATCAAAACAAATTTCATTTTCCAACTAAATATCTTTTGGCTATTTTAACCTTTTTATGTGTTATCATGATTGTTTTATCATTTATTATAGATGATTTTGCCAGACCTGTTAAAAATACGGTCGCAAAAATTGTTATACCTATTCAATCAGGCATGAATGATATTGGTATCTGGCTTACTGATAAATCAGATAATCTTAAAGAACTTAATGATGTTATGTCAGAAAATGAAGCTCTTAAGAAGGAACTTGCAGAACTTAAAGAGTCCAATGCACTTTCTGTTCAGGAAAAAAATGAACTTCAGAGATTACGTGAACTATATGAATTAGACAGCAAGTATAATTCATATAGCAAAATCGGTGCAAGCATTATCAGTAAGGATTCCGGCAACTGGTTTTCTACCTTTACTATTAATAAAGGGGCAAAGGATGGTATTAAAGTTGATATGAATGTTATCGGAAATGGAGGACTTGTTGGAATAGTCGCAGAGGTTGGAGATAATTATTCCATTGTCAGAGCCATTATAGATGATGAGAGCAATGTAAGTGCCCAATTTTCAAGCACATCCGATGAATGTATTGTAAAAGGCGACCTAATGATGATTAATGAAGGTGTTTTGTCGGTAATTAATATTGATAAAGATGCTAAAGTTGCTGATGGAGATATGATTGTCACCTCTAATATAAGTCAGAAGTTTCTTCCGGGAATACTTATTGGTTATGTTAAAAATATTAAAGATGATCCAAACAACCTTACTAAATCAGCTCAAATCACACCGGTTGTGGATTTTGCACATTTGGAAGAGGTACTGGTTATAACTGAATTGAAAGATACCGGTAAAAAATAATGGAGGAAAAATATGCTTAGAACTATTTCAACTGCTTTGTTGATATTTATATTTTATATACTTCAGTGTACATTATTTAATACGTTATCACTTGCATCTGTATCACCTAATCTTATGATTATTATCACATTTGCCATAGGATTTATGCGCGGAAGAAAAGCCGGTATTATTACTGGTTTTTTCTGTGGTTTACTTATAGATTGTTTCAGCGGAAGTGTTCTTGGATTTAATGCACTTATTTTTATGTACATAGGATATTTTAATGGTGTTTTTCACAGATTGTTTTATGATGAAGATGTTACTTTGCCTCTTTCACTTGTAGTAGGTAGTGATTTTGCATATTTATTTTCATTTTATGTAATACGATTTGTTTTAAGAAACAGGCTTAACTTCGGTGAATATTTTGTTAAAGTTATGCTTCCGGAAATGCTATATACGGTAATAATTGCAATTATTATGTACCGTTTACTGCTAAAATGGAACAGATTTTTAGAATCACGCGAACAAAGGAGCGAAATAAAATTTGATTAGAGAATATATAAAAGATTTATTAAAAGCATTACTTAGCATACTTCGTTCAAGAGTTTTCTTTTTATGTATATTATTTGGAGCAATGTTTTCAATTCTGATAATTAGAATTTTTAATTTGCAAATAGTAAACAAGGATTATTACCTTAACAATTATATACAAAAAGGAGAAAGAGAAATTTCTGTATCAGGAACAAGAGGTCTTATTTATGACAGAAATGGAAAGGTTCTTGCTTACAATGAGCTTGCATATGCAGTAACAATAGAAGATGTTTTGGCAAGCTCCAGCAGTAAAAGTGATACTTTAAACGAAATCATTTATAATACCATAAAAATAATTGAAGATAACGGAGATTCAATTAATAATGAATTTTCCATAATAATAGATTCAAACGGTAATTTTGTATATTCCGTTTCTTCTGAAGCTGCAAGATTAAGATTTTTAAGAGATATTTATGGCAAAAAATCTGTTGAAGAGCTTGATACAGAAAAAGAACAGCTGTCACTTTCGACCGCCAAAGATGTGTATGATTATTTGACAGGAGAGGACAGATTTGATATCAGCGATGAATATTCTGATGAAATGAGACTTAAAATTGCTATTATAAGATATAATTTATCACTAAATTCTTACCAAAAATACATTTCAACTACAATTGCATCAAATGTAAGTGAAAAGACTGTCGCTGCTATATATGAAAATGAATCTGTTTTAAGTGGTGTGGCTATATCAGAAGAGACAATAAGGGTTTATAAGGATAGTGTGTATTTTGCACATATATTAGGATATACAGGTAAGATTTCCGAAGACCAGTTATCAGAATACAATACAACAACAAACGGAAATTATGAAGCTAATGATATTGTAGGTAAATCAGGAATAGAATACTATATGGAAGAAAATTTGCAGGGTATCAAAGGAAAGCAAACTTTATTCGTAAATAGTACCGGTAAAACTTTGGAAATTGTTGAAGAAACCGATGCCTCAGCTGGTAAAGATGTATATCTTACACTCGATAGCGAATATCAGATAGCTGCATATAAAATCCTCGAACAAAAACTTGCAGGAATTTTATATTCGAAAATTGTTAATTCGGATTTTGAAGCAACTGAGGATTCAGATATAATTTATATACCTATAAAAGATGTATATTTTCAAATGATTAACAATAATGTTGTTGATTTAAATAAATTTAACAGAAAAAATGCATCTAACAACGAAAAAAACGTGTATGCTAAATTTGTTGATAGACAAAACATGGTAATATCTGATATGAAAACAGAGCTTACCAGAGATGATGCAGTAGCACTTAAATATTTATCCGAGGAATATAACACATATTTATCTTATATTGAGGATATGTTGCGTGATAATAAAATTATAGATACATCATCAATTGATACGAGTGATGAAGTATATATAAAATGGACAAAAGAAGAAATTAGTCTTCAGGAATATTTGAAATATGCAATATCAAAAAACTGGGTAAAAACAGTTAATCTTATTTCAAATGAAAACAATAAATATTCAGGAACTGATGAGATTTATAATGCATTAATAGAATATATTCGTACCGAATTAATAAATGATACTTCTTTTAGTAAAAAAATCTATAAATATTTAATAAAAAATGGTACAATATCAGGTAATGAGATATGCATGTTATTATTTGACCAAAAAGTACTCAAATATGACAGTTCATCTTATCAGGCATTAGCCTCAGGTCAACAGACAGTTGCCTATAATTTTATGATGGAGCAAATTCGACTTATTAATATTACACCTGCTCAGATTGCACTTGATCCTTGTTCGGGTTCAATTGTTGTCACGGACACAGACACAGGTGATGTCTTAGCTTTGGTAACTTACCCAAGTTATGATAATAATAAGCTATCAGGTACTGTTGATGCAGAATATTGGAATAAATTAAATAATGATTTATCATTACCATTATATAACAGAGCTACTCAGACAAGAACCGCACCAGGTTCTACATTTAAGATGGTATCAGGTATTACAGGCCTTGAACATGATATAATTACTCCGCAAACTTGTATTCATGATAATGGTGAATTCAAATCGCTGGGACAACCATTCCCTAAATGTTGGAGATACCCTGGAAGTCATGGTTCGATAAATGTTTCACAGGCTTTGTGCTACTCATGTAACTATTTCTTTTATTCTGTCGGCTTCGACCTTAGTATTAACTCAAAAGGTCAGTACGATGAAGAGGTAGGACTTAAAAAGCTTGAAAAATATGCGACTGACTTAGGATTGAATATGGTGTCAGGAATTGAGCTTGATGAAAATCCACCATTATTTTCCACATCAGATGCAGTTCGTTCTTCTATTGGACAGGGTTCTAACAGTTATGCTAATATACAATTAGCCAGATATACTAATACGATAGCCAATAGCGGAAAAAACTATGAATTGACATTAATTGATAAAATTGTTGATAATTCTAATAATAAAACCACTATAATGGAACCAAAGCTTACTAATACGGTGGAATTAAGAGATACTACATGGGATGCCATTCATCACGGTATGAGACTTGTTATTACATCAGGTACTGCTGCAGGTACATTTAGAGGTTTTAATATAGAGGTTGCAGGCAAATCAGGTACAGCGCAGGAAAATAAATTACGTTCCAATCATACTGTATTTGTGGCTTATGCACCATATGAAGAACCAGAAGTTGCTATGAGTGTACTTATACCTTATGGTGATTCTACCGGATATTCGGCAGAAATAATCAAAGAATTTACAGCCTTTTACTATGGTTTGACTAGCTTTGAAGAAATTATAGAAGGTACTGCTACAGTTCCAACTGCCGGACACAGTAATGATAATTAATATCAGGAGGAAAAAATACAATTATGAAAAATTCTGTAGTGATAAAAGGAAATAAGTATGGTATTATAGTTGTGCTGGACAAAGAGTTACCATTTGATGAACTTAAACAACAGGTTGCTGATAAATTCAGTGAATCAGGTTCGTTCTGGGGAAAAGTTTCTGTAGGAGTTGCTTTTGAAGGCAGAGAATTGAACAATTCAGAGCAATTTGAATTAATAGAAATTATTCAAGATAATTCTGAATTAACAATAGTATGTATCGTTGATAATGATACACATACCGAGGAACGCTTCAAGAATGCTATAGATGAGCATTTAGAAGAAGCAGCTGTTCATAATGGACAATTCTATAGAGGAACATTACGTTCAGGACAAGTTTTAGAGAGCGAATATAGCCTTGTTATTCTTGGAGATGTTAATCCTGGAGCAAAAATAATTTCAGCAGGAAATGTTATTGTTCTTGGAGCATTAAAAGGAACTGTATATGCCGGAATAACGGGTGATGATTCATCATTTGTTGTTGCTCTTGAAATGTCACCAATGCAAATCAGAATTGGTAATGTTATTGCAAGAAGTGCAGATAGTGCACCTAGAAAAAAGGCTCAAAAGCCTGAAACTAAAATTGCCTTTGTTGAAAATGATAATATATACATTGAACCATTAAACAAAGAAGTACTAAACGATTTACGTTTTTATTAATTAACGGGAGGAATATTCAAAATGAGTGAAGTAATCGTTGTAACATCAGGAAAAGGCGGCGTTGGTAAAACTACAACATCTGCTAACGTTGGAACCGGCCTTGCAAAATTAGACAAGAAGGTTGTATTAATTGATACTGATATAGGTCTTCGTAACCTTGATGTAGTTATGGGACTTGAGAACAGAATCGTATACAATCTTGTTGATGTTGTTGAAGGTAATTGTAAAGCTAAACAGGCTATGATTAAAGACAAGAGATATCCTAATCTTTATCTTCTTCCTTCAGCACAGACGAGAGATAAGTCAAGTGTAACACCTGATCAAATGAAGAAATTAACAGATGAATTAAGAGAGGAATTTGACTACATAATTCTTGACTGTCCTGCGGGAATAGAACAGGGATTTATGAATGCTATTGCGGGTGCTGACAGAGCTTTAGTTGTAACAACACCTGAAGTTTCAGCAATTAGAGATGCAGATAGAATTATTGGATTATTAGAAGCTAACGAAAAGAAGAGAAGTGATCTTATCGTTAACAGACTTCGTATGGATATGGTTAAAAAGGGTGATATGATGTCAATTGAAGACGTTGTAGATATTCTTGCTATTAACCTTATTGGTGCGGTTCCTGATGACGAGAATATCGTTATAGCTACAAATAATGGTGAACCATTAGTTGGTTCAAATAATCTTGCAGGTCAGGCTTATATGAATATTTGTAGAAGAATTGTTGGTGAAGAAGTTCCTTTATTAGACCTTTCTGGTAAATCAGGTATTTTTTCTAAGATTTCAGGTTTATTTAAGAAAAATTAAAAGGAGGTCGTAAATAATGGGATTGTTTGATGTATTTAGAAAAAAATCTTCAAGTAATGTTGCAAAAGACCGCCTTAAGCTTTTACTTGTATCAGATCGTTCAAGTTGCTCACCTGAAATAATGGAATTAATTAAGAATGATATTATAAATGTAATTGCAAAATATATGGAAATAGATTGCGAAGGTCTTGATATTCAGATAACACAGACAGATGGAAGCGAAGGCGAAAGATCAGGTATTCCTGCACTTGTTGCCAATATTCCAATTAAGGAAGTTAAGCATAAATAATTAATTATATGAAAGGTATTGTATAATTCATGTCAAGTATAATTAATACTTTAAAAAATTATAAATATAGACATCTTGACATAAGATTGATAATTCTTGTTTTTGGGCTGACAATTTTAGGAATTCAGGTTATATCAAGTGCAACTGCCGGTGAACTTCAGGGAAAACAAACGTTGGGTATGATTTTAGGTTGTATAGCAATGGCAATAGCAACCTTTATTGACTATCATTTTATTTTGAAATTCAGCTGGATTATTTATTTACTTAACCTTGTATTTCTTTTAGCTGTTAAATATGCCGGTGATGTTCATATGGGTGCACAAAGATGGATAGATATTGGTCCTATTCAATTACAACCATCAGAATTAACAAAAATATTTTTAATTATATTTTTTGCAAATTATATAGAAAAAAGAAAAGAAAAGCTTAATACTATTTTAGTATTAGGTGGTGCAGTTGTACTATTTTTAATTCCTGCATATCTTGTCTTAAAACAACCGGATTTATCAACTACAATTATTTTAGGTACAATATTTTGCTCTATAGCATATGTTGGAGGAGTAAGCTATAAGATAATAGGAGCTGTTTTTGGAGCTGGTGTTACTGTGGCTATTGTTCTTGTTTATCTTATATTACAACCAAATCAACAAATATTACAGCCATATCAGTATAATAGAATTGTTGGTTTTTATGATGAAGACAACGAAGTTGCTGCAAGAATAAATTATCAACAGGAGAATGCTGTAATGGCTATTGGCTCAGGTGGCTTGTGGGGAAAAGGACTTAATAATAATACTTTAACTAGTGTGAAGAATGGTAATTATATTTCAGAACCTCAAACGGACTTTATATTTTGTATAGTTGGAGAGGAACTTGGATTTGTTGGAGCTGCAGGTGTGATCATAGCATTAGCATTAATTGTGTTTGAATGTTTTTATATCGGTATTCATGCACCTGATTTATCAGGACGAATCATTTGTGTTGGTTTTGGTTCATGGATTGCATTTCAATCATTTGTAAATATTGCCGTAGTAACACATATGATTCCAAACACAGGATTAACATTACCTTTTGTTAGCTATGGTCTTAGTTCTCTGATAAGTCTATTTGGTGGTGCTGGTGTAATACTAAATATTAGTTTGCAACATAAGAAAAATGTGTTAGGAGGGTTTTAGATGAATATTGGTTTGATT
This sequence comes from Lachnospiraceae bacterium, assembly GCA_017396555.1. Lineage (GTDB taxonomy): Bacteria > Bacillota > Clostridia > Lachnospirales > Lachnospiraceae > RGIG1934. Next base: position 99,291 of record JAFQLS010000025.1, on the reverse strand, counting down.
GCACATGATTCTAAGAAAAAATTAATGCAGAATTTTTGCATAGCCTATAGAGGAATTCTATGTAAAAACGAGTTATATGCAACAGCTACTACAGGAAGATTAATAGAAGAAGTTACTAATCTAAACGTTTATAAATATCTGGCAGGACATTTAGGTGGAGAACAGCAGATGGGAATTTCAATAGAACAAAATCATTTAGATTTGATTATTTTCTTGCGTGACCCGCTTTCACCTAAAATGCACGACCCTGATTTTAATAACTTATTTAGATTATGTGATATTCATAATATTCCATTAGCAACTAATCTTGCAACAGCTGAGTTGTTAGTTAAATCACTTGAACATGGTGATATGGAATGGCGTGAAATGTACAGACAATAATTTTTATGTGATACATAAGAAAAAACAACTGCAACTTTTGTATAAAAGAGCAGTTGTTTTTTTTTTGTTATTTTTCGCCCATTCCAATAACTCTGCCGAATAAGCTGATTAGATATAATCCACATAAACCTACAAGAGCATAGACAATTCTTGCAAGAAGTGTCATATCTCCAAACAGGAATCCAACTAAGTTAAACTTAAAAAAGCCAATTAATCCCCAGTTGATTGCACCAATAATAACAAGAATCAGTGCCGTATAATCTAAACATTTTGAATTCATAATTAATACCTCCGTTCATATATAATATAATTCCACTAAATCACAAAAAATATACCAATAATTATTGACTAAGATGACTAATTATAAGATAATATATTGTGTTGTTTTTTAAATATAAATATATGGTGGTATTATATGGCTGGAAAAAGAAAAAATAATAAAATTGTAAAATTCAAAAAATCAAGACATATCAATGTTGGTGTTATTATTTTTGGTCTGATTTTCTTATATATTGGTGTTAATATAATTTTATATTTTTCAAATGATAAAGTTAAAATTTATGAGGTTGTACAGGGAACAACAGTTTCTGCAACAAATCATTCTTATACAGGACTTATTGTACGTGATGAACTAGTTGGCGTTTCACCAAAATCAGGCTATATTAATTATTATGTCAAAGAAGGAACTAAAGTTTCACCGATAACTTCATTATTTTCTATTGATGAAAATGGTCAGGTTACAGAAATGTTGAAGGAAAGCGCAGATAAGGAAAGTACTTTGTCTGATGAAAATTTGATTTCAATAAAAAACAATATAACAACCTTTGTAAATTCATACAATAATATGGATTTCTCAAACGTATATGATTTTAAGTATAATATGGAAGCGAGTTTACTTGAGTATATTAACCTTAATGCTCTTGAAAATGTTAATAATACTATTTCAACAGAAGGTCTACAAAATGTTTTTAAGATATATAAACCTAAAAAAAGCGGAATCGTGGAATATTATACAGATGGAATGGAAAACTTAAAGGAAAATAATATTTCCAATGAATTATTTGATTTGGATAAATACAAAAAAGCTTCAAACAAAACGAATGAGCTTGTTGAAAAAGATTCTGATATTTATAAGTTAATTACTGACGAAGAATGGAATATTTATATTCCATTAACATCAGAAGAGGCTACATTTTTTACTGATACAGATTTAGTTAAAATCGAATTTGTAAAGGATGGAATAGAGTGTAATGCTGAGTTTGAAATTATTAATAACAAAGGAGAAATCTTTGGTAAGCTTACTCTCTATAAATATGTTATTAGATATGCTGATTGCAGATTTATTGATATTCAAATTAATATAAATGAGGTATCAGGTCTAAAAATACCAAAATCTTCTCTTATTGAAAAAGAATTCTATACAGTACCTGTAGACTATATTTCTAAGGGAGGTAATTCAAATGCAGAGGGCTTTTACAAGAAGGTGGCTTTGGAGGATGGAACAGAAAGCATAGAATTTATTACACCTACAATTTATGACAAGGATGATAAATTTTATTATTTGAATCCGGATGATTTCGAGGATTCCACATGGTTTGTTAAACCTGATTCTAATGACAGTTTTGCATTAAAGGCTACCGCACCATTAAAGGGTGTGTTTAATGTCAATGCAGGATATTGTGTGTTTGAAAAGATAAATATTCTGGATGAAAGTGGTAATTATTATATTATTGAAGAGGGTACAAGTAATGGTCCTGCAATTTATGATCATATTGTTTTAGATTCAGATACAGTTGAAGCTAATCAGATAATTACACAATAGTAAGGAGATCAAGACTTAATGATTAAGGATAATATAAAAAATATAAATGACATTATAAAACATACCTGTGAAAATTCAGGCAGAGATGAAAATGCCGCAAAACTTATCGCAGTTAGTAAAACCAAGCCTATAGAATTAATTCAAGAAGCATATGATTGTGGAATGAGAGATTTCGGCGAAAACAAAGTACAGGAAATTGTAGACAAATATCCTGTATTGCCAAAAGATATTCGTTGGCATTTAATTGGTCATCTGCAAAGAAATAAGGTTAAATACATTATAGATAAGGTGTATATGATTCATTCTGTTGATTCAGTAAGACTTGCTGAACAGATTCAAAAAGAAGCTGAAAAAGCAGATGTTCATATGGATATATTGATTCAGGTTAATATTTCAAACGAGGATACTAAATTTGGACTCAATGAAAATGAAGTTTGTTCTATAATAGAAGAAGTTTCTAAATTTGATCGTGTTCATATAAAAGGACTTATGACAATTGGACCTATGACAGATAATGAAGAAGATATAAGACTCGTTTTCAAAAAATTAAAACAATTATCTGTTGACATACAAGCCAAAAACATTGATAATGTTAGTATGGGTGTGCTTTCTATGGGTATGTCCGGTGATTATACAATTGCCATTGAAGAAGGTTCTACATATGTAAGAGTAGGTACTAGTATTTTTGGTGAGAGAAATTATAGTAAATAAATATAACATTATATATAAGGAGATTTAAAATGGGATTATCAGATAAGTTTATGAACTTTTTAAGATTAACTGAAGATGATGAGGAATATGATGATGATTTAGAAATGGATGAAGATGATTACATGCCTCCTAAGAAAAAGGCAAAAGAAGTTGCTCCACGCAGAAGAACTGCTGAAATTCAGGAAATAAAGCCTGAAAAAGCAGAAGTTCCGGCATCAAAACCGGTTCAGCGTCAGCGTCCACAGCAAAAAGTTATACCTATGCGTAAAAAAAATGCAGGAGATATGGAAGTTTGTGTTATTAAACCAACCAGCATTGGTGATGAGGTCGAAATTACAGATACCTTATTAACAGGTAGAGCGGTTATTATTAATATTGAGGGAATACCATTTGATGTTGCTCAAAGAATAATTGACTTTGCATCCGGTTCATGTTATGCAATGAATGGTAATTTACGTAAAGTATCAAAATATATCTTTATTATTACACCACCTACAGTGGATATTTCCGGAGATTTTCAGGAATTCTTTGATGATGATGTTAATATGACATCTATTTAATTATTAATTCTAAGAGAGTAGTATAATGACAAAAGAAGAACAATTTCTATTAAACAGATTGCTTGATCTTGCGAGACGTGCTTATATGTCAGGCAGACCTGAATATTCAGATTTTTTAAATTTGAACGAACAGGATATTTTCTTAGCAAATAAATCTAATTTACCTCCCGTTAATTATTTATTATTTGGGGGGTATAATTATGCTGAGAGAAAAATATTTATATTTGAGCCAACAGATTACTATGGTTCAAATGATATACCAATTGTTGCAATTAAATGCAGACCGATTAATCTTAAGTTTTCTGATTCATTAACACACAGAGATTATCTGGGTGCGTTAATGAATCTTGGAATAAATAGAAATGTGTTAGGAGATATTCTAATTGATGACAACATTGCATATATAATTTGTTTAAATTCTATCAGTTCATATATATTGGAAAATCTTTTAAAAATCAAGCATACAATGGTTACAACCGAAAAAATATGTCTGGATGAATTAACTAATATAAAGCCTTTATTAACAGAAATAACAGGTTTTATATCTTCTAACAGACTAGATTCTGTTATTTCTGTTGCATATAATATTTCAAGAGGTAGAGCTACAGAATACATTAGTCAGAGTAAAGTGTTTGTTAATTCTAAACTCGTAAATTCGAATAGCTATACTTTAAAAGAAAAGGATATTGTATCTGTTAGAGGACTTGGAAGGTTTATTTTTAATAATGTCATAACAACAACCAAGAAAAACAGACTTATGATATCTTTGAGTAAATATTAACTATAAATTATATTAAGGAATTATATTAATGAAAAAAAGAACCAAATATTTAATTTTAATAATTACATTTAGTTTACTTACATTGTTTGATCAATTTAGTAAGATTTTAGCTGTTAAAAATTTAAAAAAAGGAAGCATTCCTCTTATAGATGGTGTTTTTGAATTGTTTTATCTTGAAAACAGAGGTGCAGCATGGGGGATATTAAGCGGAAAGATTTCTTTCTTTACCATAATAACTGTTGTTATACTTATTTGTATCATATTTTTGATTATAAAAATCGAAAAATATGATGATAAAAAATATACAGTTTTGCAGATATTATTCACTATACTTGCTTCCGGAGCTTTAGGAAACTTAATCGATAGAGTGAGTAAAGGATATGTTGTTGATTTTTTATATTTTAAGTTAATTGACTTTCCTGTATTTAATGTTGCAGATTGCTATGTTACTATATCGGTTATAGCTTTATTATTTATGATGTTATTTAAGTTTTCAGAAGATGAGTTAAATAATATTTTTAGTCTAAAGAAAAAAAGAAAGGTATGATTTTGTGATTAGAGTTTTTAATGTATCAGAAGAATATGCTGATGAAAGAATAGATAAATATCTTTCTGAGCAATTAGATGATATTTCCAGATCATATATACAAAAGTTAATTAAGTCTAATAATGTCAAGGTTTTTGATGAAATATGTAAAGCTAATTATAAATTGGTGTCTGGTGATGTAATATTTATAGATATTCCGGCACCTGTAGAACTTGATGTAATGCCTGAAAATATACCGCTTGATATTGTATATGAGGATAATGACTTTATTATTATTAATAAGCCAAAACAAATGGTGGTACACCCTGCTGCCGGACATTATAATAATACACTTGTGAACGCTCTTATGTATCACTGTAAAGATAATTTATCAGGAATCAACGGAGTTTTAAGGCCAGGAATTGTTCATAGAATCGATATGGATACAACCGGTCTTTTAGTTGTATGCAAAAATGATTTATCACATATTTTTATATCTGAACAATTAAAATGTCATTCAGTTAAAAGATGTTATCATGCCATAGTAAATGGAGTAATAAAAGAGGATGAAGGAACAATTGTAGCTCCAATAGGCAGGGACCCTAATAACCGTCTAAAAATGACGATTGTTAAAAATGGCGGCAAGGATGCTACTACACATTACAGAGTTATTGAAAGATTTAAAAATCATACGTATATTGAATGTGAATTAAAGACCGGAAGAACTCATCAGATTCGAGTTCATATGTCTAGCATTAAACATCCTTTGCTTGGAGATACAGTTTATGGTTCTGCTAAATGTCCTTACAAGCTGACAGGTCAGACATTACACGCGAAAACATTAGGATTTATACATCCTACAACAAAAGAAGAAGTTTTCTTTGATTCAGAGTTACCTGATTATTTTAAACATTTATTAAATGTCTTGCCAAAATAATAAACTGTTGTTTTTTGTCGATTTTTTTACTATAATATATAGGGTGTTAATTATAAAGAAATGGAGGTTTTTTATGGATAAACATATTGTTGTCACTATAGGCAGACAGTTCGGAAGTGGCGGAAGAGAAATTGGTAAACGTTTTGCTCAAAAGATGGGAATTGCTTTTTATGACAAAGAGTTATTAGCCATTGCTGCACGAGAAAGTGGTTTGAGCGAAAATATCTTTGAGATGCATGATGAAAAACCTACTAATAGTTTTCTTTATTCATTAGTTATGGATACCTATGCGATGGGATATGGTACACCAACATATGTTGATATGCCAATTAATCAAAGAGTTTTTTTAGCTCAATTTGATGCAATACGAAAAATTGCGATGGAAGGTTCATGTGTTATTGTTGGAAGATGTGCTGATTATGCTTTAGAAGGTCACATTGATTTTTCTAGTATTTTTGTACATGGAAATATGAATGATAGAATTGAACGAGTTATGAATACTTATCGTCTAAACGAAAGTGGGGCAAAAGATCTTATAACCAAGACTGATAAGAAACGTTCAAGCTATTATAATTATTATACTAATAAAAAATGGGGCAATTCCGTTAATTATGATTTAACATTTAATAGTAGTGTGTTAGGAATTGATGGATGTGTTGATTTACTTGAATACTACATCAAAAAATAAAATTACAAAGGAAGAGTTATGTTTTGAATGTTATGTTAAAAAAATATGGTAGCTACATATTTAATGCAATATTTATAATTGTATTATCAGCAGTTACTGTATATATGATATTTAAAGATGAAGAAATGGATACTATATTCAGTTATATAACATTAGCCAATCCCATATATTTAATAATAGGTTTTTTGATGATGTTAACATTTGTTTGTAGTGAATCCGTTATTATAAATTATCTTATGAATACTTTTTCATGTAAAGTGAGATTTAGAACTTGTATTAAGTATTCTTTTGTAGGTTTTTTTGTTAGTGCCATTACCCCTTCGGCATCAGGAGGGCAACCGGCTCAGTTATACTATATGAAAAATGATGGGATTAAAATATCCATATCCAGTATTGTTTTAATGATTATTACTATAGTATACAAATCGGTATTATTGATACTTGGCTTATTTATGTTTGCAACTGAATTTAGCTTTGTTATGCAATATATGAAGGGTATTGAGTTTATACTTTTATTTGGTATAATTATAAATATCTTTGTGGTTATGTTTTTGTTTTTTGTGATTTTTAAGCAATCATTTGCTAAGAAGGTACTTGTTGCACCAGTTGTTTTTCTTGGACGACATAGGATTATTAGAAATTATTGCGAATTATCACACAATATATTAAAAGGGATTAAAAAATATGAATCCTGTGCGGATTACTTAAAAACTCACAAGGTTGTATTTTTAAATACATTTGTTATTACAGTATTTCAAAGATTATGCCTGTTTTTTGTAACATATTTAGTTTATCGTTCATTTGGTTTAAGTGGAACAAGTGCTTATCAGATAGTTACATTACAGACAATGATTGCACTATCAGTTGATATTCTTCCATTACCGGGAGGATTAGGTGCAAGCGAAAGTATATTTATTATTTTGTTTAGCTCGATTTTTACTGCTGATTATGTTTTGCCAGGATTATTACTTAGCAGAGGTATTACTCATTATGCATTAATAATTTTAGGTGCAATTGTAACAGCATACGCACAATTTACAATGAAAAGAAAGAAAAATACGAAATCAATAGGAGAATAATATGATAGGATTTTATAATTATACAGTAATACTTACATATATGGCAGTTATGTCGGCAGTTCTTGGAATCACACAAATAATGGAAGGTAATTTACCAATGGCTATAATTTTACTTATGATATCAGGTGGTTGTGATATGTTTGATGGTAAAGTTGCCAGAACAAAAAAGAACAGAACAGATAGAGAAAAAGTATTTGGTATTCAGATTGATTCATTAAGTGATGTTATCTGTTTTGGTGTCTTTCCTTCAATGTTTAATTATGCCGTTACTAAAATGGCTGTTGATAATATGATAACAAATTCAACACCTTTATTAATTTTCGGTTCTTTTGTATCTGCTTATTTTTCAGTAGCAGCTGTTGCAAGACTTGGTTATTTTAATGTAGTGGAAGAGGAGAGACAGCGTCAAACCTCTGAAAATCGAAAGAATTATCAAGGTTTACCTGTAACCACTATAGCAATTATCCTTCCTATTATTTTCTTGCTTAAGAAATATATTGAAGCTGCAACAAATCAGACCATGTATGCTATTTTTATGAACGTTATTTTATTAATTGTAGGATTTTTATTTGTTTATGATTTTAAAATAAGAAAACCAAGTAATAGAGGAGTATTATTCATTGTATTAAGTGCAATTATTATTATTGCAGGATACATTATTTTATATTAATCAAGGAGATTTCTAATGAATTACAGAACAAGAGATGGAATTGAACATATTGAAACAACTAGCCAGGATGAATTGTTGAAGAAATTATATGGTTCAGCCATAGGCAGGTTTTCTCTAAAAATTCTAACACAACCCGTATTATCTAAAATTGCCGGGAAATTTCTTGATTCCAGTTTATCTAAGTTTTTAATTGAACCATTTTTAAACAGTAACAATATTGATAGAAATCAATATATAATGGAAGGTTTTGAATGCTTTAACGATTGCTTTACAAGACAAATCAAGGAAGGTATGAGAGAAATAGATAGAACTCCAAAACATCTTATAAGTCCATGTGATTGTAAGGTATTATCCTATGATATTGAACCAGATGCAACATTTATTATAAAAAACACAAAATATACGGTTGCATCATTACTTAAGGATAAAAAATTAGCAGAAAGATACAAACAAGGTAACATAACTATATTACGGTTAAGTGTTGATGATTATCACAGATATTGTTATATAGACGATGGATGTAAAACTAGTAATCGTTTTATCTCTGGTATTTTACACACAGTTAATCCAATTGCAACTGAATATGCAAAAATCTATGCTGAAAACAGTCGTGAATATACATTGTTACATACTAAAAATTTCGGAGATGTTATTCAAATTGAAGTTGGCGCATTGTTAGTCGGCAGAATCAAAAATCATCATAACAAACATAGATTTAAACGTGGCGAAGAAAAAGGTATGTTTGAATATGGTGGCTCAACAATTGTATTAATAACTAATAAAGACAATGTTAAAATTGATACTGATATATTAGAAAATACAGCATTAGGCGTTGAAACTAAGGTTAAAATGGGAGAGTGTATCGGATGTAACTATTCGCAAAACCATAGTTTAACGAATAGTTAGTGGACATAAATCAGATAATATGGTATAATTAGCTTATTATTCCGTATTATCTTTTTTTATTTTATTATAGAAAGGATTTCATCATTTTATGAAAATTCAAAAATTATATAGTTATACAAGACGAGCTCTTGAGACTTATGATATGATTAAGGACAATGACAAAATTGCAATTGGAGTTTCTGGTGGTAAAGATAGTTTAACTTTATTATACGCGTTACATGGATTGAAAAAATTTTACCCAAAAGCTTTTGATTTAGTTGCAATTTCAGTAGATTTAGGATTTGATATACAAAATTTTGATAAAATCCAAGAATTATGTGACTCTTTAGATATTGAATTGCATATTGTTAAAACTGAAATCGGAGATGTTATTTTTAACGAACGAAAAGAAACAAATCCTTGTTCATTATGTGCAAAAATGCGAAAGGGCGCTTTAAATGAAAAGGCAAAAGAGCTTGGATGTAATAAGATTGCATATGCACATCACAAAGATGATATTATTGAAACTATGATGTTATCTTTGATATATGAAGGTCGATTCCACTGCTTCTCCCCTGTTACTTACCTTGACAGAATGGATTTAACAGTAATAAGACCGCTTATGTTATTATCCGAATCTGATATTGTCGGTTTTCAAAACAAATACGAATTACCGGTTGCTAAAAACCCTTGTCCTGCAGACGGACATACCAGGCGTGAATATGTTAAAAATTTGATTAGACAAATAAATATAGATAATCCGGGTGTAAAAGAAAGATTTTTTACTGCAATTGTAACAGGAAATATTAAAGGATGGCCACAACCTCTACTCCCCTTTAAATAACAAAAGAAATGGAGATAAATTAAATGGCTATAAATCAAAATAATTACCATGAACAGGTAAATAAAAACAATCAATTAAAACTTAGAGAGCATTTAAAGACTCTTCCAAGGTTCTGTGGCGACTTTTTTAGAGGAGTTGATGAAGTAACAGCTTCCAGAACACAAATTGCATATGCTTACGATTTAGGCGTTTTCTTTGACTACATACACGATGAAACCTTATATGGCGAAGGTAAAGAAATAACCCAGTACACAGTAGATATTCTTGATAAGATTCAGGCTGTAGATATTGAAGAATATATGCAATATTTAAAATATTATATAAAAAATGACGTTGAATATACGAATAACGAACGAGCAATTAAACGTAAGATGTCTTCATTACGTTCATTTTATAATTATTTCTATTCAAAAGAACGAATTAAAACTAATCCTCCATCCATAGTTAAGATGCCAAAGCTTCATGAAAAAGAAATTATCAGACTTGATATTAATGAGGTTGCAGATTTGCTTGATAAGGTAGAAAGTGGAGAAAATCTTACGGATAAGCAAAAAACCTATCATAATAAGACAAAACTAAGAGATTTAGCACTGCTCTCCTTACTACTTGGTACCGGAATGCGTGTATCTGAATGTGTTGGAATAGATATTAATGATATTGATTTTAATAATTTTTGTGTCAAAGTCAGACGAAAAGGCGGATATGAAGCAATGATTTATTTCAGCGATGAAGTTGAAGAGGTTTTATCACAATATTTTGAGCAAAGAATAAAGATTGCACCTATGACCGGACATGAAAACGCTTTTTTCTTATCAATGCAAAACAAACGTCTGGGAGTCAGAAGTGTTGAAAATCTAGTAAAAAAATATTCTATGCTTGTCACTACTGTTAAGCATATTACACCACATAAGCTCAGAAGTACCTATGGTACAAATCTTTACAAAGAAACTGGTGATATTTACCTTGTAGCCGACGTACTTGGGCACAAGGATGTAAATACAACAAAGAAACACTATGCTGCACTCGAAGACGAACGTAAACGTGGTGCAAGAAACATTGTTAAATTAAGAGAAAATTAGTAATGAAAGGATTTTATCACTATGGAAAAAATTGCAAGCTTTACAATTGATCATACCAGATTACTACCTGGTATTTATGTATCCAGAAAGGATATCGTAAACGATAGCACTGTAACAACATTTGATTTGAGGATGACAAGACCAAATTTTGAGCCGGTTATGAATACAGCAGAAATTCATACAATAGAACACATTGGCGCTACTTACCTTAGAAATCATCCGGAATTTGCAGAAAAAACCGTTTATTTTGGTCCAATGGGATGCAGAACAGGCTTTTATCTCATCCTTGCAGGAGATTATGAGTCTAAAGATATAGTTCCTCTTATAACAGATATGTATACATTTATCAGTGAATTTAATGGAGATATTCCGGGTGCTTCTGCCAAAGATTGCGGAAATTACCTTGATCTTAATCTTCCTATGGCAAAGTATATTGCACAACGTTATCTTGATAATGTTCTTACAGATATTACAGATGAGCATCTAATATATCCAAATTAATATACAAATTAAAGAAGAAAGGAAATTAAAAATTATGTTAGGAATTATAGGTGCAATGGATGCTGAGGTAATCCAGATAAAAGAAGCTCTTACAGAAGTTGAAATTATTACAAAAGCAGGAATGGATTTCTACAAAGGTAAATTAAACGAAAAACCTGTTGTTATAGTTCGTTCAGGAATAGGTAAAGTTAATGCCGGTATTTGTGCCCAGATATTAGTCGACATATTCGACGTTAGTGCAATTATAAATACAGGAATAGCCGGTTCTCTTCGTAGCGAAATAAATATAGGCGATATTGTATTATCAAAGGATGCTCTTCAACATGATGTGGATGCAGTAAACTTTGGATATGACCTTGGTGTTATTCCTCAGATGAAGGAATCTACTTTTAAAGCTGATGAAAAGCTTATTGAATTAGCAAATAAATGTTGTGAAAATGTATGTAAAGATATTAACACTCACATAGGACGTGTTGTCACCGGAGATCAATTTATATCAGACAAGTCTAAGAAAAACTGGATAATTGATAACTTCAAAGGCTACTGTACAGAAATGGAAGGTGCTGCAATTGCACAGGCAGCTTATCTAAACAATATACCATTCCTGATAATCAGAGCAATATCGGATAAAGCTGATGATAGCGCAACTATGGATTATCCAACATTTGAAGCTATGGCTATAAAGAATTCTGTTAACTTAATTAAAGAAATAATTCGCTTATACTAATAATTCAGAAAAGAGTTTGCAAATCAAAAAAGCAAACTCTTTTGTTATGTAAATTATTCAGTAATTGAACTATCACCACAATAGACAATAACTAAATTATTACCAGCATAAATCTTGTCACTAGTTAATCCATTAATCTCTATAATTTCGTTCATATATTCTTCTACCGAATCATAATCGTCATACATATACTCTTCAGCTATCGACCATAATGTATCACCACTTTCAATTGTAATACTCGTATAATATTTTGTTTTAGAATTATCAATATCCTTCGCGCTTGCAACACAAGTTCCCAGTAATACCAGCACTAATGCAAGCATTACTACTCCACTTATAAAAGCTAATCTTCTTCTATCTAATCTGTTATTTAATAATATATTCATATGTAATCCCTCCATATCAATGTTCGAAAATTTGTTCCGAACAACTGTTCTTCTTTTGATAAGAAGAGTATATAACACGAACAGATGTTTGTCAATGCTTTTTTGCAAAAAAACAAACATTTGTTTGCAAAAATTTGTTCTGTATGTTATTATGTATTTAGTTAATTGATTACTTTTATTTAGAAAGGATAATACATATGGCAACAGGAAAAATAACTGCTAAACAACAGGAAATATTAGATTATATTAGAGATTGTTTGTTAAACAAAGGATATCCACCTTCTGTAAGAGAGATTTGTGATGCTGTTAAGCTTAAGTCTACTTCTTCAGTTCACTCACATTTAGAGACATTAGAGAAAAACGGATATATTAAACGTGACCCCAGCAAACCTCGTACAATAGAGATACTTGATGATAATGCAAGTATGATACGTCAGGAAATGGTTAATATTCCGGTTGTTGGTCGTGTTGCAGCCGGCGAACCTATTTTAGCTAACGAGAATATTGAGAGCTACTTCCCTATTCCGGCAGAATTTGTTCCAAGAGGAGATACATTTATGCTTAAGGTAAAAGGAGATAGCATGATTAATGTAGGAATTTATAGTGGTGATACTATTATGGTTGAATCATGTAATACTGCAAGAAATGGTGATATTGTTGTTGCACTGATTGATGATTCTGCCACTGTAAAGACTTTTTACAAGGAGAAGGATTACATAAGACTTCAGCCTGAAAATGATGATATGGAGCCAATTATTGTTAGAGATGAGGTTACAATTGTTGGTAAGGTATTTGGCTTGTTTAGGATGATGATTTAAATTTATTTACACAAAGAAGAATCTCGCAAATTTAACTTGCGAGATTCTTTAATTTATTGATATTTTTTTAACCTTGATTCTAATTACTTTAACTCTTCGACCTCAACCTCTTTACCGTCTCGCCATATTCTTTCTAAGTCATAGAATAATCTGTCTTCCTGATTAAATACATGTACGATAACATCCTCATAATCAAGTAATATCCAGTTGGCTGTCTGATAACCTTCAACATGTGTTGTATGACACCCAAGCTTAGCAAGTTCATCCTCTGTATTATCAACAAGGGCCTGAACCTGGTTCTTATTTGCACCACCAACAATTACAAAATAATCAGCTACTACTGTAACTCCCTGAATATCAATTACTTTAATATCGATACCCTGCTTATCATCTAATGCCTTATAAATTGCTTTTACTTTATCTAATGAATTCATTTTTTAACCTCTCTATTTTCTATTATATTTGAATAATATTCATATGCTTTTGTCGTCATTTTATCTATGCTGCCTTTTTTTTTGCTAAGATATTCAAGTGTGTCTTTCATAATCATATATACAGCCATATCAATATCTACAAATGCCATTTTTCTTATTTCATTAAGGTTAGGTGCTTCCTTTCTATTAGGCTCAATATAATCGGCAACATATATTATCTTCTCTAATAACGTCATATCCGGTGCACCTGTTGTATGAACCAGAATCGCATTAACTATATCCATATCAGTAATGCCGTATTTATGCATTGCATAGAATGCTCCAAGCTTAGCATGTAAAAGATATGGACTATTTATCTCAGTTTCCGTAATAAGAATATTGTGCTTGCGACATTTTTTAAGTTTCTTATCATCCGGCATACATTTAGCACAATCATGAAGTAACCCCGCTACCTCTGCCTTTTCTAAATCATACTCATAACGCATAGCAAGACAGATAGCTGTAGAAGCAACACCCTGAGTGTGCTCATATCTGTCTTTGCTTAAAATATTTTTTAATTCGTTGTTAATGTTCTTTAGATTTTTACTCAACGTCTATTACTTCCTTATATAAATTATTCTTATAAATATAACCTTCAACCTCAGAATTAACAAAATAACGTATTGTTTTACCTTGTGAAACACGTTCTCTTATATTTGTCGACGAAATATCTATAAGGGGAACATCTAATTTAATTATATCAGCATTGTACTTACATTTCAAATATTCAATATGCTTATTTAAAAGTGTATCATCTCCATCATTTCTATGAGTAACTACAATACTGCACAGCTCCATAATCCTGGCTGGTTCATACCATTTTTCTATATCTAATAAAGAATCTTCACCAAGAATAAAATAGAAATGTGTATCTGGATATTTTGATGTTAAAAGCTCTAATGTATCGGCAGTATATATATTCCCTTTTCTATTTAATTCGAAATCCGAGTATTCAAAATGTTTATTGCCTGCTATTGCAAGTTTTACCATTGTACTTCTGTGTTTTTCATCCGAAATTGTAGAATTTTCCTTATGCGGTGGCTGACCTGATGGCATAACAAAGACATTTTCAAGTCCACACTCATCATATGCGTTTTCGCCGATAATCAAATGTCCTAAATGAATCGGATCAAATGTTCCACCTAATATACCTACCTTTTTCATACATTTACCTCTATAAAATAATGTTTTAAGCCTTTGGAAGAATAATCTTAGGATTGTCCTTTGATGGCTTGTATAATGTTATCTTTTTACCCATTACCTGTACAACCTCTGAATGAGTTCTCTCTGCAATAACCTCTGCAACACTTCTTCCATCATCCATACAGTTTTTTAGTACATGTATTTTAATCAATTCTCTTGCATTAAGCGCCTCTTCAATAGCTGTTGTTATTTCAGGTGTAACACTTGCTTTTCCAACCTGAAAAATCGGATCCATTGTACTTGCAAGACTTCTTAAATATGCTCTCTGTTTGCTTGTCATATTATTATCCTTTCTACTTATAATAATCAAATTCATGTCCATATATACGAACAGTATCACCATCCACTATACCTAAATCTTCCAATTCCTGCAATATACCATTGTCCTTCATAAAGTTTTGGAAGAATATAAAACCTTTTTCTGATTCAAGGTTAGTATAACCAAGCATTCTTTCGATTCTTGGACCTTCAATTGAAAATACACCATCTTCAATCTTTTCAACTGTATACGGTTCTTCTTTATTGTC
Source organism: Lachnospiraceae bacterium (assembly GCA_017396555.1). GTDB lineage: Bacteria > Bacillota > Clostridia > Lachnospirales > Lachnospiraceae > RGIG1934. The sequence goes on along the minus strand of JAFQLS010000025.1, from coordinate 83,693 downwards.
ATTGAATTCACCCGGAATAAACTCAGGCTCAAATACGATAGGAGCATCATCTACAGTATCAAGCAAACCTCTTACTGCATATAACAACTCTTTTAAGCCCTTACCACTTACTGCTGATATTGGAAATACTTTTATACCCTGTGGCTCAAAAGTTTCTTTAATCAAAGGAATCATACTCTCAGACTCGTCATAAATTGCATCTATCTTATTAGCAGCTATAACCTGAGGTCTTTTTAGTAATTCCGGATTATAATTCTCAAGTTCCTTATTAATCTTTTGAATATCTTCAATCGGATCACGCCCCTCGACAGAAGCTGCATCAATCATATGAATAATAACCTTTGTTCTTTCTATATGCTTAAGGAATTTATGTCCAAGACCAACTCCTTCAGAAGCTCCCTCAATAAGCCCCGGAATATCAGCTATAACAAAGCCCTTACCACCTTCAAGGTCAACCACACCAAGATTTGGATTAATTGTAGTGAAATGATAATTTGCAATCTTTGGCTTTGCATTTGTTACTCTTGATAACAATGTAGACTTGCCTACATTTGGATAACCAACAAGACCTACGTCAGCAATAACCTTAAGTTCAAGAGTAACTTCCATTTCCATACTTTTTTGTCCCGGCTGTGCATACTTAGGCACCTGCATTGTCGGTGTTGCATAATGTTGGTTACCTTTACCGCCACGACCACCTCTAAGGATTGTCTGACGATTATTATCGCCCGACATATCTGCTATGACCTTTCCGGTCTCTGCATCTTTAATAACTGTTCCTTCCGGAACTTTTATAACAAGGCTCTCGCCGTCTTTTCCATGTTGATTACGCTTGCCACCCTCCGCACCGGGTTCAGCAACGTATTTTCTAATATGTCTAAAATCTGTTAATGTATTTAATCCCTTATCTACCTCAAATATAATGTCTCCGCCACGACCGCCATCGCCGCCGTCAGGTCCACCATTCGCAACGAACAATTCTCTTCTAAAGCTAACATGTCCATCGCCACCCTTGCCGGATTTTATAAATATTTTGGCACTATCAGCAAACATTAGAATCTCTCCTTTACTAAATGTATAAAAGGCTTCAAACCACATTTTATGATTTGAAGCCTAAATTACAAACTATTTTGAAACTGGATAGATAGAAACCTGCTTCTTATCTCTTCCTTTTCTTTCAAACTTAACAACGCCATCAACTAATGCAAATAATGTATCATCTCCACCACGTCCTACGTTAACACCTGGGTGAATCTTTGTACCGCGCTGTCTATAAAGAATGTTTCCAGCTTTTACAAACTGTCCATCTGCTCTTTTCGCACCTAATCTTTTTGATTCAGAGTCTCTACCGTTCTTTGTAGAACCAACACCCTTTTTATGAGCGAAAAACTGAAGGTTCATTTTCAACATAGTTACACCTCCTTGAAAAATATCTGTATATATTGCTCGTTTTCATAGAAAATTTCTTTAATCCCTAAGACTAAAGATTCCATTAATAGCTTTGATTCATTACTTATATCACCAGAAAAATTAAAATCCATAAGACCTTTTTTTTCATTTTGTTTACAATCAAACTCATCACCTGTTAGCTCTTCAATTGAATTAATAAAATTAATTACTAAAACTGAAACAGCCGCACAAATAATATCCTTACCGGAATCATCAAATCCCGCATGTCCACTTAATTTAAATCCTCTGTAATCATGAGATGAATCTTTATAAAATGTTACATTTATCATAGCGCACACTCATTAAGCATTGATCTTATCAATCTTAACTTCAGTATATGCCTGTCTATGACCATTTTTCTTGTGATATCCTGTTTTTCTCTTATACTTGTAAACGATAACTTTCTTTCCTCTACCTTCTTTTACAACTGTAGCAGAAACGTTAGCGTTTGCAACTGTAGGATTACCAACAACTACTTCTCCGTTGTTAACAAGAAGAACCTGGTCAAATGTAACTGTTTCTCCAGCTGCTACACCAAGCTTTTCAACCTTGATAATATCGCCTTCAGAAACCTTGTACTGTTTACCACCTGTTGCTATAATTGCGTACATATGGCACCTCCTATATCTCATTACTCGCCAGCTTCGGTGTCTGCAAAAAGCAGAACTTATGACCCCACTGTGCGGCACACTAATAGAGAATATCATAAATTCTGCCTGTTGTCAAACGATTTATTTAAAAATTTCCGAAATTGAAGCCTTTGCCTTCTTTCTTGTTACTTCAAGAAGACCAAGCTTAGTCATACCAATAACATCTGTTTTAACCGGGTCTTGCGATACAATTTTTTCAAATTCTTCTACAACCTGTTTTTCATATTCTTTATTTGGCATATTTATAAAATCAATTATAATTATACCTGACAAGTTTCTAAGTCTGATTTGCTTTGCAATCTCTATCGCTGCTTCTGTATTGACCTTAAGTATAGCCTCAGCCGTATTCTTGCCTTTTGAATATTTGCCTGTATTAACATCTATTACAACCATAGCTTCCGTCTGTTCTATAATGAGATATCCTCCGCATTTTAGCCAGACTTTTTTGTTTAGTAGATTGTCCAGACAATTACTAACACTGTAAAGCTTGTCAAGTGGCAGCAGCTTATCTTCATATAATCTGCATAGTGAAGATTTCTGAGAGATTAACTCATATATTGCTTGGTCATCTGTAACAATTTCCACAATTTCACCATCATATATTCCATCCACACGCCTTAGATACTCAGGTTCTTTCTTCTTAAGAACGGTGTATGCAGTTCTGGTAAAGGCTTTATCATAAATATCATTCCACTCATTAAGAAGTGTTTGAAGTTCTGTTAAAATATCTTCATCTTTGGCATTTTCTGCATTAGTTCTTACAATAATACTGTAATCTTCACTGATAAATTCGTTTAAAAGAGCTTTTATAGCTTCTCTTCTATCATTATCCTTTATCTTACTTGAAATACCCAAACCCGATTTATTAATATTAACTGCAACATATTTACCGGTTAAATTAATATTGGAAGTAAGAACAGGGTCCTTAGTCTTAATGACATCCTTTTCAACCTGCACAATAACAATATCTCCCTGAACCAAAGTGTTAGAATTTTTCTTATTCAAAAAAATATGTGATTTATTATTTTCAAGAGAATAATATCCAACCTTACCTTTTTCAAATTCAATAAAAGCACAATTAATATTTTTAACCATATCCTTGACTCGACCTATATAAATATTTCCAAGAATGGTATTACTTTGAGCATCACATACATTAACCTCATAGAATTCCTTGCCATTATGAAGTCCATAGAATATCATGTCCTTGCCATTATTATTAAATTTTGTAACAATATATTTCTTGTCTGTCAATTACACTATCTCCGTTCCAAATCCATCTAAAGGCTGTAAATGATTAAGAATCATTTCAACATCATCTGTTTCCTCTTTAAGAGTGCTTCCATATGTTTCTAGTCTGCATATTTCTAAATCAAATTCTCCAAGTGTGATATTATTAGCATTATGAAATGCCTGCATAACAAGCTCCGGTTTAAGATTTTTAGAACTTCCTGTAGCAAGCTTCATGCATATCACACCATCATTTATCTCAGTACTATAAATCATAGGTTTAATATCAACCTCTTTTTCGCTCTTCTTAGTTTTCTTAAGAATATTTATAGCTTCTGAATTAATAAATTTATTAAATTCAACTTTAAGAACATTATTATCAACAAAACATTCCGGTTTATAGCCTTCTCTATATTTAACAAGATAATCTGCTGCTGCAACTAAAGACATAGCATTTGCAGCATTGTCATCAAGAGCAACCACGCTTAAGACCTGCATGCCATCAACCATAGTTTGATTCATTTTTTCTATCATATCATATGAAGATGTCACCGAATTAGCTTCTATATCCAAATATTCTCCTTCACTTGTTAAACCTACTCCAAGCGGTGCTGCAAAGGACATTTTCTGATGAGGATTAAAGCCCTCTGAATATGCTATATCAATTTCAGTTCTACGCATAACCTTCTGAAAATAACGCATAATATCAAGATGTCCGATAAACTTCATATTTCCTCTTTTAGCAAATTTAATTCTTACCTTCAAAACATACACCTCCTCCAAATTTCATCACGCCACAACCGGAACATTTCAAGCGACAGTTAGGTGTAATGTTCTCATTTCTTGCATTAGCCCATTCTCTTTTAAGAAATTCCTTTGTGACTCCTGTATCAATGAAATCCCAAGGTAATATTTCATCTGTATCACGTTCTCTTGTAATATAGAAATTCATATCAATACCTGTTTCTTCAATAGCTCTCATCCATTTATCATTATCAAAGGTTTCACCCCATGAATCATATATACACCCAAGCTCATATGCACGAAGAACTGTCTTACATACCTTTCTGTCACCTCTTGCAAGAAGTCCTTCAAGTTCAGACACATCTGCTTCATGCCAATTATATTTAATACTTTTTTTATTAAGCATTTCCTTCATTTTGTCATTAACAACCTTTGCTTTTGACAAAAATTCTTCCTTTGTACACATAGATGCCCATTGGAAAGGTGTAAATGGCTTTGGTATGAAGAATGATGAGCTGGCTACAATCTGAACCTTACCATTTCTCTGATCCTTTGGAATCTCATAATATCTCTCTGCAATCTTTTCAGATAATAATGCAATACCTTCCATATCTTCTTTTGTTTCTGTTGGAAGACCAAGCATAAAATAGAGCTTAACCCTATTCCAGCCGGCTTCAAATGCCATTCCTGCACCATTAATAATCACTTCTTCTGTAAGACCTTTATTAATAACGTCTCTAAGTCTTTGAGAACCAGCCTCAGGTGCAAATGTAAGACTTGATTTTCTTACATCCTGAACCTTACTCATAACATCAAGTGAAAACGCATCAATTCTAAGGGAAGGAAGTGAAATATTAACACCCTTGCCTTTAAATTCATCTATTAAGAAATTTACTAATCCTTCAAGTTCCGAATAATCACTTGAGCTTAAGGAACTAAGAGAAATTTCCTCATGTCCTGTATTTTTAAGCATTTTATATGCCATATCCTTTAAGAATTCAAGATTTCTTTCTCTAACAGGTCTATACACCATACCTGCCTGACAGAAACGACAGCCTCTTATACAACCTCTCTGAATCTCAAGAACCACTCTATCCTGTGTTGCCTTTATAAATGGAACTAATGGTTTCTCAGGATAAGTTGTATCGCTCATATCCATAACAAGCTGCTTAGTAATAGTTTCCTTTGCATTAGAATTATTAGGTGTAAAGCTTTTTATTGTTCCATCTTCATTGTATTCCACATCATAGAACTGTGAAACATATAAACCTTCTATACAAGCAGCCTTTTCAAGAAATTCCCTCCTGCTGCCACCATTTTTCTTATTTTCTCTATATGCTTCAATCAAATCTTTATATACAGTTTCTCCTTCACCCATATAGAAAATGTCAAAGAAATCTGCTAACGGTTCTGGATTATATGCACAAGGTCCACCACCAATAACAATAGGATCATCCTCTGATCTCTCAGTTGCTATAAGTGGAATTTTACTAAGGTCTAATACCTGTAAAATATTTGTATAACACATCTCATACTGAATTGTTATACCAAGAAAATCAAAGTCCTTGATAGGGTCTTGAGTCTCAAGTGCAAACAAAGGAATATTTTCCTTTCTCATAATTGCATCAAGATCTGTCCATGGAGAATATACTCTTTCACAGTAAACCCCATCCATTCTGTTAAACATATCATATAATATCTGTATTCCAAGATGCGACATACCAATCTCGTACACATCCGGAAAACACATAGCGAATCTTACATCTACGTCTTTAAGGTCTTTTCTGACCATGTTTACTTCATTTCCAATATATCTTGCCGGTTTTTCAATACTAAGAAGTATTTCATCCGATAAAGCTAATTTTGCCAATATCCTGTCCTTACCTTTCATAATTGTACGAATTCAATTATAAAGATAATTAGGGATATTGGCAAGCCTAATATATTTATTTAGTTTTAATTATAGAAGGTCAACTCTCCATTCTTAACTATAAATTCTCCAACTGTTACCTCAACATCATTAAAATCTTTTACCACTTTATATAATCCATCATCAAAATTAGCAATATCATACAAGCCATCAAGATAAAATTGCACTGAATATTCATCTTTTGGATTAACAATAGTTGCAACAAGAGTAACAGCGACACCATCTTTCCAAGCTAAATTTTCATATTTACAAGTTTCTTCATTAAATTTATAAATGAAATATCCCTCTCCTGTTTCAGCTCCAAACTCTGAGATATTCACAAATGTAACATCAACAAGATGTTTACATTCACCAGATGTCACACTGTAATTAGCATCTTTACAGAATACATTATTGCTCTTTGAATTTTTATATATTTCAAATTCTCCCTCATTCATTGTAAATCTCATCAAGACATACTCTTTATTACCAAATCTTTTAACTATTTTATAAATTCCATCATTCATATGTTCCATATCATACAAGAAATCAAGACATAAGCTAAATTCATACTTAGAGTTAGCTTTAACTTCATAAGCAATATCCTCCCAACAAGCACCTTCCTTTAAAGGAATTTCTCTATATTCATTTGTGACAGAATCATAGTTATAAATACTAAATTGTTGACCTGTCATAAATATTTTATCAGTTAAATTCATTACTTCAAATTCAATTGCATACGGAGACACACTAACATCTTTATTATGTTCAGCCTTTGTTACAACAATATCATTTTCTGTATCAGTAGAAATAAGCATCTTTTGTCCCTGTTCAATACCTATCCTAAAATATTCAAGATACATTATTTTTCCATTTTTTGTTTTAAAATAATTTGTCATGCAGTATTCTGTATTTTTGAATTCATAATCAAGATAATTAGTTATCAGGTCGGATGTGATTATAATATTTTCTCCCTGTTTAATATTATGCTTTTCTCCAGAATATGTATCATTAGTTAAAGGAACCTCATGCCATACACCATAATTCGGATCATACTCAAGAAGTCTGCGATTATCTTCATAAATAAATTCCTCATCTGATTCATTTATAAGTGTTGTAGTAAAGGTTTCATCTCCAGTATTAATTGTAGAAATATTTATATCATTACAAGTTATACTATTATTTTTTCCATCAGTAAATGTAACTCTTACAGGCTCCACATTAAGATAACTAGTCCCGGAAGATATTGTATAAAAACACATAAAGCTTATTCCAAATTCATTACTACCAGCATATGTTTCTAACTTCTTATTAACAGAAATATCATCTTTTTTTACAACAATATTGGTACTGCTGTCTGCTTCTACCGTAAAAAATTCTTCTCCATCAGCTATACAGTATCTTTCACCTATTGCAACATGCATATTACCTTCAAGGTGTGAAAAAAACATCTTATTACTAAAATCATAATTATGATATTGGGATTTATTTTTAATTGTAACAACTATAGCATTAATATCGTCACTATCATTTATACTAATTTCTATATCCTTCGCTACATTATATAAATCCATTATTTCATCCTGTGCACCAGTAGGCTGTTCGCCAGTTGGTTGTTCATTATGATTAATAGTAGTTTCTGTAACAATTTCTATATTACTGTCTTTTGTAGTATCTATGTCAGGCTCACTTCCAACCTGTGTTGCTCTGTCAATATTTCCTTTTCCAGTTCCAAGGGTGAAAATAACTGCACCAACTGTCAAAAGTAATACAACACTAGCAATCAAGCCTATCCTTCTTGTATATCTGATATTTCTCACAGACTCATCGACTTCATTTGCTTCAGCTAAGTTAAGAAGTCGCTTTTTCATACTATCTGTAGTTTTAACCTTATTTAAATCCCTAATATAATCATTTTTATTCATTTTCAAAACCTCCTACCATATTATATTCCAGCTTCTTTCGACCTCTGTTAAGCCATGACAACACTGTATTCTGACTCTTATTTAAAATATTTGCAATCTCTTTTACAGAGTACCCCTCAAAATAGTATAAATATATCGGCGTCCTATATTTTATCGGAAGTTTCATAACCTCCTCTACAATATGTAAGTGTTCATTTTCATACACTGCAATATTATCCATTAATTCAGCCCTATTCCTAAACCATGAGGATTTAACCAAATCCTTACTCTTATTAACGGTTACCCGGATTAACCAGGCTTTTCTATGTTCCTCCGATTTAAAATCTTTTTCCTTCAGAAGCTTTATAAACACTTCCTGACACACATCTTCAGCATCAGCCTGATTCTTAACTATTTGAAATGCTATTCTAATAATCATATCTGAATACAAATCAATTAATTCTTCAAAGTTTTTCATCACTTATTCCTCCTTTCACCTATAATACGATTTAAAAATGTATAATATTGCATTTAATTCAAAAAAACTGAAATCTTTTTAAGATTCCAGTTTTAATCGTTATAATTATTTATTTTCCAAACCTTCTAAAATAACCTTAACTTCATCATCCTGAGTCAAATCATATACCATCATAAAGCATTCCTTAGCTTCTTTTGCATTTCCTGCTTCAAGTTCAATTTGTCCTACTCTGTAAGTAATTCCTATGGTATCAGGATTTGGTCCTACCGGAATATTTTTTTCAACAAGCTTCTCCTGCATATATTTAAGAGAATATTCAGGAATATCCTTCTGAATTGCCTTAGCTATAAATTCAAGCTCCTTTGTAGCAAACTCTGTTTCATAATAAATATTACTATATTTATAAAGAACAGCTGCCAACTCAGGCTCATATTTCTCAAGATAATAAAATCCTAGATTACGATAGAATCTCGCCATTGTAGCTCTGCTACACAAGAAATTATAGGATTCAAATGTGACCTTTCTTAAGCTTTCAAGATTATTTACCTTCTTATATAGCTCTGCCAACTGAAGATATGTGTCCAAATCCACTGGATTCCATTTCAATGCTTTTTCATAGGATTTGATAGCATCAATATGCTTGTCTGTATGCATTTGGCAGAAGCCAAGAGTTCTGTAATAAGAATTAATTGCATATTCTGTATATTCCAACTGGCTTACATCCTTCATAAAATATGCATAGTAATAGGTCTCTAATATATGATTAAAGCTAAATAATTTGCCTGATTGATTAGAATATATAGCTTCTACTTTATCAGTCAATTCCTTTAAAACCGGGATTGTAGCCTTGTAATCCTTATCTTTTATTAAGTTTTTAGCTTTAGTCCATAAACTTTCCATAATAATCTCCCATTCCGAAGCGTCACAAATTGCTGTGTGTAAAAATCAGCGCATCAGCGTGATTTTTCACACTATTATCTACGTGCCAATTCCTTAGTTATATCCTCCCAAGATACGCCTTTTTCAGCCATAAGAACCATAGCATGATACAGAAAATCAGACATTTCATATTTTATTTCCTCAGGGTCCGGGTTCTTGGCAGCAATAACTATCTCTGTAGCCTCTTCACCTAATTTCTTAAGAATCTTATCTATACCCTTATCGAATAAATAGTTTGTATAAGAGCCTTCCTTTGGATTTTCTTTTCTGTCTAAAATAACATTAAATACATCCTCAAATACCTTAAGCGGATTAGTTTCATCATATTCTTTCTTAACAAGTGTATTAAAGAAGCAGGTTCTGTTACCTGTATGACACGCAGCACCAATCTGCTTAACCTTTGCAAGAATTGTATCATTATCACAGTCTAGTGTAAGTGACTTAACATACTGGAAATGTCCTGAAGTAAGACCTTTAATCCATAATTCATCACGACTGCGACTATAATAAGTCATCTTACCTGTTTCTATAGTCTTATTAAATGCTTCTTCATTCATATAAGCAAGCATTAATACTTCATCCGTCTTATAATCCTGAACAATAACAGGAATATGTCCGTCGCTATTAAGCTTAAAATCACTAAAATGCATTGAACTTTCAAACATATTTACTTCAAATCCTTCAAGCTTATATGCATTTTTCAAATCCATAATATCAAAACCAATTTCAGATAAATCTACATTACTTATACCATACAGATATTCAGGTTCAACATCAGATTCCTTAGCAAGAACCTTAAGACCAGTCTTTGCTATATCAAGATTAGTCAACTCACCATCTGCTATAATAAAATATGCACCCTTATCCTTAGCTTCATATAATACAGATACATCCGTATCCTTATCAGCCATTACTGCAATATTTTCCTTGCCAAATCTGTCAGATGCTTCTTTAATCATCTCAACATTAGATTCCTTGTTCATATCAAGTACTGCAACCTGACCACCGGCATAAATATATTTTTTAACATCCTCAAGACGCTTAACATTGCCGCCAATAAGCATTGGTACATCCACCGCATCTGCAATTTCCTTCATAATAAGAATATTTTTCTCATGTGTGGCATCTGAATCAGACATATCCATAATAAGAATCTCGTCAGCACCATTATCACTGTAATTTTCGCATATTTCTACAGGGTTATAGCCTTCTCCTGTAAATGTTTTATCTAAATATGCCTTTTCGTCTTTTAAATAAATTGTTGGTATAATCTTAATGTATGACACCTCTGTTACCTAACCTTTCGAATATTATAATGAACCCTTAGTTGAGAGGATTCCTGTAATTCTGTTATCTACTATTGTTGCTTCATCAAGAGCCTTTGCAAATGATTTAAATACACCCTCTATTATGTGGTGGTTATTGCTTCCGGCTAACATCTTAATATGTAAATTCATACCTGATGCATAAGAAATAGCATAAAAGAATTCCTTAACCATCTCTGTATCAAAATATCCAAGCTTATCAACAGTAAGCTCCACATCGTATACAAGATAAGGTCTTCCTGATAAATCAAGCGAACTCATAAGCAAAGCTTCATCCATAGGCAAAATTGCAGTACCATAACGCTTAATAGACTTCTTATCACCTATTGCCTTCTTAATAGCCTCACCTAGAACAATACCTGTATCTTCTATAGTGTGGTGCGAATCAACATACAAATCACCTTTAACCTTGCATTTCAAATCAAACAAACCATGTCTTGCAAAGCTTGCTAACATATGGTCAAAGAAGCCAATTCCTGTATCAATTTCAGAATTACCTTTACCATCAATGTTAAGTGTTAATTCAATATCTGTTTCTTTAGTTTTTCTTTTTATTGTAGCTTCTCTTGCCATAATGCCTCCTAATTATTCCTCGAATCTAACCTTTATAGAATTTGCATGAGCTGTTAACTGTTCAGACTCTGCAAATTTTATAATATCCTTACTTATAGGCTCTAATGCCTCTCTAGAAAATGAAATTATACTTGATTTCTTAATAAAATCATCCACGCTAAGTGGTGAGAAGAATTTTGCTGTTCCATTAGTTGGAAGAACGTGATTTGGACCTGCAAAATAGTCTCCAAGCGGCTCCGAACTATATTCTCCAAGGAAAATAGCACCTGCATTACGAATCTTAGTCATTGTATTAAATGGATCCTTTGTAACAATTTCAAGGTGTTCAGAAGCGATTTCATTAGCCACATCTATAGCATCTTCCATAGAATCTGCTACTAATATGTATCCATAATTCTCAAGGGATTTCTCAAGAATTTCTTTTCTTGATAATTCATTTACAAATACTTCAACCTGCTCTGATACCTTATTAGCAAGTTCTTCACTTGTTGTAACAAGAATTGCAGAAGCAAGCTCATCATGTTCTGCCTGTGATAAAAGATCAGCAGCCACAAATCTAGGATTAGCTGTTTCATCAGCAAGAACTAGAATTTCACTAGGTCCTGCGATTGAATCAATACTAACATGTCCATATACGGCTTTCTTAGCAAGGGCAACATAAATATTACCTGGCCCTACTATCTTATCAACCTTTGGAATAGACTCTGTTCCATAAGCAAGTGCAGCTATAGCCTGAGCTCCACCCACCTTAAATATCTTATCTACACCTGCTTCCTTAGCAGCTACAAGTGTACCAAAATTAACCTTTCCATCTTTTCCGGGTGGTGTAGTCATAATAATCTCATCGACACCGGCAACCTTAGCAGGAGCAACGTTCATAAGTACTGATGATGGATAAGCAGCCTTTCCGCCCGGTACATATACACCCACTCTTTCAAGAGGAGTAACCTTCTGACCAAGAATTGATCCATCCGGCTTACTGTCAAACCAGCTGTACTGCTTCTGTTTTGTGTGGTAATCCACAATATTAGCAAGAGCTTTTCTAATAATATCAACTAATCCTGTTTTCTCAAGTTCAGCATAAGCTTCTTTGATTTCTTCATCAGTAACTAAAATATTATCAGCATTTAAATCAGCTCCATCAAACTGCTTTGTATAAGAAAATACAGCTTCATCGCCTTTTTCCTTAACATCATTAACAATTACTGCAACCTTATCTGAATAAGAATCATAATTGTTAGGACTTCTTTTTAATAAATCATTTAAAATATTCTTTTTTGAATTTTCATCAAGCTTAATTATACGCATTTTTATTTTTACCTCACTTTTTCAATCTGTAGTTTACATAAAAATATTATGTTAACTTCTAAATTATAAAACCTCTTTTAACTCTTTTATAAGCTTCATAATTCTCTCATTTTCCATTTTCATACTAACCTGATTAACAACCATTCTTGCAGATAAAGGACAAATCTCCTCTAATACTTCAAGACCATTTTCTCTAAGAGTCGAACCGGTTTCTACTATATCTACAATAACCTCTGATAAACCTACAAGCGGAGCTAATTCTACAGAACCGTTAAGTTTAATAATTTCAACGGTCTGATGTTTCTTATTATAGAAATAATCCTTCGCTATTTTAGGATATTTACTTGCAACTCTTATCATCTCATGATGCTTAAGAAGCTCCTTTGCTGACTTTGGACCACATACACACATTCTGCATTTTCCTATACCAAGGTCAACTACTTCGAATAACTTTCTACCTTCTTCAATAATTGTATCGCTACCAACAATACCAATATCTGCAGCACCATATTCAACATATGTAGGTACATCGCTTGCTTTTGCAAGGAAAAACTTAAGCTTTAATTCCTCATTTACAAAAATAAGCTTCCTAGTTTTTTCGTCCTTCATTTCTTCACAGGTAATACCTAATTTTTCAAATATTTCAAGGGATTTCTTAGCTAACCTTCCCTTTGCAAGGGCAAATGTTAAATATCTCATTATGCTAATTCCTCCTTAATTTTTTCTAATTTTATATTCTTATGAGTCTGCTCCTTAACATTAATCTGCAATATACTTCCTTTTCCCTCAAGGTAATATATTGTATCAATGTCATGCCTTGATGCATAATCAATATAATCATCAATATTTTTAACAGAGCGTTTTCTAATCAATTCTGTTTTTTTGCCTGAATGTCGAAGCATTCCTGCTAGGTCAATAGCATTTTTCTGCATAGATGGCATATATAATACCGTAGTCTTGTCATAATTAGCATCAACCTCTATCTTCTGTCTGCTAAGCGCTGACATAAGTCTGTCTACATCTATTGCGAACCCAATAGCCGGAGCATTTTTACCAAACTGTTTAAGAAGATTGTCATATCTTCCACCTGTAGCTATTGCATCACCTGTTCCATATGTATAACCTTTAAATATTATTCCTGTATAATAATCATAATGACCAATCATACCAAGGTCAAATGATACATACTTGCTATATCCGTAATTTTCAAGAATTCCATATAATTTCTCAAGTCTTTCTATTCCTCTTAATGCTCTTTTATTATTCGTAAGTTTTTTTGCCATTTCAAGCATTTCAAGACCACCGAATAATTCCGGAAACTTAAGAAAAGTATTTTTTATATCATCAGCTATATCAAGATTATCAAGAATTTCTTCTATAGCAAAGTAATTCTTATTCTCAATCATAGAACGAAGTTCTCTTTCAGTATCTTCTTCTATGTTAGCTTCATCAATAAGCCCTCTGTAAAAATCAACTTGTCCAACCTCAACCTGAAATTCCTTTAATCCTGCCTGTAGAAACGAATCTACAACCATTGCTATCATTTCACCATCTGCATCCGATGTAGTATCACCGATTAATTCTGCACCAAGCTGGGTAAATTCCTTTAACTTACCCTGATATTCATTATTATTGATAAACATATTTCCCTGATAACAAAATCTAATAGGCATGTCCTCATCACTAAAATATTTTGCAGCAGAACGTGCAATTGAAGGTGTCATATCAGGTCTTAATACTAATGTATAACCCTCTCGGTCAAAAAACTTATACATATTATTAGAAGCAACACTACCTCTTTCTTTATTAAAAATTTCAAAATATTCGAATGAAGGCGTCTGAATATCTCTGTATCCGTAGCTGTTAAGCACATTATGTATTTTATTCTCAATATATATTTTATTTGCACATTCCTTATTATAAATATCTCTTACGCCTTCCGGTGTATGTAATAACTGTTTATCCATATAATGATCTCTCCTATTTGCTTTGTTATATTAAAGTAATAAATGACTAATTTATTATCGTGATAGTGATAAATTATATATTATTTTACTAAAAATGTCAACAATCTATTTCATTTAGATCTTTTTGTAAAGTTTCTAAGTAATGAATAGGAACTCCAACATTGGTAGAAATGCTATATGATTTATCTATTTCTTCATATGTAAAACTCTTTCTTCCGCCATTCTCCATTCTTGTATAATACTCCATAAGCTTTCTAAACGGAATATAATAAATCTCATTTTTATGTGTATAATATAATACAATAAAAGAAACACCATCTTGTTTTTCAAATTCACTCATGAATTTTATTTGATGTTCATGTATATTTTGCATTGGAAATGTATCTGTATTACATTCCTTTGCATCAAAACATATTGGCACTCCCTGTACAACACCAATATAATCAACTGTACTTTTCTTTTCAAAATATGCAAGCGTAATATGTCTGTTAGTTTTATCTATATTAATGGGCTTAATAGGTGTCGGAATTTTTTGAATGAGTCCTATTCCCTGTTCCCTATATTTATCATTCGTCATATTAATCATATCCTCTAGAGTTGAGCCTCTAAGTCCTCTGCTATTCCATGTTCCCATACAAACTCCTTTGATAATGTAACATCCTTAAATTCATCATCTAAAATTTTGATAAACCTATTATTTAAGTCTGCTGTAAATATTTTTTTTGATAAATTTTTAAGTTTATCCGACATTTCAGGAAAAACAAGCATATAAGAGTGTAATAACTGATATTTTAGCTTATATTTATCCTTATAGTAAGCATTTACTTTTTTATCTCCATATTTGGTATCACCAATAAGCGGATGTCCTATTGCTGATAAATGTGCTCGTATCTGATGAGTCTTACCGGTAACCAGATGAACACAAAGTAATGTATACGAATTATTATATGACAAAGGGTAATATCCTGTTTCAATTGGCAAGTAATCGTCATTAACCTTTGTATCCTTTACCATAACAGTATTTTTTGCTTCATCCTTATATATGTAACCTTTTATGCGGCTTTTTTCCTTTATAATACCTTTTACTATACACAAATAATATTTATGTATTGTTCTGTCTTTTAACAACCTGGCCATTGTCTGAAGTCCGTTAAGACTCTTTCCAGCAATAATAATTCCCGAAGTATTTCTATCAAGCCTATTGCATATAGAGGGTTTAAAGGTCTTTAGTGATTCTGCCGTAATCGAATTATTATTTATAAGATATTGAATAAGTCTGTCATTTATTGAATCATCGTTATTATCTGCCTTTTGTGATAATAAACCTGCCGGCTTGTTTATAAGTAAAATATCTTCATCTTCATATATAACATTCAAATCCACTTCTTTTTTTGTTAACGAAACACAGATTTGTTTTCCGGCAAATTTATCAAAAGTATCATCTGCCAAAAATATTTTAACACTATCATTAATATTTAGTTTCTCTTTTCCATCACATTTCTTTCCATTTAGAACTATATTCTTTTTTCTAAGCATCTTATATATAAATGATGATGGTGCTTCCTTAAGAAGCTTCATAAGATATTTATCAAATCTTTGTCCTGCTTCATTGCTTCCGATTATATATTCTTTCAAATTAATAATTCCTTTCAATACCCTTTATACACACTGGGTTAATATTAAATTCGCAATATCTTCGTCGTATTTGTAGCTTTCAACATCTTTCATATTTTCAACTGCATTTTTGAATTTATCGTATTCTGTATAAAATTTAATTTGATTTATTTTATAATATGGATTTATTACATTGCGTAAATTATTTGTGATAAAGTCTATATCAACTTTTTTATGTGGAGCATATCCTATAATCTTAGCTCCCTTAACACAAATAAAATCTATATTAGTAACTTTTTCCGGCGAGGTTATTACCAAATCCGAAATGATTTGAACATCACAATTATCTACAAGTGATTTTATATAGTCATACATCTCAAAATCAGCCGATTTGTACGATGAAATTACTGCATACATTACAAATTGCTTGGCAGCAGGTAACACCATTAATACTGCTAAAACCGTAAATATTGTTTTTGTACTTTTATATCTTATATATCCTGTAAAAAAGAATACTGCAACCGAAATCATCAATACCAGAACTGTTAGCAATAATACAAGTTTTCTATGATTTATGTATCCTTTTTCACCCTTTTGTATCATTTTCATCACACTATTCCTTCTTTATTGAAATTTTTGTAACAATGTTAAGCATAAAATTCGAAGGCAATATTTTTGTTAATTTATAAAAAATATTCATTGAGACGCCATATACAGACATCTGTTTTTTATCAATAGAATCCGTTATAGCCTTTGCTACAACCTTTTCAGGTTTTGCCATAAAAATATTTTTAAACCACGCACGTTTTTTACCTTCTTCTGCAATATCAAAAAATTCTGTTGCAACAGGTCCCGGACAGACAGCCGTTACATATATTTCTTTATTTTTAAGTTCATAATGAAGAGCTCTTGAAAAACTTAAAACATAAGCTTTAGTTGCTGCATATACTGCAAATCCCGGTTGTGGCATAAATGCTGCTGATGAAGCAAAATTAATAATTCTACTTTTTTTCGACATATATGGAATTACAACCTTAGTAAGTCTTGTAAGAGCTTCGCAATTCAGTCTAACCATTCCTCCATTATCAAAAAAAGAAATATCATCAACGCATCCTATTTTACCAAATCCGGCAGCATTAACAAGCATTTTTATTGTAACATCGCTTGACTTTAATAATTCTTCAAATTTTGCATATACATTATCATCCATAAGATCTGCTTCTATAATCTTACACGGAATATCGATGGAATCTGCCAATTCTTCCATACGCTCTTTTCTTCTTGCTATCAGCCATATTTCTTTGACACATGATATTTTCTTACTTATTTGACGAGCACATTCCATTCCCATACCTGATGATGCACCTGTAATAATTGCAATTTTTTTCATATATAATCACTCCTGATAATCTATTTCTTTTTATGAACATTTCTAATAGTTTTCTTTTTGGGTGGTTTTTTATTTTGATTTTGTTTTGGCTTGAACTTTATACTGTTTTTATCTGCCATTTTTCTTGGACGAATAAGACATTTCTTATCAAATCCAATCAAATCCGTTCTCCCTGCTTTTGTAAGAGCTTCATATACCAAATCATAATTTTTAGGATTTCTATATTGAATCAAAGCTCTTTGCATAGCTTTTTCATGTGGATTACTTGTAATATGAACCTTTTCCATAGTTCTTGGATCATAGCCTGTATAATACATGCAGGTAGATATTGTCGATGGTGTAGGATAAAAATCCTGTACCTGTTCCGGCATATAACCAATGTCACGCAAATACTCAGCAAGTGCTATAGCTTCTTTAAGTGTTGAACCAGGATGTGATGACATAAGATAAGGAACAACAAATTGTTTTTTACCCATTTTTTCATTTAAGCGATTATACTTCTTGATAAACCTTTCATATACAGCATTTTCAGGTTTACCCATCATCTTAAGCACACTATCGGCAATATGCTCTGGAGCCACTTTAAGTTGCCCGCTTATATGATGTTCAACAAGTTCTTTAATAAAAGTATCATCCTCGTCATATATTAAATAATCAAATCGAATTCCAGAACGCACAAATACTTTCTTTACCTTAGGCAATTCCCGCAATTTTCTCAAAAGCTTTAAGTAATCCTTGTGATCTATTTTTAGGTTCTTACATGGTTTTGGAAATAAACATTGCTTATTCGGACAAACTCCCTTTGTGAGCTGTTTTTCACATGAGGTATGTCTAAAATTAGCTGTTGGACCTCCAACATCATGTATATAACCTTTAAAATCTTTGTCATTTATTATTATTTTTGCTTCTTCAATAATTGAATGATGACTCCTTGTCTGAATAATTCTTCCTTGATGAAATGTTAATGCACAGAAATTACATCCACCAAAGCAGCCTCTGTTACTGACAATACTAAATTTTACTTCTGATATCGCCGGAACACCACCAAGCTTCTCATATGATGGATGGTAATTTCTCATATATGGCAAGGCATAAATATCATCCATTTCAGTTTGAGATAATGGCTTCTGAGGTGTATTCTGTATTACATACATAGTATCCGAATATTTTTCATACATACGTTTTCCCGAAAACGGGTCTGTATTGCAATACTGTGTATAAAAGCTTCTTGCGTAATTTAGCTTGTCTGCTTTTAACATATTATAATCAGGTAACTCCAATGCATCATATGCAGTATCAAGATTCTTGGCTTTATACACAGTTCCCTCAATAAATGTTATATCTTTAATATCTATTCCTGAATCCAAAGCCTCAGCTACTTCTACAACACTTCTCTCACCCATTCCATAACATAATAAATCGGCTCCGGAGTCAAGCAAAATAGAACGTTTAAGAGAATTTGACCAATAATCATAATGTGCCAGTCTTCTAAGGCTTGCTTCTATTCCTCCGATAATTATGGGCGTTTTCTTATACACCTGTCTTATGAGATTGCAATATACTATAGTTGCATTATCAGGTCTTTTTCCAATTACACCACCAGGTGTAAATGCATCTGTCTGACGTGGTTTTTTTGAAACCGAATAATGATTTACCATTGAATCCATATTACCTGCCATAACAAGAAATCCAAGTCGTGGTTCACCATATTCTTTAATAGAATTATTATCCTTCCAATCCGGCTGTGAAATTATACCTATCTTATATCCTTTCGATTCAAGAACTCGGCTGATTATAGCATGCCCAAAAGAAGGATGGTCTACATATGCATCTCCAATGACATACACAAAATCCACTTGTGACCATCCTCTTTTTTTCATTTCTTCTACATTTATTGGTAAATAATCTCTAATTTCCATCTATATGTCTCCTAAGCTTTTCTAACTCATCCTCAGTCAAAGGTCTAAATTTTCCAAGTTCCAGAGTCTTATCTAATATAAGTGTTCCCATACTAACTCTTTTAAGATATTTAACTTTATTATCAAGTGCCTCAAACATTCTTTTAACTTGATGAAATTTACCTTCAAATATTGTTAAATATACAGTATTATTATCAATAACTTCAAGCTTGCCCGGTCTTGTCTTCGTTCCATCTTTTAATACAATTCCAGCCTCAAAGCTTTTGATGTAATCATTTTCAATCACTTTTTCAAGTTCAACATAATATTTTTTTGCAATATGTTTTTTAGGCGATAAAAGCCTATGTGCCATATCACCATCATTTGTTATTAGTAATAAACCCTCTGTATCTTTATCCAACCTTCCAACCGGAAACAAATCATTTCTTTTAGATTTAATAAGACTCATAATAGTTTTTTCTTTTTTATCTTCAGTTGCAGTTATATATCCTGCCGGTTTATTCAACATTAAATATTCAAAGCTTTCATAAACAACATTTTGTCCATTACATATTATGCTATCTTCAATACTTACTTTATATCCCGGATCTTTTATTATTTTATCACTAACTACGACAGCACCTTTTTTTATAATACCTTTAACCTCTGTTCTAGTTCCAACACCCATATCAGCAAGATATTTATCCAATCTAATGTTCTTCATAATTTACTCAATTCCTTGTGCTCTATATCCCTCTGCAATTACGTCAAGTTCTTTACTAAATCTGTGTAACTGTTCCAAATCACTACTCATATAAATCTTATAGAATTCATCTTGAATCTTAACAATCTCTCGTTTATTTGCAATTTTATATAGATTCTGAATTGTATTAAGTATCTCTGCTACAACATTCGCCTTCAATGTAAAATAATTTTGAGAATCTATAATTTCTGTACGAATCAATGACATTTCGTTATCAAGATTAATTATAGCCTCCGAAGCACTTCTAAGTCTTTCGCGTACTGTATCAGGCATATTTTGACGATATTTATACTGCAATGAATGTTCAATCGTTGCCCAGAAATTCATCGCCATAGTTCTTATCTGTATCTCAACTTTGATTTTCTTATTACCTGTCATAGTCTGAACGTTATAATAAACAATCATATGATAACTTCTATATCCACTTTCTTTCATATTATCAATATAATTCTTTTCAGACTTAATCTCCATATCGTCACGGCTCTTAATCAATTCAACTACCTTTTCAATATCTTCAACAAATTGACAAATAATACGTATACCTGCAATATCTTCTATCTTTTCGTCTATATCCTCAAAAGCAATCTTCTTTTTTTGCATTTTTTCCAAAATACTTGAAATCTTTTTTACCCTTCCTTTTACATTCTCTATAGGCGAATATAAACCAGCCTCTTTATGTTCAAGTGCTAAAAATCTAAATTTAACTAAAAGCTCATCCACAGCAAGTTGATAAGGGCTAAGCTTTTCACGCCATAATTGTATTTCCATTTACCCCACTCCTTTCTTTGTACATCTTTATAATTATACCATAAAATCAAATTAATAGTTATATTTTATACGATTATTTTCAATACTTTTTAGAAAATAATATGGATTAATACTCAATTGACCGTATTCATCCGTATCAACATAAATACCAAAATGTAAATGCACATCAAAATTACCAACTGTACCTTCAACCTTACTATATCCACTATCACCCATATATCCTATCAATTCACCAGCTCTTACCTTTTTACCTTTTTCGATTCCTTTATTATATGAATACAAATGTGCATAATAATAGTAGATTCCTCCCTCTGACCTTATTCCAATTCTATATCCGCCCAATTCCAACCATCCAACCTCTTCTACAACACCATCTGATACCGAAACAACAGGATATATCCCTCGTTCATTAATAATTCCCATTATATCAGTTCCTTCATGAATCCTGTTACCTCCATAATTCCTTTCATATCCCCATGAATTAACATATTCAACAAATTCCCTTTTTGCTGAATATGCAACCGGAAAATATTTAATTTCTTTATTTATTATCTCCATAAATTCAATTAATTCTTTCGGAAAAATGTTTTTATTTTCAGGATTCATATCTCTAATATTTATATCTTTTATATCTAACTCACTTGTTTTTTTTACGGAATTTGGCATAACACAATCTAATAATATACCATATATAAGGCAAACCAAACAAAGTCTTACTAATAAATTATATATTTTCATAAAAAACACCCCTTACATATATATGCAAGAGGTGATTTTTATATCTAAAAATTAGTCAGCTAAAACAAAATAATCAACTAGCGCTTTTAAGTTTTCTGACTGTGCTAAAAGCTCTTCACTTGTTGCAGATGTCTCTTCTGCAGCTGCTGAGTTACTCTGTACAACATCAGCTATCTGTTCAATACCAAGTTTAACTTCTGCCATTGTCTGTGCCTGCTGTAACGAAAGAGCACTTGTCTCTTTTGATTCGTTAGCAAGAATCTTAATTCCATTTAATACAGTATTAAGTGATTCAGCAGTCTTGATTGTGATTTCATTACCTTTTTCAATTTCATCCATTGTCTTAACAATTAATTCTCGAGTATTAATTGCTGACTGTGCACTATCTGTAGCAAGTTTACCAATTTCATCAGCAACAACTGCAAATCCTCTACCTGCCTCTCCTGCTCTTGCAGCTTCAATAGAAGCATTTAATGATAAGAGATTTGTCTGCTCTGCAATGTCCTCAATCTGTGAAATAATAACTTCAATCTCTCTTGAAGTATCTGTAATTCTATCCATAGCTTCTCTAAGCTCTTTCATTTCTCTGCTGCTTTCCTCAGCAACCTCAGCAAATTTATAAGCATCCTGATATGCTTCATCAGCTTTCTTAGCACTTGTTTCGGAAGCATCTGCCACTTCATCTATTGTAGCTGTCAACTCTTCTACTGCACCAGCCTGACTTGTTGCACCCTCTGCAAGACTTTGAGCACTTTCAGCAAGCTGTTCAGCACCCATAGCAACCTGTTCAGAACCATCATTAATCTGTCTGATTGTATAACTAAGATTAGCAAGAATCTTCTCTATAGATTCCTTAATGCTTACGAAATCACCCTTGAATTCAACATTTGGTTTTACAGCAAAATTACCTTTTCCGATTTCTTCAAGACCATAATCAATAACCTGAAGATATGTATGAATGTTCTCAACAGCTTCATTAAAGTTTTTAGCCATTTCGCCAAATTCGTTCTTATCATTAATGTTAACCTGAATATCTAATTCGCCATCAGCAATCTTCCTGGTAGCCTTCTGAATCTTTTTAATTGGTACTTCAATATCTTTAGCTGTAAATAAAGCATAAATAAATGCAATAATAATAGCTATAATAATAACAACAATAACAAGTACTATAATCAAAGTTGTGAGTTCTGATAATTCATTTGAAACATTATCACCCATTTCTACGTTCATTGATAATAATTTTTCCGAATTATCAGCAGCTTCATTAAGATTCACCAATGCTTCTTCGTGGAATAATTTTATTGCTTCATCACGCTTTCCTTCTTCTGCAAGCTTAATAGCTTCTTCTCTTGATTCTAAATAAACCTTATAATTCTCATCAATTTTAGCTAATATCTCATTTTCTTCCTTGCTTTCAAGCTTTTCTTTAAACTCTTCATGATAAAACTCAACCTTTTCATCACAGGTCTTAAGCTTTTCTTTAGCTTCCGCTATAAGGTTATTATCCGTTAATGAGATAATATCTCTTACCTGTGCTCCACCCTTTACAAGATAAGTATTATACTCACCCAGATCACCCTGGATAAATCCATTGAGCTCCAATGCTGTTGAATACCTTGCTTCAACTCTTATAATCATAATCAACGCTAATATACTTGCTAAACTGGCAATAAATACCGTAAATAAAAAACTGATTATAAGCCTCTTTTTTACATTCATGTTCCTTAATTTTTTCATTTTTTGTTCCTCCTGTCATCAAATTGTTTAGTCATTTTCAAATAATTCGTCAGAATCTATGGTAATCATTCCTCTTCCGTTCTTTTTGGAAGAATACATTGCATTATCTGCTCTGTTCAACAATGCATTAACATCCTTACAAATCTCCGGATAAGACGTTATACCAATACTAACGTTTATTTTTATCTTTTTACCATCAAAATCAAATCGATGAGCTTTTATCTCCTCATGCATTCTCATTACAATAGGTTGAACTTCTTCGATCTTTTTTCCGTAAAAAGTAATTCCGAACTCCTCTCCGCCATACCTTACAGCAAACCCCTTGTATTTTTTTGCGTAATCAGCAGCAACCTTTCCGCAATATTTAATAACCTGATCACCAAATATATGACCATAATTATCATTAACTTTCTTAAATCTGTCAATATCAAACAATACAACTGTAAAATCCTTGTTTTCATTAACTACTTTTTCTAATGTTTCAGGAAATACAGCATTAAAATATCTACGATTATAAATAGATGTTAGTGCATCTTTTGTTGCCATATCCTGCATTTGCGAATAAAGGAAGGAATTCCTAAGTGCAAGCACTATTTGCTCAACTATTGTTTCAAAAAATGGTATATTGTCTTTAAAATAACCATATGCATTAGCTCCAACAATCAAAACACCTGTAATATTATCAGTAACCTTCATTGGATAAATCAACAAGGAACCAATATTAGACCCAATAAGAAAATCATATTTACTATCCGGAACCTTATTATCTACAATGTAAGTCGCCGAAGGTATCATTCCATATATTTTTATAAATTCACTATCCCTAATGGATTGTGTAGGATCATCACTAAGCTTACTATCCTGAGTAGCTATAGCATTACACAAAACCTCGTCTGTAGTTTCCATATTATCCAGTTGACGTATAATAACAGAACACAAATCCACATGTAATTCACTTATCATACCTTCCGTAATAAATTCAATGATTTTATCAGTATGTAATTCACTGTTAATATGTTTAACAAGCATATGTTGCATCTTCATTTCAGTATTACTTCTTGTAATAATCTTATTAGCAGATTCTAACTGAACCTTTTGTTTACTCAATAATTCATTAGCTCTAACCAGTTTTGACTGATACAACTTAAGGTTTTTAGATTCTTCCTGTGAATTAATAGCCATTCTCTCTTCTTTGAATAATCTTTCATAAAAGGCATTTAAAAATTCACTTATATGATTAATTACACTATAGAAAATTGTTATTACTATCGTAATAAAAATCAAAACAAATAAAATATCATAGTTTTCAACTTTTTCATCAATAACGTAAGAAATAAATAAAACTAAATTAATCGGTATAACCATACCGGCTATAGCACTTATCTGATAAAATCTTTCTGTTATATCGAACATAAACATATATTCAACACATATTACACAATATATAATTATCAATAGGACAAGTAACATTCTTACACAAAACATGGTTCTTATGTCAGAACTGTCACTCATATAAAAATAACCATAACCATATATTATAGATATTGATAATGCCGAACAAATTAATAGTTTAATGATTTTTGACCAAAATATTTTACCAAAATATTTTATTCTGGCTAATAGACAATCAAACAATAACATTATTATAACAGAAAATCCACTGACGTATGTAGTTAACATCACTTTTCTATCAAACATAAACAATATAGCATAAAACGCAAAAAGTAATCCAGCTATAATAGCATTTGTTATGGAAAATTTAATCTGTTGGCTAATATTAGTATCATTTTTTTCCATAAACTATTTTTACCTCCAACACAATTCAATTATATCTCCATCAGATAATTCATCCGCAAATGTACAGCCTACACCATTAATTGTCATAACAAGCTGCTTTTTACCCGCTAATGACATATCAAATGGATACACATCCAAAATGTCGACAAATAAATACTTCTTTTTCGAATTAAGAATTAATGTTTTACCATTAACATTAATAACAATCAAACTGTTTGCTTCCTCTTTTGCAGGAGCAGGTGGTGGAGCATTTTTGACTGATTCAGATTTAATATTGGTAGAAACAGGTGCCTTTACTGTAACCTCTTCTTCCTCATAAAATTCAT
The DNA here is from genome assembly GCA_017396555.1 of Lachnospiraceae bacterium. GTDB lineage: Bacteria > Bacillota > Clostridia > Lachnospirales > Lachnospiraceae > RGIG1934. Next base: position 58,186 of record JAFQLS010000025.1, on the reverse strand, counting down.
CCTCATATTCCTCTTCATATCCATAAGACTCTTCTTCTGCAAATTTATCTTCGATTTTAATAGTAAAATTCTCATATACACTATCATTAAGATTAGCAATCACATTATTCAAATAAATCTCTTTATCTTCAATGTCAATATCTAAGAACTCCACCAGCTGTGCAACCGAATAATAATCCAGAATCTTTATCCTGTCATTATCTCGAATTCTGCATGTTCCTGAAACAAGACTTCCATTAACCTCTACAAATCTCGGGCAATTAACCATCTTATCATTAACTATGACTTTTAACTCGCTTTTATATTCAGGAATCTGTTCAACTCTTAGAGAAGCCGCAGGCCCGGTTGTCGATTCCTTAATAACAATCTTATCATTTTTAGATATCGGCGTATTAATATTAGCAGTTTCGCCATTAACCGTAATTACGGCAGGTTCACCCATCTCTCCTCGTAGCATGCGCTTATTATCATTAACATAATAATTAAGTTCCTTACCTCTTTTTGGAAACAAAGATTCATTAGGAAAATCAATCTGCATAGCAGCATCCAAAACAGTAAGCTTGCTATTATCATACATCTTAATATGTTGTTCGTTAATATTAACAAGTATAAAATTATTTTTCTGATTATAATAATTAAGACAAATACCAATCGGTGTAACGAGTAAAGGATCTTTCTTAATACCCTCTTGTAAGAAATCAACTGCTCCAAGAACTTCTGCACCTCTAAGTGCAACTCGTTCACTTGGTATATTCAAATGTCTGGCAATGCCTTCTATAAAGCCTTCTGCTTTACCACCGCCACCGACAACAAACACGGCACTTACCGGTTTTCCGCCATTCAGTTCCGTAATCTTATCTGAAATCTCCTTAGTTATACTATCAACCGTAGTTCCATAAGAAGCTCTAATATCTTCTGACAAAACCTTCTGCTTAAGACCCATTATATCCTTAAATGTTACCGACTTCTTCTTAGCCGAATCCATCTTGATTTTCTCTGCTAAATTAAAATCAATAAGGTATCTTCCGGCAATTGATTCAGTTATCTCATCACCTGCTCTGGGAATCATACCATAAGCTACGATACTTCCGTCTCTTGTTATGGAAATATCCGATGTACCTGCACCAACATCAACCAAAGCAATATTAAGAAGCCTGTAATTCTCCGGTATAGCAATATTAATAGCTGCAATCGGCTCTAATGTAAGATTAGCGACCTCAAGCTTAGCATTATTAACTGCTGTATATAAACCATCAACTACTTCTTCCGGTAAAAATGTAGCTAATACATCAGCTGAAATTTTCCTACCTTTGTGCCCCTCTAAATTAGTTATCACATAATCATTAAGATAATACTTAATAACTGAATATCCAACGCAGTAAAAACGTTGTGATTCTTCATTCCTAATTGATTCATGAGCCTTCTCAACCCCAAGTAAATCAAGTGCGTATATATGTTCACCTGTTATCAGTGTCTCATCTGTCATCTCATAATCAATTCGAACCGTCTTCGTCTTAAGAACACGACCTGCAGCAGCTATACATACATCTTTAAGCTCATAGCCAACTATATTTTCCAACTCCTTACGGACAATGGCGATAGAATCCGAAACCTGTGCAATATCATGAATTTGTCCATCCATCATAGCTCTTGTTTCGTGTTCTTTAACATAATGTGCTACTATTTTAAATTTATCTCTATCCAGATATCCAACAGAACCAACAATACTTCTGGTTCCGATATCTAATCCAAATACTAACTGCTCGTTCATCTTTGTAGTATACCTCTTCTTGTAAACTCTACCTCTTTATAACATACCATATTTTTTGTTAAAATTCCACTATTTTTTCAATCTGCAAGGTCGTATTTTCTATATTTTTGTCATTTTTTATTATTTTGTCAGCATTTTTTATAAATTCTTCTTCTGAAGACTGATTATTAATTATCGAATCAATCTTCTCATCTGTATATCCCCTACTTTTTTTTAGTCTGTCTCGCCTTACTTCATCGCTCGCATAAATATACCATATTTCATCACAAATATTCTTATATCCAGCTTCTACAAGTATAGCCGATTCAATCAGAAAATTCTCTTCTGATATAGATTTGTTTATTCTGTTTTCAATATATTCTCTCACCCCAGGATGCACAATATCATCAAGTTTTTTTAATTTCTCTTCATTAGAAAAAACAATTTCTCCAAGTTTTTTTCTGTCAATAGAACTATCAACATCAAGAATATCCTTCCCAAACACATTAACAATCTCATTGTATACCTGCTGTCCCGGTTCCATAAGTTTGTGAGCTATCTTATCCGCTTCAAGCAGAATAAAATTATACTTTTCCTGCATTATAGACATAACCGTGGATTTCCCACAGCCAACACCGCCGGTAATTCCAATAACCATATCATTCACATCCTATAACTAATGTGCCTCAAGCCAGTTGCCACCACAATTCAAATCAATTTCAAGAACAACTGCAAGACTTGCTGCATTTATCATTTCATCTTCAACAATCTTCTTAACCTCTTCAACCTCATCCTTATGAGCTTCTATCAAAAGTTCATCATGCACTTGAAGTATAAGTCTTGACTTAAGATTTCTTTCTTTTAATGCATTATACACATTCACCATAGCGATTTTAATTATATCAGCTGCCGAGCCCTGTATAGGCGAATTCATAGCAATTCGTTCACCAAACTGTCTTTGCATAAAATTAGATGATGATAATTCAGGAACAGGACGTCTCCTGCCAAACATAGTAGCTACATATCCATTGTCCTTAGCATTCTTGACTGTATCATCAAGAAATTCTTTAATTCCCGGATACGTTTCAAAATATTGCTGAATATATTCACCAGCTTCTTTTCTGCTAATACTTAAATCCTGACTAAGACCAAAAGAACTTATCCCATAAACAATACCAAAGTTAACTGCCTTTGCATTTCTTCTTTGTTGCTCAGTAACCAGCTCCATAGGTGTATTAAATACTTTAGAAGCCGTTATTCTATGAATATCACTAGCACTCCTATATGCATTTATAAGATTTTCATCATTTGAAATATGAGCAAGAACTCGTAATTCAATCTGTGAATAGTCCGCATCAATAAACACATAATCTTTCTCAGGTACAAAAACCTTTCTTATTGCTTTGCCTATTTCCATTCTAATAGGAATATTCTGCAAATTAGGTTCTGTACTGCTAATTCTTCCTGTAGCAGTAATAGTCTGATTAAATTTACCATGAATTCTTCCATCTTCACCAATATAAGTCACCAGACCATCTGCATATGTTGATTTTAATTTCGTAAGTTGTCTATATTCTAATATATCTTTAATCACAGGATAATCAGGAGCAAGCTTTTCAAGTACATCTGCCGATGTAGAATAACCGGTTTTGGTCTTTTTTCCGCCCTTAAGTCCCATTTTTTCAAACAATATTTCTCCTAATTGTTTTGGCGAATTAATATTGAATTCTTCTCCAACCTGTAAATAAATATTTTTTTCTATAGCAGAAACTTTTTCCCCAAGCATTTTACCATATTCATCCAGTTCTTCTCGCTCAACCTTAATACCATACTTTTCCATAGAATCAAGTACAAATAACGTTGGCATTTCAATATTTACGAACAAATCATACATACCGAATTCTTTAAGTTTATCTTTAAGAACATCAACAGAGGCAAATGCTATATATGCATTGTAACAAACAACCTTAAGAAATGCTTCATGATTATTATCAATAGCCTGCTCAAAATTACTCTTCCCAAGCAATTCCACCTTCGAAGGAACTGTAAGACTCATATAATCTCTTGCTACATCTTCGTAGTTATAAGTATCTTTAAGCGGGTTTAATAAATATCCTGCGATTGATGCATCAAATAAATTTTTCCTATAGACTGTATTTATAAGCTTAAGATTTGGTTTCAAATCAATAAAAGAAACCTCTTCAACTTTATTAATAATTTCATATATTTTGTCTGTCAAATATCCTTCAGTAATAAAACCTTCCGTTGCAACAAAGTAGACATCTTCTTCACCAATCGCAAGTGCAACGCCAAACATTTTGCCCTCTACAACAGGATACAATCCTATTTTAGTCGATACAATTGCTTTACTAAATATATTTTCAGCTTCATTAAAATCACTTACATATTTGAATAACTGTTCAATTTCATTAGGTTTAGTGTCTACATCAAACTTTGTAAGCATACTCTTAAATTCAAGTTTTTTAATCCATTCATATGCTTCTTCTGAATATATGGCATCAATTGTTGAAGTTTTAATATTTACATCCACAGGCGACTCTGTGTTAATTGTCGCAAGCTTCTTGCTTAAATAAGCCTGTTCTTTGTATTCAATAAGCAAATTCTTGATTCGTTCAGGTTTAACTTCATCAATATTTTCATAAACTTTATCAAGTGAACCATATGTGCTGATAAGCTTTGTTGCCGTCTTAACACCTACAGACGGAACGCCCGGGATATTATCAGAAGTATCTCCCATAAGAGCTTTAACATCTATAAAAGCCATTGGCGAAACAAGATACTCCTCTTCAACCTGCTCCGGATAATAGTTTTCAATCTCTGTTCCACCTCTCTTAGTCTTTGGAATTCTAATTTGAATATTAGCATCCGCAAGCTGAAGCAAATCCCTGTCTCCCGAAATAACAGATACGTTGTAACCATCTTTAACAGCTCTTTTTGCAAGAGTTCCAATAATATCATCAGCTTCATACCCCGGCAATGTAGCTATTGTTATATTCATAGCCCTTAGAACTTCCTGCAATACTGGAACCTGCTCTCTAAGTTCTTCAGGCATAGGCTTTCTAGTGCCTTTGTATTCACCAAACATCTCATGTCTGAATGTAGGATGTTTAACATCAAATGCTACGACTAAATTATTTGCATTTTCTTCCTCTAAAATCTTAAACATAATATTTAAAAATCCATAAATAGCATTTGTGTGAAGTCCTTGAGAATTCGTCAAATCCGGAACACCATAAAATGCTCTATTTATAATACTATGTCCATCAATAAGTACAAGTTTATCCATTACAAAACCTCCAAATTTACAATAACCTAACAAAATACATAATTATTCCGACAAATAATGTTATCTGGGCTATTACATTAATAACACCAACAATAACATTAATCTTAAATTCATTATAAATATTTTCTTCATGCATATTAAGTTTCATACGCAGCTCTTCTTTAAAATTAAATGATGTTTTCGAATCATTTTCAAGCTTATCAAGACCTTCCAATATCATATAATGAATTTCCAATTCATCATAACACTCCGGACACTCTTTTGAATGTTCAATAAAACCTTCTAAATACTCGTATTTATCTTCGTTTAATATATTGTCATTTATAAAATCAGGAATTAATCTCTGAAACTCTATACACTTCATCTAACAAATCTTCCTCCGTTTTTTACACTTTTTATATTATAACACATATCTAAAAAATATGGTTGACATTTTGCATATCGAATGATAAAATTTTACAAGTACGCAGGAGTGGCGGAATGGCAGACGCATCAGACTCAAAATCTGACGTGGGCAACCACGTGTGGGTTCAAGTCCCATCTCCTGCATTATACAAAAATAGAGTAGGTCAAACGACCTACTCTATTTTTCTAGAAGCGAAGCGTTCCTTGGACACTGGTTCAAGATCTACACTTAAGTTTCGGTCGGTACATTACACGAGAAAGGCATACTCATGGACAACTTAATATTTCACATAGACGTTAATTCAGCCTTTCAAAACACAATCATATGACTGGAAAGAAATAGACTTACTGCCCATCTCTTTCCAGTTTTGAATATACGCAGCCACAGTAATCCTGTCTGTACAACCCATATTCTTTAGACAACTCCACGGATCTTTTATAACCATTTCTTTTCTTAAAATCAGACACCAGATATTTTACTCCCATTTCTTCTCCAACTTTAAGACCAATTTCATTTAATTTAGGTGCATTTTTCATAGGACTAATAGATAAGGTGGTGGTAAAATAATCAAAATCACCCTCCACAGCATATTTCGCAGCCTCACGAAGTCTTAATTCGTAGCAGATAAAACATCTTTCGCCACCCTCTTTATCATCTTCATGACCCTTTATAGCCTGATGAAATTTTTCAGGCTCATATTCTGTAGGAATGAAATGTATTGCATTTTTCACCGGAAGATTATCTATCAGCTTCTTCTGCTCACTTATTCTGTATTCGTATTCCTCTTTAGGAAAAATATTAGGATTATAATACAAAACAGTTATACTAAAATACTCAGACAAATATTCAAGTACATAGCTGCTACAAGGCGCGCAACAACTGTGAATAAGTAATGTAGGTATTTTATCACCTTTAGCAATATTTTCAATTATTTTATCTAATTCCTTTTGATAATTAATATTGTTCATTTTCCTTCCTCCAATATTTAAAAGGTGAACAGTCGTTCAACCATTCACCTTTAAAAATATTTCTTGCTACCCCATAGGTTACTTTTTTTCAAATCCAGATATTCGTTATACGCCATTTCAAGAATCTGTTTCTCATTTGAAAATTTTAACAAATGATACGCCTCATGAAACTTATAATAACCTGAATCCATAAAAAATTCTTCTCGTTGCGGTTTACTGTAATAGCTATCTGCCATCATCAAATACCAGTGTACATCCTTCTCAACCATATCCTGTGGTGTCGTAAATGAATACGCGCTCTTACCAATATACTTAATAATTGATGCATTAACACCCGTCTCTTCGCGAACTTCTCTAAGTGCTGTTTCCTTATAGTCTTCGCCCTCTTCAACGGTTCCCTTTGGCAAAACCCAACCTTCATACTTATTCTTATAATTCTTGTACAAAAGTAAAATCTTACCACGAAAAATAACCACACCGCCACAGCTCGTTGCTTCTATCATTGCAAAACCTCCTGTTCAATTGGTGTGTCTCTAAGACTTGTTTTTAGTATACATCATTTACCAAATCTATGCAAGTTTATTCAGAAAAACATTCCTCAAGTACCTGCCCCGCCACCGGCACAGCCCACGTACTTCCGGGCGGCATATCCTCCATAACCACACAAATTGCTACCTTTTCATTATCATTTTCTGCAAATCCGACAAACCATGAATGTGCATTATCACCAGAATCTATCTCTGCTGTTCCGGTTTTTCCATATACATCGTATTTATCTGTTTGAAGTCTTGTTCCTGTTCCATATTCAACCACATCACCCATAGCCTCTTTAAGAATTTCAACTTCTTCCTTAGTAAATATTTCTCCGTATTTTATAGGCTTATATTTATTAACCTCATAACCATTATGATTTGTTATTTTTGATACAATATATGGCTCATACAATACACCATCATTTGCAATTGCCGATGCAATCATACACATATGAAGCGGACTTACAAGTGTCTTACCCTGACCAATAGACGTCTGCATAATCTCAAATTCACCAGAAGATTCATTAAGTTCAAAGCTACTTGGCTTATGCTCTAATTTTGTAGGCAAATTCTTGTTAAAGAACAATTTCTTACAAGTATCTGAAAAACTATTCATATCAAGCTTAAGTCCCATATTTACAAAGGAACTATTACAAGAATGAGCAAATGCTTCAAATACATTCTCTTCACCATGCCATATACCATTGTAACAGCTCACACTATTATCTCCAACATTTATACGCCCCTGACAATTATATACATAATCCCTAAAATTTGCATTTTCCCTTATATATTCAAGAAATGTAAATATCTTGAATGTAGAACCTGGCGTATACAAACCATTTGTTGCCCTGTTTAAAAGGCAGGAATTTTCTTCATCACCAGTTATATTCTCCCAATCAGCATCAATAGTATTAGGATCAAAATCCGGCTTTGAAACCATCGCACGTATTTTACCTGAATCCGGCTCAATAACAATTATCGCTCCGTCATAGTTGCCAAGTGCATTATATGCAGCTTCCTGCAATTCTACATCAAGTGTAGTTATCACATTATTTCCGGCAGTCTTTTCGCCCTTAAATTCATTTGAAACCTTTTCAAAAACATTAACATCACTTCCAAGCAATGAATAATCCTGATTTAATTCTATACCCATCTTACCATTTGTTGATATTCCAACAGCATGACTAAAAAGGCTTCCGTATTTATATACTCTGGTTTCATTTCCCTGCGAATCAACCTCTGTTTCTGCCAAAACCTCTCCATTTTCAGTAATAATTTTGCCTCTTATCGTTATTTTTTCAAATACTTCCTGACGTTTATTGTAGGTGTTGTTAATCACTTCTTTGCCTTCAAATATTTGAAAATATGAAAAATACAAAATCATACACAAAAATATTCCAACAAAGACATATGAAATTTTTAATATCTGACTATTTGTGTTCTTTTTTGATTTTTTCATACATTTCTCCTCCGACACCATTTATACCCTGGAAAATTCCAAATAAAATCATCGTTGCAAGCAGTGAACTTCCTCCGTAGCTAACAAGTGGCAAGGTCACTCCTGTAGAAGGTATAAATTTAATAGCGCCACCTATAGTTAAAATATTCTGAAAGCCATACATAACAGCTAATCCAATAGCTGTAAGCTTATAAAATCCATCTATCTGTACAGAAGCAATCTTAACGAAGGCCATAAACGTACTCATGCACAATAATATTAAACACAAAGCAAAAAATCCACCTAGCTCTTCTGCTATCGCAGAAAACACAAAATCTTCTTCAACAACAGGAATTTTATTTGGTTTACCGTTACAAAGTCCAAGCCCAAGCCATCCACCTGTACCAATTGCAAATAAAGATTGTGTTACCTGATAACCCTCGTTATCAATAACACTCCATGGATTTGTATAAGCAAGAACACGAACTCTGACATGGCTAAATAATTTATATCCTATAACAGCTGCTCCGCTTCCTGCAAGGAGACCACCAAATAATAATACCGCCTTACCGGTAGCAATATAAATCATAGTTAAATATATAACAAAAAATATCAAAGCACTGCCTAAATCTCTAGAACATACCAATATCAGCACGTGAATACCTGCAAATATCGCCGAAATAATAATATGCTTAAATTTACATTCTTTATACAAAAATGCTCCCAAGAAAAATACATACAGCATTTTTACAATTTCTGATGGTTGGAACGAAAAACCAAATAAATCAATTGATAACTTAGCGCCATATGACACATTTCCAATTATCATAACAACCAATAATAATACTAATCCGGTAACACAATATACCCATGTAAGCTTTCTAAGATTTTTCATCAAAGTTATCAATTTAGGAATTATAAGGTATATAATTGTTGCAAATACCAAAATTTCAAACTGCCTTATAGCCTTTGTATAAGACAATCTGGTAAGTATCATAAATCCTACGGACAATAACATACACATATTATTAAGAACAATCTTGTTTACACGTTTTTCGTAAAATATATTTGAAAATCCCATTGTAACTATAAAATAAATAACCTGTACGCCATAGAACAATATGACCGTGTCATTTTCTACATTCAGATAAATTACCGTAAATCCAATAAAATGCATCAAATATATTATTATCATCTGCCAAATATATACTTTTTTCAGATTTTGTTTATCTGAATTTCTTAATGCATAAAAACTACTATATGTATAAAATGCCATCAAAAATAAAATCATATATTTTGCAGTTGTTAAATACACATTTACCACTATTCTATACCTCTCTTAAAATGCCCTCTCGTAGAGGGTTCTATTTCTCCCACTTGTTCATTATAAATAAATGTTTTAACATATTTATCTATAATTTCTTCTGCTTCTCTCGCCGTTTCATCAACAAACTGAAGTCTTATGCTGCTTGGCAAAACTCTCTTAACCTCACTATCAACAGACAACAACGATATCGGAAGACTATTATATATAAGATTATAACAAAATCTGCAGATATTTTTCACCTTGAATTCTGTCTTGTATCTGTCAATAAGCAGATATTTCTCATTTGTCCTTGTACATTTTGACAGATTTTTATTTATGCATCCCGCTGTAACCATAAGCGGAATATACCCATATACAATAATTTCACCACACGAAACTTCTTTATCCTTAAGTTCCTTAAAATTAAGTTCAACCGACTCCGTATACCCTATAGCTCCAAGCTTAAGATTACTTCTAACAGCTTCATCGTTCATAGAATATAGATAATAGTCAAATATCATAGGAATTCCCACAAAGTTTGTCTTTGCAAAATGTATTTCATCAACATTTCTAATCAATAACCCATCAATACCTAACGAATTTATATATTCTATCTTGTCTTTAAAATAACTTTTAGCTTCTTTTCTAAATATATATGGTAATGCCAATAAAATCTTTTTATTTTTATTATGACACATTTCAACCATAGCTTCCGAAACATCCATAGTATCAAGAGAAATGTATATATTATCAATATATTTATTCTCTGCACATATTTTGAATTGTTCATAATTACTAACAAGACAATTTATTTTAAAAATTTCATTTTTTGAAATATTATCAATACTACTATCCATCTTCACCGGTTCAATAATTCTTCTGTATCCTGACAGCAATTCTTCTGTCAAACTGTCAATTGCTTTTCTCCTCAGTTCATTAAGTTCTTTAACCGGAACAAATACATTTCCTGAAATATCTACAGTTAAACTGCCAAATATATATGGGGTATTTCCTGTCTTGCTAATCTGTTTAATAACATTTTCTTCTGTAATTGGTTGTTTTAAAGCTTCAAGAGGCTGAGTACCATATAATGTTACATATTTATCTTCAAATGAAATTGTTAAAATAATTGGTTCATCCTCAGCAATTCTAATATAACCATCAAGCTTTAATTTTTTGTCTAAAGCAACAAATCGTGAATTTATCTCTTTAATAAGCTCTTCATTTTGCCCTGAATATGAAGGTTTCTTAAACGTCATCATATTTTTACCATTGTGTTGTTTGTAATAACCTTCGTTAAAACCACTTCTACTATAAATCTGTTCAAGTTTCTTATAATCTTTATCCTCTACGTGATATTTTTTCGGTCCATTTTTCTTAAGTAAATCAACATATTTTCTATATATACTTACGACTCCTGCTGTGTATTCAGGACTCTTCATACGTCCTTCTATTTTCAACGAATATACACCTGATTCTATAATTTCAGGTAAAATCTTAATGGTACACATATCCTTTGGACTCAGGACATATTTATCCTCACCCTTGTTTAATATTCCACCTTTATTTTCACATCATAAGGTAACCTGCAGGGCTGTGCACATCTGCCACGATTACCACTTCTGCCTCCAAACATACTACTCATAAGACATTGTCCTGAATAGCAATAGCAAAGAGCTCCATGAACAAAGCTTTCTATTTCCACATTACAATTATTTCGTATTTCTTTTATTTCTTCAAATGATAATTCCCTCGCGGTTACTATTCTGGTCGCCCCAAGTTCTTCTAATAATTTAGCACCGTCATATCCCGTAATAACCATCTGTGTGCTTGCATGTATATCAAGTCCCGGAAAATTTTCTTTAACAAATTTTAAAACTCCCAAGTCCTGTACTATTACAGCATCTAATCCTCTTGTGTAATAAGGTAAAATATACTCATAAAGCTCATTTTTAAGTTCTTTGCTTTTAAGCAGTGTATTAACTGTCAAATATATTTTTTTATTGTGCAAATGAACATAATCAATAGCTTCAAGCAGCATATCCTCTTGCGGATTGTCAGCATATGCTCTTGCTCCAAACTTACTTCCACCAACATATACCGCATCTGCTCCTGCATTTATTGCAGCTTTTATGCTTTCATATGAGCCAGCCGGTGCTAATATTTCTACATCTATATCATACATAGCCTTAATCCTTTCTCCATATTTTGAAACAGCCGAACCATTATGGTTCGGCTTTTGTATTCTTGCTGGTTCTTGAAGAACTCTTCTTTTCTTTTTCTTTTAACTGTGTCTCAAGTCTGATTATATCTTTCTGTAACTCACTAATCTGATTGTTAGCAGTCTCAAGTTCTTTACTAGCAGTCTCTAATTTAATCTGAGTACCAATAAGTTCGTGCTTCAAATCGTATAACTGCTTGTCCTTTTCATCTATCTCTGCTTCTATACTATCAGCCTGTTTCTTAGCTTTAAAATAATCATCAGCAATATTAAGTTCTAACAAAGCCTTTTGAACTTCCATGCTTTGTCTTCTATATGCTTCATCTTTCTTAAATTCAGCAATCTTATTATTAATGTATGTAGCTACCTTCTGCAGATACTCTTCACTTTCATATCCGCTTAAAGTATAAATCTTACCATCGATAATTACTTCTGTATTAGTTTTTAATGACATATAAGCACTCCCTTGATTTTCTTTTACAATTATATTATATACTATTATCCAATAAAAACAACCTTTAATTCAATCCTAAATGTTCATATGCAAATTCTGTTACCATTCTACCTCTCGGTGTTCTGTTAATAAGACCGTTTTTAAGAAGATATGGCTCATATACATCTTCCAACGTTCCTGTATCTTCACCTAGTGTAGCCGCCAAAGTATCAAGCCCAACAGGACCACCAGCAAATTTTTCAATAATTGTACTCAAAATATTCCTATCAATATTATCAAGTCCTATTTTATCAACTTCTAAAATATCAAGAGTTTCCATTGCAACTTCTTTAGTTATAACTCCATCATATTTTACCTGTGCAAAATCTCTCACCCTCTTTAGAAGTCTGTTCGCAAGCCTAGGCGTTCCCCTTGAACGTCTTGCCATCTCTATCGAACCCTCTGAATCAATCCTAACATTAAGCACCGACGCAGAGCGCTCAATTATAGCCTGTAATTCCTCAGGTTCGTAAAATTCCAATCTATGAACCATTCCAAATCTATCTCTAAGCGGTGCTGTAAGCATACCTGCTCTTGTTGTTGCACCAACCAAGGTGAATCTTGGCAAATCAAGTCTTATTGATCTTGCAGTTGCACCTTTACCAATCATAATATCTATAGCATAATCTTCCATCGCCGGATATAAAACCTCCTCAACCTGACGATTAAGGCGATGAATTTCATCTATAAACAATACATCACCCTCCTGAAGTCCACTCAAGATTGCAGCAAGCTCTCCCGGCTTTTCTATTGCAGGTCCAGATGTAATCTTAAGATTAACTCCCATCTCATTAGCAATTATACTTGCCAATGTAGTTTTACCAAGTCCGGGTGGTCCATAAAACAACACATGATCAAGTGATTCTTGTCTCTTCTTGGCCGCACTTATATAGACTCTAAGACTATCTTTAATCTTCGTTTGTCCAACATAATCATTTAAACACAATGGTCTAAGGCTATTTTCTAATTTAACATCCTCATTTTGTAGCTCTGTTGTTATAATCCTTTTTGCCATACCAAGCATTTCCTTTCAAAAATCTTCGTATATTATATCACACCCAAACATTTGTTTCAAGGAGAAAGGGACTATAGCATAACACCATAGTCCCTCAAATGAAAAAAATATCAAAAAGCCATAACTCTTATTTTATTTTCCAAATATCGTTATTGTACTGCTCGATTGTTCTATCTGATGAGAAGAAACCAGCTTTGGCAATGTTAGTTAACATCTTCTTAGCCCATGTCTTTCTATCATCATAATCTGCAAGTGCTTGATCCTTAACCTTGATATAGTCCTTAATATCAAGTAATGTCATAAACCAGTCTTTATTAACGATTTCATTGTATAATCTTTCAAGATTTTCCTTATTACCAACCTTAAGCATATCATCAGATACGATAAATTCTACTAATTCAGCAATAAGCTCATCTTTTTCAATATAATCCTTAGATACATAATCACCCTTAGCATAATGTTCAATAACATCATCAGATGATTCACCAAATATATATATGTTGTCATCACCAACAAGCTGATGAATTTCTACGTTAGCACCATCTTCTGTACCAAGTGTAACAGCACCATTTAACATAAACTTCATATTACCTGTACCAGAAGCTTCCTTAGATGCTAATGAAATCTGTTCTGAGATATCACAAGCTGGGAATAACTTCTCACCTGCAGTAACATTATAGTTTTCAACCATAACAACCTTCATATATGGGCTTACTTCCGGATCATTATTAATAAGTTCCTGTAAGCAAAGGATTGCATGGATAATATCCTTAGCAATTACATAAGCAGGAGCTGCCTTAGCACCAAAGATAAAGTTGATTGGTGTAGCCGGCTTCTTACCTTCTTTAATCTGTAAATACTTATAAATAATATACAACACATTTAACTGCTGACGCTTATACTCATGTAATCTCTTAACCTGTATATCGAAAATAGCATTTTCGTCAAGTTCCTGATTAACATTAGCCTTAACAAACTTCTTAAGTGTAAGCTTTGCATTCTTCTTGATTGCTAATAATTCTTCTAATGCAGCATCATCATCGATGAACTGTAATAACTTTTCAAGTTCTTCTGCATTCTTCTTGAATCCGCTACCAATCTTGCTTTCAATAAAGTCTGTAAGATCATGGTTACAATGCATAAGCCATCTACGGAATGTAATACCATTTGTCTTATTATTAAACTTCTCAGGATAAATCTTGTAGAAGTTATTTAATTCACTATTCTTAAGAATCTCTGTATGAAGGTAAGCAACACCATTTACACTGTACGAATAATGAATATCCATATGTGCCATATGAACTCTATTGTTCTTATCAATGATTGCTACAGATTCATCTTTGAATTCTTTCTTAACTCTTGCATCAAGATCCTCAATAATTGGAATTAAGTGTGGAACTACTTCTTCTAAGTAATCCATTGGCCATTTCTCAAGAGCCTCTGCAAGAATTGTATGGTTAGTATATGCACAAACCTTCTTAACAACTTCGATAGCTTCATCAGTTGTTAATCCATCTGCTGTCATTAATCTGATCAACTCAGGAATAACCATACTTGGATGTGTATCATTAATCTGGATTGTAACATAATCAGCTAATTCTCTAAGGTCTTTCATACCTCTTTCCTTAGCTTCATCAATTGCTAAATGAGCACCATTACATACCATAAAATACTGCTGATAAATTCTTAATAACTGACCTTCTCTTGTACTATCATCCGGATAGATGAATAATGTAAGGTTCTTAGCAATGTCATGCTGATCAAATTTAATACCATCATGAACCATTGACTCATCAATTGTATCAACATCAAATAAGTGTAATTTAATAGCCTTGCTATCATAACCACTTACATCAATATCATATAGTGTAGACTTTAATGTAAAATCTTTAAACGGAACTTCATAACTTACACCAGGAACCTTTGTAGACCAGCAATTATCTGTAATCCAGTTATTAGGTGTCTCCTTCTGAAGTTTCTTTTCAAATACCTGTTTAAATAAACCTAAATGGTAGTTAAGTGTAATACCTGCACCATTCATTCCGAGTGTAGCAATAGAATCAATGAAACATGCTGCAAGTCTACCAAGACCACCATTACCTAAAGATGGTTCTAATTCAATCTCTTCGATAACTGTAATGTCCTTACCATTTGCAGCTAATTCTTTGCTAACCTCATCATAGATTCCAAGGTTAATAAGATTATTAGATAATAATTTACCAATTAAGAATTCAGCAGAAATGTAATAAACTTTCTTTTTACCTTCATTGTAACCTTTGTTCTGAATTGCATCCTTTGTAAGCTTTAATAAGCCAACATATACTTCTTCGTTAGTACAGTCTGCAATTGACTTACCAAATTGTTCTTTTAATACTTCTGTTAAATTACTCACGATTTTCCTCCAAATTAGTATATTATTGTATGTACATAATTCACACGACTACTACATTATACAATGTTAAATCAATAATTGCAATGAAGATTTTTACAATTATTACTTTTTTTACATTTTGTTTACACTTAATTGCAATATAATGTTATAATTGTTGCATATTGTAAAAGGAAAGGTGTACTTATGATACTAGCATGCAATAATATATCTAAATCATTTGATTCTAAGCAGATACTGTCCGCATGCTCTTTTCATATTGAAGAGCATGAAAAGCTTGCTATTGTAGGCGCAAACGGAACAGGTAAATCCACCTTATTAAAAATAATTACAGGTGAATTATTACCAGATACAGGCGATGTTATACAAGGCAAAAATACTACTCTTGGTTATCTAGCTCAGCACAATGACATTTCAAGTGAGAATACTATATACGATGAAATGCTAAATGTTAAGCAGAATATTCTTGAAATGGAACAAGCTATACGAACACTCGAAATTAATATGAAGCACGCCGAAGGTGCTGAACTTGAAAATATGCTAACCAAGTATTCTAAGTTATCTCATGACTTTGAATTAAAGAATGGTTATGCATATCAAAGCGAGGTTGTAGGTGTTCTAAAAGGTCTGGGATTTCAAAAGGAGGAATTCGACAAAAAGATATCCTCTCTCTCCGGTGGAGAAAAAACAAGAGTATTTCTCGGCAAGATTTTATTATCCAAACCAGACATTATACTTCTTGATGAGCCAACCAACCATCTTGATATGGATTCCATTGCTTGGCTTGAAAATTTCCTACTCAACTACAATGGTGCTGTAATAATTGTTGCCCACGATAGATATTTTCTTAATAAAATTGTTACAAAGGTTGTGGAATTAGAAGACACTAAAGCTTCCGTATATAATGGAAATTACACTGATTATGCTAACAAGAAGGCTATGCTTCGTGATGCAGCCCTTAAGCAATATTGTAATCAACAACGCGAAATTAAGCATCAACAGGAAGTAATAGATAAACTACGTTCATTTAACAGAGAGAAATCCATCAAACGAGCTGAAAGCAGAGAAAAGGCACTTAATAAAATAAATGTAATTGACAAGCCTAAGTTCTTCGATTATGAAATGAACCTTAAGCTCACTCCACAGATAACCAGTGGTAATGATGTTTTGTCTGTAAAAAATCTTTCTAAATCCTACGGTGACAGAACATTATTTAAGGATATTAATTTTGAATTAAAACGTGGTGAACATGTATCTATTATTGGTGGAAACGGTACAGGAAAAACAACCATATTAAAGATAATCAACGACCTTCTTGAAGCCGATTCAGGAGATATTACAACAGGAACAAAGGTTACCATTGGTTATTATGATCAGGAGCACCATGTTCTTGATATGGATAATACAATATTTGAAGAAATCGCGGATGCTTACCCTGAAATGACCAGTACAGAGATTAGAAATGTACTGGCAGCATTTTTATTTACAAATGATGATGTTTTTAAATTAATCAGTTCCTTAAGTGGTGGTGAACGAGGCAGAGTGTCACTTGCAAAGCTTATGTTATCTGAAGCAAATTTCCTTATCCTCGACGAACCTACCAATCACCTTGATATGGTATCTAAGGAAGTCCTTGAAAAAGCTATTAAAAACTATTCAGGAACCGTGTTATATGTTTCTCATGACCGATATTTTATAAACCAGACAGCTGACAGAATTCTTGAATTAACCGGTGAGACACTTATTAACTATATTGGAAACTATGATTATTATCTCGAGAAAAAAGATGAGCTAAATGCAATTTATATCGATTCTACTGTTGATAATAAGGTGTCTGATAATATTGATACAGAATCTAAAACAGATTGGAAAGCCCAAAAGGAAGAACAGGCAAAACAGCGCAAATTACAAAACGAAATAAAGCGCATTGAAGAAAGAATCAACGCTCTTGAGACTTCAAATGAAGAATTAAACACCGCTCTTGCTGATCCTGAAATTGCAACTGATGTTGGTAAATTAATGGAATTGCAAAAACAGATTGATACAAATAATGAAGAACTTGATATGTTGTACGAAAAATGGGAGAACACGGTCTCATAACCACAGACCGTGTTCTTCCATATTTTTTATAGTATTTCTGATATGCAAATTTGCAAGTTCTTCTGCTTCTTTTTCATTTTTTTCCTTTAAAGCATTGAGAATTTTTCTATGTTCCACATTAGAATTTTCAGCTCTCTCGTGTGCTGACAATGTCTCTTTTCTAACCTTCTTAAGATATTGATGAAAATCTGATAAAGTTTTCTTAAGCATTTTACTGCCACTTGCCTCATACAATAACTTATGAAACCTGTTATCTAATTCAAGAACATGCTCATATTTCCCTTTATTAACATGATATTCACTTAAATCAACAACCTCTTCCATCTCGCTCAATAATTCTTCTGTCGCATTATGAACTGCCTTTGCAGCACACAGTCCCTCTAACATTGACCTCATCGTGAATATATCTCTAATATCATCCTGATCAATACCAATTACAGTTGCACCTTTATTTGGAACAATTTCTATAAGCCCCTCTAACTCAAGCTGTCTTAATGCTTCTCTTATAGGTGTTCTACTTACACCTAATCTGTTAGCCAAGGCCATTTCCTTAAGTTCTTCGTTTACCATATATTTTCCAGATAAAATATCATCTCTTAAGGTATTAAACACCCTGTCACTTAATGAATATCCATCACTCGACATATCTTACCTCCGTTATACCAATTCAATACCAAAGTTATCCACATCCATGTATGATTGTATACAATTATACAGGTATTGTCAAATACATTTTTTGAATTTATCCACAATTTCCACAGAGTTATGCACAATTGTCAGACAATTCAATGCAATTATTGACAATTTTATCCGAAACACATAAAAAAGAGAACCTTTGCGTTAGCATTGATTCTCTTTCAATTATTATTTTGTTTTCATTACAACAGTTTTTGAAAATTGACTGTAAATCTTTTTACCTTTAACAGTTTTATATGCTCTAACTTTATAGTAATACTCAGTATCTGATTTTAGTTTTTTATTTGTATATGAATTATTCTTTAAACTCTTTATTTTCTTATATGTTCCATTCACTTTAGTTGAACGGTATACTTCGTATCCTGTTACCTTAGGAGACTTCTTCCAAGTCATCTTAATAGATGTCTTTTTCTTTGTAGCCTCTTGTTTTAGACCACTTATCTTTTTAGGTTTTATTGTAAATGTTTTCTTTATAGTTCCAATATACTTCCCCTGACCTTGTATGATAACTGTGGCTTTACCTATATTTTTGTTGTTCTTATATGTAATTACATAATCCTGATATTTTTTAAGTTCTTTGTTTTTATATTTTATGCTTATATTTGGCAATTTTAAATTTTTATCATACTCATAAGATGTTTTTTCCAATTTAACCTTTGCATTTTTTAGAAATACAGCTTCTTCCCACGAAATATTATTTTCTTCTGCATATTCTTTTGCAAAAGAATTTTTATCACTACAAATGGTAAGATTATTACATCCATCAAAAGCATAATCAAAAAACTCGTTTTCTTCCCCACTCTTTAATCCACCAATATTTTTTGTACTCTTTGGAATATAAACATATTCAAGATCAATAATATCCGAAAAAGCCCCCGATTCAATCGTTGTTAGTCCTTCCGGAAGATATATATTTCTTAAGTAATAGCATCCGGCAAACGCATAAGATGATATTGTTTTTACCTTATTGGGTACATAGTAAGTCTCATATGAAATATGCTTTGCTGTTGGATAATATATAAGTTCTGTTCCTTTCTTATTAAATATGACTCCATCCACAGAACTATACTTGGTATTCTTATCAGACACTTCTACACTCTTTAATCCCGGTAATCTACCAAAAGCATATTCTACATTTTTTACAGATTTAGGAATATAAATCTCTGTCAAACTTATAGCCTCATCAAATGCTCCGTAGGAAATTGTTTCTACACCATTTGGAATATTAAATTTTCCATATTTGTTAGGATAAAATATTAGTGTTTTCATATTTTTATCATATAATACTCCATCCTTAACACAATAATATGGATTACTTTCAGATACATCTATTTTTTCAATATATCCAAAACTAAAAGCATAATCTTCAATATAATTGATAGTGGCCGGTATAGATACCGTTGCCATATTTCCATCATATTGTCTTCCGGAAAATGCACTCGAATAAATTTGTGTTACTGTTTTTCCTTTTATCTTTTCAGGTATATCAATATTAATTTCATCTCCTGTATATGAAACAATCATAAGCGTACCGTCAGTCAACACTTCATATCCCCAATCACCATAGGTTTCCTCTGCCTTTGCTTCAACAATATTAATTGTAATTGCCATTGTTAAAGCTATTAATGTTGTAATAATTAACTTATTAATCTTTTTAATTTTCTGCATAATAATTTTCCTCCTTTTTTCAAGATTATATAATTATTTATTATTTTTAACAATATTAAAAAAAGCATTATAATTATTTTTTCGTACATTTAGTGCACGAAAAAGCAGGAAATAAGATTTCCACTTACTTCCTGCTCATCATTATAGCTTCAACGACTTAACCATACTCCATGCCGAATATACTTTCTTCTTTCCAACTTTTCTGTAGGCTTTTATCTTAAATGAATATTTCTTACCCTTTACCAATTTTGTCTTAGTAAATGTGGTCTTACCTGCTGATAACGTTTTTATCTTCTTATATGAACCCTTTGAACCGGTTTTCATATAAATCTCATAACCATTAGCACCACTAACCTTCTTCCATGTAAGCTTGATTGATTTTGAAGACTTTTTAGTAGCTTTTGATAAAACTGCTTTGTTTAATTTCGTTTTACATGATATAGCATTACTTAGTTTACTGTATACTTTAACTCCATCAACCGTTCTGTATGCCTTAACTTTATAAAAATACTTCGTTCCCGTTGTAGTCGACACATTCTTAGATAATGTAGTTCCTGATGTTACAGTCGCAACTTTCTTATATGTACCACTCTTAGTACTGCTACGATAAATCTCATAGCCTGTAGCTCCTGCAACCTTTCTCCAAGTAACCTTAACAGTCTTATAATTCACAGCCTTCACACTTGTAAGTCTAACATCTGATAATTCTACTTTATTATTTGGCTTATCTGGTACAACAGGAGGTTTTTCAAGCACAACATTAATTGTATTACTATTTGAACCTCTTGCTACCTCACCGTAAAATGCCATTGACGGTATTACATAATAACTATAATTTATTCCTGCCTTAAGATTTACATCCTTATATGTCAATCCTGTTACAGTATTAAGCAACGAATACTTACCATTTCCTTCTTTTCTATACACTTCATAGTAAGTTGCATTAGTTGATGCACCCCATGATAAAGTTACAGTACTATTATCTTTTGCTGTTATCTTCAAATTACTAATCTTTGAAAAGACATTATTAATACTACATATATTTTGTAAAATCCATTGATTTCTAGACTTTAACCAATTTCTTAGTACCTCTAAATTTTCATCATATGTAGCCTCAGCCTTCGTCTCAAATTTGCTATATTCTTTAGAAACATCCCAGCCGGAACCGCCAAGTTCAATCGGCTGGTAGTTTCTATTAAAAGCTGCTTTATACTTTTCAGTTAAAGAATCAATTTTATTTGTACCCAACTCGTTATTCTGATAAATATTAACGATATTTGGCAATACTTCTTCATATCTTATTAAGAAGCTCTGAACAAATTCATTATACTGCATTAACCTTCCATACCATGGTAATACATTTGTGCTCCATAAACCTTCATAGGTATTCTCACAATCATTATTACAATAATATGGGTACATATCAAGATTAAGATTGCCTGCTGACAAATCCATATCCCATAATGGTCCGGCATAAATCTTACCCTCACTCAAATAAAACCTTGTAGAGCTATATCCCAAATCAATATTCTTGAATAGTTCCTGTACAATATAGAAATTAATAAATGATTCAACATCTATTATATTTTCTATCTGTGTATATAGAACATCTATTTCTTGTGCTGATTTCCCTGAAATATCTGTAAATATTAATTCTTCGAATGCAGCAAGCTGATTTTGAACATATGCAATGTTAGCTTCAGATACTTCATCCGGATCATCAAATGCAAATCTCATCTTACCAAGCTCAGTCGTTATGTAAGTCTTGTCAGCTTCCACTCTCTCCATCTCTAATTCGATTAAAAATGAAGTGTTAGCATCAACATCATCCTCATTAACATCTATATCAACCCTTGTAGACCCTGTCTCAACAGGTTCAATCATTACATAGCAACCTAAATATTTACCATTAAGATACAATTCAACAAATCGACTCTCAGATGTATAATCAAGACCTATCTCCGTAGCAAAATCAAATGCTAATTTATTTCTAATCATAGTCTTATCATATGCACAAGCAAGAAATGCCCATTTCTTTGCTTTACCCATACCAAGAACATCTATCTTTTCACTAAGCTTAATCTTGTATGGCTTCTTAGGTGCATTAAGTGTAGAATTACCTCTATAAGCAACCTGCCCTTGTGTCTCGTTAATAACACTTCCTGTAGAAGGGTCAACTATAGTTATCTGTGTACCCTCTACATACTCATCCTTAGTAATAACATCGTAATCACCATTTGGTGTATTAATATATACCTGCGGAATTAGTGTAGATTCTGCATATGCATCCAAACTATTAAATCCACACATACATACAATCATCATTAATAATGCAACTATGTACTTTTTCATCAATAATCCTCCAATGTAAAAATTTTGTAACATTTCTCAACTCAATTATATTAAATTATGAAGATAAATGCAAACAAAAATAGTACTTTTTATCCACAAAAAGAAGGCATGTAATTCCATAACCTTCTTTAGCCTTCTCTATTTTATATTATACAATTCCAAACTCCTTGTATAACCTCTCTCTTAATTTTGTATCTGTCAAAATTGCATCTGCGTCGTCATTACGTTTATTTTCTTTTAATTTAGTTAATAAAGTAATAAAACGCATCTCTCCTTGTTCTATTCCACGCTCTAACACACTCAAAGATAAATTGCACATATTTTCCAACTCTCCTTCCAGTTTGACCGTCGTTTCAATATTGAAATTATTTTTTAATATCGCTTTCCTCTGATTTACATCTAATGTATCCTACAATAATGTTTCTAATAATTTATGTAATTCATTTCCTTTTGATAAATTACTACCTAAACCTATAAGTACAGTTTCTAATAAATCATATCTCATTTCTTTTTGCATTATACCATACAAAGAACTTAATATCATATGTAACCTCACCTTCTCCTATAACCTTATCTGATGTATCTATACCTATGATTTGTTCAGGTGTCTTCCCCGGCATTACTCTTCTAATTCCAACTTCTGGTTCTCCTTCAATACAATCACTTATTTCTTCGACAGAATATTCCTTGAACTCACTAACAGAATACTTTATAATCCATGCCAGAATATTCTTATTACTCAGTATCTTCTTAACCTCTGCATCATATCTGGCATTTACATCTGTAGCTTCTACAACATTTGAAATATTTGTATTTATCTCCAATTAAAAACCTCTTCCCTTATTGTATTTATATTGTTTGCATATATAATAAAATTTTATGAATATTTTTTTTATATTTATATTATGCTATACTTTATATATTATTGCAATATTTACTTACCTTACTCACAAATCATTCCTCCTCAAATAGACATCTGGTGCATAGCAATCTTATTCAGCTTTATCAATCGTTCCTTCTGACTTAATCTATCCTCAATTAATACTGCATTAATATTTTCCATATTTGAAAGACAGATTAATTCATTAATGCTCGCATAATCTCTTAAACTTCCCTTTTTGTCAGGAAAATTCTTACGCCATTGTTTTGCTGTCATTCCAAACAATGCCATATTTAATACATCTGCCTCAGATGCATATATAACGGATATTTGCTGTGGCGTAAGTTCTATTGGGATTAGGTTTGTTTTTATAGCCTCTGTATGTATACGGTAATTGATTTTTGCAAGTTCTCTTTTTGCACTCCATCCTAATAATACTTGTTCTTCTTTTTTTAATAGTTCAAATTCCTTAATCAAATAAAGTTTAAATTGTGGTGATACCCACTGTTTTACTGACATAATAAAACGATTAAGTCCAGCCTCCTGCATTATTTCATCATATGCATTAGTATCAAAATCCTCGTTATACATTTCTTCCCAAATACCAAGAAATTCTATTGTATTTTTGTTTCTAAGCCATTTTTCAATCAATGTCAGTCCATTATCAATGTTTCGAACCATATCAGTTAAAGAAATATAATCATCTTCTTCAATTTGTAATACCTGTATGTCTGTTCCATCAACATTAAGCTTCCCCATAGTTCACATTCTTATGTATTGTCAATATATTTTTTATACAAAATTAACAAGAGGTTACAAGCATCAACCTGTAACCTCATCATCATATTAACCTTCTATTCCCAATCAACATTAATTTGATACATACCATTTTCATTCTTAATAATGTCCACCTTTGGATATTTACCAGTGCTTTTATTAATCACTGCAAATTTCTTTCCGCCGCCAGACAGTATCACCTCATTAAATTTTTCATTTCCTGTATCAACCAGACCATTTGAATCCCATTTTACAACAATTGATTCGTTTTGAGAAAGCAATTCTTCATCTAGCATTTCATAATCAGTTATACAGTTTATCATATATTGATAGAGTTCATCGTGGAATTCTTCATTATTCATATCTTCCAATGTCAAATCATTATAATACATATCAACCATAGCATGATAATTTATGCATACCCACTTACCTTCAACTTTACCAAGGATAAAAGGCGGATATTCATATGACATTTCTACGGTAAAATTTTTCTCAGTTCCCTTTACGTCAATCTTTCCGTTATATACATAAAACTTACCGTCATCGCATACTTTCTGCATTTTTAATATAGCATCTTTTTCATGATCATAATCATGATTTTCTATGTGTTTAAACTCTTTGGCTTCATTAAGCTTAACTTCAATATCTACAATATCATTATTTCTATTACCATCAGAAATACCATCCTCAATATCTCTAACTTCCCATAACAAATCTTCTTCGTTTAATTCAGGATAGAATAATGTATCTGCTTTTTCATAATTTTTTTCTATGTAGGCTGTTTTTAAAATATTTTCTAATAACTCTTCTACCTCTTTCTTATCATCCTCTGTTACCTTCGAACCATTAAACAATGTATATGCAACTAGTCCTGCTGTTACCAAAATAACAACCGCTATACATATGCCTACAATATAAGCCAAACGTGACTTTTTCATTTTCTTATACTCCTTTTCGTTAAATATTTCAAATGCCACAGACATTACGCCTGCGGCATTTATATGTGTTTTAAATTATCTCATTATTTCAAATTTAGCCTTTGTATCAATACAAGTAAGAAGACTCTTATATCTCTTGTTTAAGTCACCTTCATCAACCATAACATCCATCGATGCAGCTATATCATCAATAAGCCTGTCAGTAAGTCTGTTCTTCATACTAACTAATAGATTATGCTTCTCCTCATAAGTTTCAGCATCAAGAAATGCAATAAGGTCATTATTACAGCCTTCACCAACTTCTTCCTCAGCTGTATGCTCAGAAATCATATTTTCTTCTGATGAAGCGGAATCTATAGAGACATTGTCAACCTTAGAATCAGCCTCAACCGGTTCAACTAGCTCAAACCTATACTTTTGCTTTACCTCAGGATATTTATCATGGTCAACTTCACTTAAAAACATTTCATATGGTCTTGCATGAACAGCGTAGTCATCATACAATTTCTGATATATAACAAGCTTTTCTCCTGTCTCAGAATGTTTAGCTACGCACACAATCTGATACATTTTATCCTTAAAATGTCTATATATCTGTCCTGTCCTGACTTCTCTCATACTACCTCACATTCTGAAGCGTTTGGAAAATGCTTCCTATAACATACCCTCAAGTGTTTTTCTAATAGCTGCGATAAACTCTTCACTTGTTAATGTTCTCTTCTCTTCTAATGAAGAAATAAGTGCGAGGTCACCTGTCATATCACCATTCTCAATTGTTGTGATACAAGCCTTTTCCAGCTTATCAGCAAATGCTGAAAGTTCAGGAAGATTATCAAGCTCGCCTCTTTTCTTAAGAGCACCTGTCCAAGCAAAAATAGTTGCGATTGGGTTAGTAGATGTCTTTTCTCCTTTAAGGTGCTTATAATAATGTCTCTGAACTGTTCCGTGAGCTGCTTCATATTCATAGTAGCCCTGTGGTGATACAAGAACAGATGTCATCATTGATAAAGAACCAAACGCTGTAGCAACCATATCACTCATTACATCTCCGTCATAGTTCTTACATGCCCAGATATATCCGCC
The DNA here is from genome assembly GCA_017396555.1 of Lachnospiraceae bacterium. Classification (GTDB taxonomy): domain Bacteria; phylum Bacillota; class Clostridia; order Lachnospirales; family Lachnospiraceae; genus RGIG1934. The sequence continues at coordinate 31,863 of JAFQLS010000025.1, read as the reverse complement.
CTCAGAACGAATAACTCTTGCAACTGCATCATCAATAAGTGTATAGAAATATTCGATTCCTGCTGCATCGAACTTTTCTTTATATTCATTTTCAAATATCTCTGCAAAGATATCCTTAAATGTATGGTCATATTTCTTAGAAATTGTATCCTTAGTTGCAAACCAAAGATCCTGCTTAGTATCAAGAGCATAGTTAAAGCAGCTTCTTGCAAAGCTTTCGATAGAATCATCAAGGTTATGCATACCCTGAACGATTCCTTTGCCCTTGAAATCATGGATAAGTTCCCTTGTCTCTTCACCAGCTTCATTAGTGTACACAATTTCAGCCTTACCTGCTGCAGGAACCTTCATTTCTGTTCCCTTATACACATCACCATAAGCATGTCTTGCAATTGTAATAGGCTTCTTCCATGTCTTAACATATGGATCAACGCCCTTTACAATAATTGGTGCTCTAAATACTGTACCATCAAGAATTGCTCTGATTGTACCATTAGGGCTCTTCCACATTTCCTTTAAATTATATTCAGGCATTCTTGCTGCGTTAGGTGTAATTGTAGCACACTTAACAGCTACTCCGTACTTCTTAGTAGCCTCTGCCGCATCAAATGTAACCTGATCATTAGTCTCATTTCTATATACAAGACCCAAATCATAATATTCTGTCTTTAAATCAACAAATGGTAATAACAATTCATCTTTAATCATCTGCCAAAGAATTCTTGTCATTTCATCTCCGTCCATTTCAACCAATGGAGTTGTCATTTTAATCTTTTCCATAATTAGTTATTGCCTCCTAAAATCTATCATTATCTTTTGTATTATACTTTATAAAGCTAAGCTTGTAAAGAAAATCATCCTATTAGATTTAATTAATAGCCGCCTTATCTCTAAGTTCATTCAACAAAATAAAGCCGAGCTGTTCCGGCTTAATTGGTTTTGTTATAATAAGCTCAACATCCAGTTTTTGTAATCCTGCCTGAAATGCTTCAACTACATATGACGACAATCCGACAAATAATTGATTTTTTCCTCTTTCACTTAATTCACGAATCTTCTTAATAGTCTCTATTCCATTCATATCCGGCATCAAATAATCCATAAAAACAATATCATATTCATTATTTTTATATAATTCAACAGCTTTCCCACCACTAGTAGCTATATCAACATCAACACCATAGCTTAAAAGCATCTGCTGCGTAACATAATTATTAATATCGTTGTCATCCACAAGAAGAACTTTAACATTATCAAAATGTAAATTATCAAATGATTTCTTTATATAAGTGTTATTAGAGATTTCATCAGAATCTATCTGTTCCATTTTATTTATAATAGAATCAATATAGTAATTCATTACCTCCAAAAATCCTTTTTTCTTTTCTTCAGTACATTCTCCTATAGCCATTTCATTTAATAAGCTTCTCATAGCATCCAAATTTGTTCTTATATGATAAGATATTTGAACCAAATCATTAGTGTTACTATTCATTACCGCACACCTCCAATACATCCATTATACTACAAAATCAGCTAATTTAAATAAAAATCGTTCGACATATTTCGAGCAAAAAAATAATCAACCAACAAACTAATACATGTATAAACAGAATAAGATATTAAGCCGCATGCAGCAATAAATGTATAAATCTCTATTTTAAGAATTGATATTCCGAAAATCCCCTCCATATAATTAAGAGCAATAATAAAACATACTGCAAAACATAAAATCATAATTCCTCTCAACAAATTAACCGGTCTGCAGACATCAAGTAAGATAATCATTGAGGCAACCGCCATTAGGATTGTACACATTGTAGAAATATGTTCAGAACTAAGATTTAGGATATTTGCAAGGATTATACCTGCTACAATATTAAGCACAACCATTATACCTCCCGGAACAGCCTTCTTTAATACATTAACTAAAAAATTACCCCTGACAAGATTTTTATTTGGTTGTAATCCTAATATAAACGATGGTATACCTATTGATAATGCACCTATCAAAGTGAATTGTATAGGTTGAAATGGATATGCCAAACTAATAAAAATAAATATTAAACACAAAATAATAGAGTAAATAGTTTTTGACAAATATAATACAGCCGAGCGCTCAACATTATTAATAGTTCTTCTTCCCTCTGCAACTATCTTTGGCATTGAAGCAAAATTTGAATCAAGTAAAATAAGCTGTGAAGCATTTCTTGCCGCATCACTTCCAGACTGCATTGCTATACTACAATCAGATTCTTTAAGTGCCATAACATCATTAGCACCATCGCCAGTCATACCTACCGTATGTCCCTGCTCCTTTAGAGCTTTAATTATTTTATATTTTTGTTCAGGTGTTACTCTTCCAAACACTGTATACTCTTTAACGGCTTCATAGATTTCTTCATCTGACTTAAGTTCAGTAGCATTCATCCACTTATCAGCATTTTTTAAACCTGCATCCTCTGCAACCTTAGAAACTGTAACAGGATTATCACCTGAAATTATTTTGATAATAACACCTTGTTCTTCAAAAAATTCCAAAGTTTCCTTCGCTTCTTTTCTAATAATATCTCCAATAACAATCATTGCGACAGCTTTATCATTAATACATACTACAACAACTCGTTTACCCTTAGCTGAATATTCATCAACTTTAAATTTAAGTTCTTCATCGTATGTATTACCAAGAACAAATTCAGGTGCTCCCATGATTACCTTGCCAAACTCATCAAAAACCACGCCACTATATTTTCTTGCCGACGAAAATGGTATTATTTCCTTAACTGAATAATCATTACACTTAATATCTTTGAATTTCTCATTAACAGCACAAAAGGTAGGATTATTATCACCTATCACTTTGCAAAAATTATGCATAATACATCCAAAATCATCATAATCATCTGTCAAAATATGGACATCGTCAACCTTCATACTGCCTTCTGTTATTGTACCTGTCTTATCCAGACATAATACATCAACTCTTGCTAACATCTCAACGCAAGCCATTTCCTGAACAAGTGTATTGTACTTTGACAATCTGATAACACTAACTGACATTACAATCGTAGTCAATAAAACAAGGCCCGAAGGAATCATGCCAATAATACCCGCTACCGTTCCAATCACAGCCTCTCTAATGCTTCCTGCTATATTATACTGTTGTAAAAACAATAATATCCCTAAGGGAATTAAACAAATAGAAATATATTTAATAATCGTATTAATTGAATTCAATATTTGAGAATTTGGCTTCTTAATGTATTTAGCCTGACTTGTTATTTTATTAACATAATTATCCATCCCAATATGAATAACCTTTGCAAACGTTCTCCCTGATACAATGAAGCTTCATGATAAAAGTTCATCCCCCTGCTTTTTTAAAACAGGCTCACTTTCACCTGTAATAAGCCCTTCATTAACTTGACATTCTCCTTCACACACTATACAGTCAGCAGGAATCTGGTTACCATTTTGAAGCAAAATAATATCGTCAAGAACAATTTCGCCAAGTGCAACATTTTGCTCTTTACCATCACGAATAACGACAGACTTAGGATTTGTCAATAAAGATAATTTATCAATTATTCTTTTTGCCTTAATTTCCTGAAAAACTCCAAGTATAAGATTCCATACAGCAACACCTGCAAATGTCATATTTTTAAATGAATTAACCATTGCAACACATATTGCGAGAATAGCAATAACAAAATTAAACATAGTAAAAGTATGACCACTTATAATCTGTCCTATAGTCTTTGTCTTTATTTGAACATCTGTATTTACCAGACCTTTATTAATTCGTTCTTCTACTTCTGCCTTTGTCAATCCCTGCATAATTATCTCTCATTTCTATTTTCTTCTAGTACTAGCTTTTATTTAGTAATTCTCTTTTAATATAATCAAATGTGTAGCTTTCACCCTTTTCGCTTAACATTTTAAGTAAACTACCTAACAATTCACCTGTTTTTTCATTCACAATATAATGTTCCTTAGAATTTAAATAATATTCATAAGGAAAACTATCCTTATATTTACCTTTATTATAATTTTTGCTTGCTGCTACTCTGTCACAAAACATTTCAACTACATACTTAACAGGCATCTCACAACCAACCATGGTTTTATTAGGGTCAATACTGTAATCTATCCAATATTCAAGATGATGCTTATTCCTTCCTTTATGCCTGAGCCATGCGCTACTATAACCTACAATCTCTCTTTCAGCACTATTAGGACTTCTGTTACCCTGATAATATTTAACACCAACCAAAAATTCTGCCGGAGCATATTTAGACAAATCATGCATTAATCCCTGTCTATATAACCCCACTCTAAAGCAATGCTTCATCACAAGCCATTTATGTCTGTTGATAGTATTAAGATGCCCAAAAAATCTTCTAATAAGATTCACTTTTTACGACTCCATTCCTGCTAAATAATTAATAAATTGTTGTGCTGTTCTTCCTGAAATTCCTCCATGACTAAGCTCCCATTTGTTAGCCTCGGCCTTTAGTTCTTCATCTGTAAGCTTAATATTATCGTATCTCTTAGCTAATTCACACACAATGTTAAAATATTCCTTTTGGCTTGGTTTTGAATAGCATATTGTAACACCAAATCTATTTACCAATGAAAGCTTTTCTTCAACTGTATCCGAATGATGTAATTCCATATTCATATCATTTCTGTCATTCCAGGTTTCCTTAATAAGATGTCTGCGATTTGAGGTAGCATAAATCAGAATATTATCAGGCTTAGTTTCTACTCCACCTTCTATAACAGCTTTCAAAAACTTGTATTCGATCTCAAATTCCTCAAATGACAAATCATCCATATATATAATATATCTGTAATTTCTATTTTTGATACTGGCAATTACGTTGGACAGGTCACAGAACTGATGCTTATAAATTTCTATCATTCTAAGTCCCTGGTCATAGTATTCATTTACAATAGCTTTAATGCTTGTAGACTTTCCAGTGCCACTATCGCCAAACAACAATACATTATTGGCTTCTCTGCCTTCTACAAATGCTTTTGTGTTATCTACAAGTTTCTTTTTCTGAATCTCATAACCTATCAAATCTGAAAGCATAACCTTATCCATATTATTAATAGGGCAAAATTCTACTTCACCTTCATTTTTACCCTTCTTAATTCTAAATGCCTTATTAAGTCCAAACATACCCACACCATAAGACTTATAAAATTCTGTTAAATGTATAAAAAATTCTTCTTCATCCTTAGAAGCCGCTAACTTTTCACTAAGAGTCTGTACCTTCTCACTAACATTTTTATTATACATTCTTTCTTTTTTAACTATAGACCTATAGTTAGTAATTATTGAAAAGCAATCTATAGAAAGAGCTTCTTCAATAGCACTAAAATCATAATTAAACAAATTTAAAAATGCTTTACAATCATTTTTAGCAAAGAAATTTACACTTCCTTCGTTAGCACCTACTTTTTCACAGGTAAGACTAAATGGATTCTCATTTGTTATTAAGACAAATGTGAGATAATTTTGCCATAAATTTTTATCAAATCCATAATCAGTAGCTATATCAAGCAATCTCTTTATCTGTCCAAGTATTCGTCTGGTTAAATATTCCTTTGAATAATTCCCATCATCAAATTCCTTGAATATATGAGCCATATTATACAACACACAATCTTTATCCATATCTGCATATAATACTAACTTTGCAATTTCCTTATACATTTAACTGCCTCTTTTCTAAAATGGTGTATTAAAATCATCTAGAAATTCTTCAAATTTCTTTCTAGCTTCTTCAATCTTTGCATTATCTCTTGTATATAATGCTTTTTCAAACTCTTCTATCTCATAATTAATCTTAAATCTTATATTTCCAAGACTCTCTTCATACAAACGCTCACCTCTAAGAAGCAAAAGTTTATTTGCCTCCTGATCTCTTGGATGAATCTTAAGATATGCTATTTCTTCCATTCTGGCCTTAATTTCTTCGTCGGTAAGCTTAGTATACTGACTCTTAATTATCTCTTTAACAACCTTACCCGTAGAAAGAACAATAACCTGAACCTCAAGAATAGAATTAATATCATAGGTGTAAGTCACATCAATTGCCTCTTTTCCTGCAGGTCCGGAAGGTACATCTACACATATTTCCCCTAACGAAAGGTTATTTTCTGCAAATCTGCTTTCACCTTGAAGAACATTTATTCTGATTTTTGTCTGATTATCATGCACCGTATACATTCTCTCAGTTCTACTTGCAGGAATAACAGTATTTCTTTCTATAATCGGACAAAAATGGCCATTCTCAAATCTGTTATTTTCCCTTTCTACTACAACCTCTGTTCCAAGTGTAAAAGGACATACATCTGTTAAGATGACCTCCTTAACAGCCTCACATCTTTCCTTCATAGCAGCCTGAATTGCAGCACCTAGTGCAATTGCCTGGTCGGGATCAACCTGAACATCCGGAATACTTCTAAATAATTTTCCAACAAATTTTCTTACTATAGAAAGCTTTGTACTACCACCAACCAATACTACCTTGTCTATGTCAGATACCTTAATATGTGCATCTGTAATACTCTTCTTAATCGGTTGTCTAATCTTCTCTAATAACTCCTCACAGGCTTCCTCATATTTATCAATATCTACTTTGAATTCATGAACCTTGCCATCAATATTACACTTCATAACTGAGGTACGATTGTTTTCAAAATTAATCTTACATTCATCCGCCTGCTTATGAATGTGTGAAAGTGTCTTTTCATCCAGTGCTTCTCTGTCAAGGTCAAAGAAATGTTCAAAAAACATATCTTCTAACACCTTAGTAAAATCTTCTCCGCCAAGGAAATTGTCACCGGCAACCGCTCTAACCTCTAAAATATTTCCAAACAACTCAAGTATAGATACATCAAATGTACCACCACCCAAATCAAAAACAAGGAATTTCGAATCCTTATTTGTTTCATATAATCCATATGCAATTGCGGCTGCTGTTGGTTCACTAATAATTCTTTCAACCTTTAAACCTGCGAGCTCTCCTGCTTCCTTTGTAGCCTTTCTTCTTGCATCATTAAAATATGCCGGTACACTAATTACAGCCTCTGTAATCTTTTCACCTATAAATTCCTCTGCATCTTCCTTTAATGCTCTTAAAATAAAAGAAGACAACTCCTGCGGAGAATACTGCTTTCCTGATAATTCATACTTTTTATTGCTTCCCATATCCCTTTTAAATACACTTGCTGCTGTATCAGGATACAAAAGCATTCTTTCCTTTGCCGTTTCTCCTACATATATATTATTGTCTTCATCAATACTGACAACAGAAGGTGTAAGATTTTTCCCAAGTCTGTTAGGTATAATCTTTGCCTTATCACCTTCAAAATATGCTATCAGACTATTTGTTGTACCTAAATCAATTCCAACTATCATATTATCTCAAATCCTTTATTTCTTCTTTTACTTCCAAATCAGAAGGGTTTATTAATAATGCTTCCTCTAATAACTCAAGTGCCTTTGTTCTATTCCCGTATTTGCCTTCAATAATTGCTTCAAGATAAAGTCTTTCATAACATTTACTGTAATGACAGTTAGCACACATCGGGAATCTATCCATTCTACCCATAAATTCCATAGCACCCTCAACATCACCCATAAAAAATTTAATAAGCGCCATATTAAAATTATTTCTTTTTCCATCTATAACATAATTAATAAAGCTTTCTCTTGAATACCATATACTATCTATGATTCTGAATAACTCATCAATCTCAGCCTTAGGATTCATTCCTAATTTGTATCGTAGTCTGCATGTATTTATATATGGTTGTATATATCTTGCATTAGCAGTTGCTTTTACAAAATAACGAAGTGCCTTTTGTTTATCGCCTTTAAAATGAATATAATAATTTGCGAGCATTGTGTAATAGCTTTCTTTATCTTCATCACAAGCATTTTTTAACAACTTTAAATATTTTTTTGCAAGCTTATTATCCCCAAGATGAATAGCTGTTTCTGTTAAAGATTTGTAACACTCTTCTTTATCCTTAACATATTCTGCGAATCTTTCCTCTGCTTCAAGACATTTCTTAAATTCTCCTGAATGACTGAAAATTTCACCAAACATATCGAATCCTGCTTGTCCACCATAGTATTCCTTAATCATTAATTCAACTTGTTCTTTTGCCTCTTCATATCTACCAAGAAGTAAATATGCAATATACAGATTTCTATGTAGAATTTCTTTAGACTCATCCACATCTAATTCCAAGCCTTTTTTGTATACATCTACAGCTTTTTCATATTCGCACTGACGTTTATAGGTATAAGCAATATTGTTATAGGCATATATATCATTAGGCTCAAATTCTATTGCTTTTTCAAAATCAATAATAGCATTTTCAAATTCACCATTGTCAAGATACATAAGGCCTCTGTTAACATGAACATATGCTCCCGGATTAACTTCTATCTGTTTATTTTCATATTCAATCGCAATCTCATAGTACTTATGATTTCCGTTTCTTTTAAATTTCTCAATATATAATTCTGCAAGCATATCATTTAAGGCATAATGATCCGGTTCGAGACTAAGACCTTTTTCATACACCTTAATTATTTCATCTGTCTTTGAATTCAATTTAGACATTATCTTACCAATATTATAATAAGCCTCTGCCTCTTCTCTTCCTGCTAAAATAGCCTCATTATATATATTATAAGCTTCTTCTAATTTATCCATTCTTATATAGAGTTCTGCACAATACCATAAATATTTGAATGGGTATTTATTGTATTTCATCGCATTCTTAATTTCAAACAATGCATTCTCATAAGAGTTAGTTTTAATATAATTAAGCATTTTATTATAATAGAATTCAGCTATACTATCATTTGATGTTCCTTCTGCAACATAGACCGACATATTTTCTTCAAGCTTATCCAATTCTTTAATAGCTTTATCAACACTCTCAGGAGTATTTTCGGCTATACACCTATCAACAAGAGTATTTAATGTTTCTATTATTAATGATGTAACATTGTTTTCTTTTGCTCTTTCAATAATATTCTTTGCATCTGAATACTGTTCATAATTAATAAACGCTTTAATTGCGTATTCATATACTTCCGGATTCAAAGGATATATGTCTATCGAATTATAGAAATCGTCTATTACCCCTTGTCCGTTTTTCATAGCAAAGAAAGCCATCTGTCTTACACAATAAGCCGGATAATACTGAGGTTCTCTCTCAATTATTTCATTACAAATCTGAATTGCCTCATTCGGATATTCATTTTTAACATATAAATAAGCGAGGCGTTCCTTGTAATGATAAAGTTCTCTTTCATCATTTTCACTTTCTATTGCTTTTTTCATATTATCCTCTGCCATCCTGAACATAACACGCCTCTGCTCATAATCAGCATTATACATATGTTTCTGCGCAAGCATAGCACCACAACATGCAATTGTATAATATGAATAAGCTAATCTTCTAACTCTCTTCTTATATTTTTCCGACCCATCATCTACAAGCTCTGTAATTAATCTATTCCACTTAATAAGATAATTAAGTGCTTTTTCGTACATATCGCCGGCAATGGCACAGCGCCCGTACAAATTACAATAATCAAAGTAATGCTCTTTATCAGGCTCGTACTTATCAAGCATTTCTATAGTTTCTACAAACATTTCATTTTGGAACATACACCATCCAAGCTCCAGTAACGCATCCTCGTCACCTGCATCAGCTTTTTCCTTGTAATCTCGCATAATAATCTCATTAGACTCTCGCATATACTTAAGTCCCTCCGGATGATTACCGTGCTCCTCCAAAAAATCGGCACTCTTTTCTTTTGCCTCTGAATAATTTCCAACTGTCATAAGATATTTTATATAAATAAGTTCACCATTAATAAATTCACTATTAAGTTCTCTTGACTTATTAATATAATATCCTGCCTTTTCGTAATCCTCAAGGAACATATATGCTTCACAAAGATATGCATATACATAAAAATTTTCATTTGATGCTTCTGCTTTTGATATCAAATTATTAATATATTCTATATTGTCTGATTTATATTTTATGGCATATCTTAAAATGTCGGTTGTGAAATATGGATGTTCAATGCCTGATGCCTCAATGCTCTCTACAATTCCACATAAATCTTCACTTTCTGTTTCTTCATCCATAGCTCTTTTCAAACTATAATAATTATTAATAGTTTCGTCATAAGGTGCATCATTATCGCCTTTAAGTTCACTATAATCAAGAAATGTCTTATATGAAATCTGAGTACATACAAAATTATAAAATCCTTCAGGAAATTTTTCACGTATTTCGGATTTTAGATTAAGATAATCGAATGTCTTATTAATTTCATTCCATACTTCATAAATTATATTATAATTTTGCATCAGAAAAACAAGCAGTTTTTCTGACGCTTCATCAGATGTATCTAATGCAATACACACTTCATCTTCAAGGATTTTTTTCCATTCATTAACATCTATCCTTCTCTTCCAGTTTTTGTAAATTTCTTCTACCTTCACAAGCCAGAAATCAACCTCTGTTTTAGGTGTATCATCTTCAACTTCTTCATCCGATTCGTAAATAAGTTTTACTGCCTCTTCATATGCCTCACGCAACTTTTTAAAGCCTTCAGGATCATCCTCAGGATTAGTATGCATAAGCTTTGTTCTATATGCTTTTTTAATTAATTCTTCATCTTTTGTAGCATCTATTTCTAATATATTCCAAATATTTTTCACGACATTCTCCTTATAAAACGCATTTTCTTTAGTATATAACAAATTAGTTATTCTCTCAATAAGAATTTTTGAAGGTTTAATTTACCAAACCCCTGCGTATTTTTTGGCAAACCCAGATCAATTGCTGTCTCATAAAGAATATCTTTAACCTCTTTAGGACTTGTCTTTGGATATTTACCAAGAAGCAAGGCACACATTCCCGAAACTATAGGTGTTGACATGGACGTACCACTTCTCACCTCATATTTACCATTATTGGAACATGATTTTATCTTATAGCCTGGCGCAACTATCTCCGGTTTGACAACCAATTCCTTAGTAGGCCCTCTTCCTGAATAATTAACCATACTATTATCCTTATCTATATAAACGGGTTTATTATCATCATAAGCTCCAACTGTTATTATTTTTCTACTGTTACCTGGTACCGATATACTACTCTTTTTAGGTCCGTTATTTCCAGCCGCGGCAACAACTACTATTCCTGCATCCCATAAATTTTCAACCTTATTAATTAATAATTTTTCATCTCTTCTATCAATATTATTGGCCCCAACCGACATATTAACAATTGAAATATTATATCTTTCTTTATTTCTAATTATCCAATCCAAACCATTCATCACATCATTTATTTTACCTTTTCCCTTATCATCAAGTACTTTAACCGAAATAAGATTTGCCTCAGGTGCTATGCCTTTATATTGGCCATTCAAAAGTTTCCCTCTGCCCAGTATTATCCCTGCAATGTGTGTTCCATGACCATTTATATCATATGAATTCCTTCTTTTTGAAAGCATATCAATCTGCATAATTACCGAATCTTTCAAATCTATATGATTAACAAATACTCCTGTATCTATTACTGCTACATTTATATTTTTTCCTTTTATTCCTTTAGCATGAAGGACATCAATATCAAACTCCCTGCGAACTATATTCATACATTCACCTCCTTAATATATAAAATTCAGAGAAATATATTTATGTTAAAATATTTTTTTGATTTGATGAAACTAGGCAAGCACTGACACATATTATGTATTGTAATCAAAATTTTTGGAGGAAAAAAATGAGTGATTTAGCAGCAACAAATTGTGGCAACGTATGCGGATGTAATAATGAAAGAGGTAACGGAAGCAACTGTCTTTGGCTTATCTTAATCCTATTATTCTGTGGAAACAACGACGGATGCGGATGTGGAGACAACAACTGTCTCTGGATTATCCTTCTCTTATTATTCTGTGGTGGTTCAAATAACATCTGTGGAAATAACGGCTGCAGCTGTGGTTGTGGTTGCTTCTAATTATCTAGAAGCCATCACCGGAAAGAGCCTGATTAATTTCAGGTTCTTTCACTTTTAAGAATAATTTTCTATACCCTTGAATATTATATAAAGACAAACTTAGAAAGGAATAATATGGATACAAACCATCTTTTTGATAACGCAATTTCAGATAAAAGACTTAAAATTATGAAAACAGCAATTCCCTACTTTAATCCGGAGCAACAAAAAATGTTGTCTATGTATGTTGTTTTTAAAGAACTACAAAACACTATAAGATTTTTTAATAACTCAGATCAAAAAAATGAAATAGGTATTTGTTCAGTAGAAAAAGAAAAAAGAACATCTGGCAATATGATAAATGATATCAAGAAAATTTTAGACGATAACGAAAAGGAAAAAATAGATTCGATTTTAACAGCCATGAGTATGTTTGAAATGTATTCAACTATGATAAACAGTGACGGACAAGCGACATAACACAGGAGGTATTATAATGACATATAACAATAGTGATGACTGGAAAAATGATAAAAGACTAAATAATATTTCGCCTGAAAAGCTTGATGCTTTAACAAATATAATTTTAAGTGCAAAAGGATTATCAAACGAAGCTATAATTCCATTTTTTATAAAACAGACAAGTGAAGCCAGTTCAAAAGGGATATATTTTTCTGATAACGAAACAGAGCTGATCATTGATGTACTTAAAACCAATATGTCACCTGAACAAATTAAAAAAATTGACATGATTAAAAAAATGGCATTTCTTCTCAGCAAACGCCACAAATAGAAAAAGGCAGAAACACTACTTTTGTAGTATTTCTGCCTTTAAATTATTAATTCTGTTCTGACTGTCCCGATGCTTCGGTAACATTATTTTCAAATATTTCCTCTATATTTTCAGGTTCGTAAATTCTTTTGTTAGTGTAATTACTTCCAAAAAACAATTCTGGTTCTACACCATCCGGAATATCCTCTAACGCACCGAATTCAACTTCATCCTTAAAGATTTCTTCACTTCTTTTAGGAACAGTTTGTCCTTCCTTAAGAACATATACTGAAGTACTTCCATCTGCTACCTCAAATACACCGAAACCATTTTCATCTATAATAATTTCTTCATCTACATTTCCGAGAACATCTACAAAAGTCAGTCCCGCAAAATGCTTTCCGGCGTACATTCTTTTGTTACCGCCCTCACTTATCGTCATAATAACAACAAGTCCCGAATCAGCAATTTCATCTACGCCTTCTCTAGACCAACCAATTATACTACAATCATTAAAATAATCATGTAGCACTCCATAATTCTTATTTTGTCGTACTTTTAGCAATTTATCAAGATTCTTAACCGGCTTAATTTTATCATGAGGTATTCCATAATAATCTCCATAAAATATACATGGTATTCCATCATTTCTTAATAATATAAGCGAATATGCATGAATCTTAAACCATTCTAACACCCATGATTCTAACGATTGTCCCGGTTGTGTATCATGATTATCCACAAATGTTACTGCAAGTTCCGGGTCAGTTCCGACAAGAGTATGCTTTAAAATATATCTCATATCGTAATAACCATTACTTCTAGATGCATGATAAAAATGAAAATGTAGTGGAACATCAAATAACGACAATGCTCTTTCTGTCTTATTTATATAATTTTCAAGAATATTAAGTTCTGCATTCCAGTATTCACCAACTGCAAATATATCCTTTTCCTTCTTTTCACGAAGCTTGTTAAGCCACTCTCTAAAGAAATTAAAATCAATATGTTTAACAGCGTCAATTCTAAAACCGTCTATTCCTGTAAAATCATAGTACCATTCGCCCCATTTATCAAGTTCTTCAACAACCTCAGGGTCACTCATATCAAGATCCACACCCATCAGGTAATCATAATTACCAAATTCATAGTCTACATCTTCATCCCATTCTTTTCCGATAAATTTATAAACACCGGTTTCATGATTTTCAGCATTAAAATCTGTTGCATGGAAATTTGTCCAATCCCATTTAAAATCAGAATATTTATTATTTCTTCCCGGAAAAGTAAACTTTGTCCAAACTCTTACCTTCTGTTTACCAGAGATCTGTCTGTTCCTGTCATACTCATCATTACCATATGCAAATATTCTTTCCTGTTCATCTGCACCCATTTTATGCCCAAGAACAATGTCTCCAAGAACTTCTATTCCTTGCTTTTTAAGTTCCTTTATAGCCTCTAAATATTCATCCTTAGTTCCATATTTAGTCGGAATAGTTCCTTTTTGATTGAATTCTCCTAAATCATACAGGTCATAAACAGCATAACCAACATCTTTAACCCCGCCTGCGCCTTTATACGCAGGCGGAAGCCATACAGATGTTATTCCTGCTTCCTTTATATTTACAGCCTCTTTTCTAACTCTGTTCCAATGGGTTGAATCAGGCTTTAAATACCATTCAAAGAATTGCATCATTGTCTTGTTAGTATACATTTAATTCACATCCTTTATTTCACTCTAACACTCTTAACCGTTGAGAATGAACCAAGATAAGTTTTTCCACTTACCTTCTTATATGCTCTAACCTTAAAATAATAAGTTTTTCCCTTTTTAAGGTTTTTCTTAACAAATTTTACAGTTCCACTCTTATTAATTGCTTTTACCTGTTTGTATTTGCCAGACTTGCTGGTTGACATATACACCTGATATCCCTGAGCTCCTTTAGCCTTCTTCCAAGTTACAGTTGCTCTCTTCTTTCCTGCTTTAACATTTGATAATTTTACTTTTGCCGGTGTAATCTTGAATGTATAGGTTTTTGTATATCCCTTATAACATCCTTTACCTTTAACCACAAAGCTAGCTTTACCAATTTTCTTATTATTCTTGTATGTTACAGTATAATCCTTACCCTGTGTTAATGTCTTTCCTTCAAGTACAACCTTAAGTGATGGCTGCTTTACTGCCTTTCCGGTAACTGCAACATTCTTGATATTAGAAACCTTAGCACCGGAAATAGTATTTACTTTTCCTTGAACAAGTACATAAGCGCTATAACCATCCATCTTAAGCTTGCCTGATACTGTAGCTAAAGAAACATTTCCTGCTTTTTTTCCATTTACACACACCTGCCATTTTCCAGTTGGAAGTGTAAGTTTCTGTTCTGATGAATTCGGATTAAAAGCCACTAAAATTTTATCTGATATATCTCCAACATTTTTAGCATCTATTGTATAAGCAATAACATTATTCATTGAAGAAATAAACTTAAGATTCTTATTAATCTCAGCTTCACTTGTCATTCTAAGACCCTTATGCATCTTTCTAAACGCGATAAGTCCCTTATAATAATTAACAACATCTTTATTATCATCAACCAATGACCAATCCATTAAATTTACAGAGTCAGGAGACATATAACTATTATGATCACCATTCTTTGTTCTTAAGAATTCCTCTCCTGATAAGAACAAAGGAATACCCTGAGATGTAAAGTTCATTGCAGCTGCAAGCTTATTCATTTTAACCTTTGTTTCCTTAATAAGACCACCATTAGACTTTGTAATCTTATCCCATAATGTATAATTATCATGACATGATAAATAATTAATATTTAAATTAGGATCATTATTATAGTAAGTGCTTGACTTAATTGCATATTTAAGGTCACTTACTCTGTGGAAAGGATTACCTGTAGCATAACCCTTTGATGAACCATCATTGCTACCACCTATAGCATCTCTGATTACATCATTAAACATACCAACTCCATCCATTTTAGATGTATTTGGTTGTGTTGCAAGAGCTACCTGTCTTGTTGTAGATGTTCCAAGAGTCCATCCTTCACCATATAACATAATGTTAGGGTCAATTTCATCTACAGCCTTTCTTATGGCATTCATTGTATCTACATCAAGAAGGCCTACAAGATCAAATCTGAATGCATCAAGGTGATATTCATCAGCCCAATACACAACTGAATCAACGATAAATTTACTTACCATACTTCTTTCAGAAGCTACATCATTACCACAGCCTGAACCATTTGATCCTCTAAAGAAATATCCAGGAACAATCTTATTAAATGAGAATGTAGTTGCATTATTTACATGATTATATACAACGTCCATTGACACACCCATTCCATTTGAGTGAATACTCTGAACCATTCTCTTATATTCATTAACTCTAACATTACCATCTGTTGGGTCGGTAGAAAATGCTCCTTCCGGAATATTATAGTTAACAGGATTGTATCCCCAATTGTAGTTTGTCATTGACTTTTCTTCTGTTCCACTAAAATCAAATGTTGGCATTAACTGAATATGTGTAACCCCAAGATTCTTAACATATGTAATACCAGTTTTTGTTCCCTTTGAATTCTTTGTGTTTTTCTGTGTAAATGCAAGATATTTCTTCATATACTTCTTTGCAATACCTGAATCTGCATCTGATGAAAAATCTCTTACACTTGTCTCATAAATAATAGCATCTGTATTATTTTCAAGTGTTTTTCTCTTATCCTTATTCCAATTCTTAGGATTTGTAGACTTAAGGTCAACAACCATACCTCTCTGTCCAACATAATAGTTTGATTCTACAGGATTATCATTTGTAGTATCACCTGTTCTTGCATATGGATCCATAGCAAGTACTGTCTTACCATTAACAGTTACCTGATACAAATAATAAACGTTTTTAAGGTCTTTATTTACGGTTACAGTCCATACACCCTTCTCAGCAGATGTACCTCCTGTCATCTTGTGAGTTCCCTTGTCAACCTTTTTTACCTGACCTGATGAGAACAATAATACATTTACAGCATCCGCAGTTGGTGCCCATACCTTAAATGTAGTAGCTGCTTTTGTATAATTAGCACCAAGGTCATCTCCTTCATAAGTAAATGCTTCCTCAAAATATTCGCTATTAAAATCAATTCTTGCTGTAGCCTCACCACTTCCGCTTGTTGTTTTCACAGTATATGCTGAACCAAGGTCGATTTCCTTAGCAAGCTTAATAACTGCTTTCGTGCCACTACCATAAGTTACACTTTCGATATCAAGTTCTTTATCATTCTTATCATAAACCTTAATATCCGACTTAGGATTATTTGACTTCTTGGTAAATACAGCTTCAATTTCATCTAATCCTTTTATCGAAGCATTAATAACTTCAAAAGGAACAACACCATTACTTGATGTAAATGTTGCAAATGCTGCATTTCCCGAAGAAATATATACATCTACATATCCCGATGTAACCTTTGACAAATCTACAAATCTGTCCTCTGCATAATCCTTATTCCAGCTTGTATCTGTAATAATAAATCCCATTTGAGATACTGTTGATGCAACCTCCTGAGTGTACACACTTCCAAAATCATCTGTTGATGTAAATGGATGGTGCTTTCCTTCCTTATTTGGAAGCCATGTGTAAACCTGAAGATTTCCTACTCCACCTGCTTTTTGAAAGTGAAATCTTACTGTTACTTCGCCAGCAGCTTCTGCTGTAACAATTGGTCCAAATTCCATAGCCGATGCAAGCATTAAAACTAAAGCAAGCATCACACCAAGAACGGACTTAAACATTTTTTTTACGTTCATGTTTTGCCCTCCCGTTTCTTAAATTATTTTTGTACAATGTTAACAATTCTTCCAGGAACATAAATTTCCTTAACAATTGTTCCATTAAGTTTATCTCCTAAGGCTTCCTTTGCTTTGGCAATTACATCATCCTTTGGATCATCCTTGCCAATAGCTAAAGTAGTCTTAGTTTTACCATTTATCTGAACAGCAATTTCAACTGTAGATTCTACAGTCTTAGCCTCATCATATTCAGGCCATGCTGTCTGGTACAATCTTCCTTCAAATCCAAGCATTTCCCACATTTCTTCTGTCATATGTGGTGCAACAGGATTTAAAAGTGTAATTAATGTCTTAAGTTCTCCCTTTGTAACTGAATCTTTTTTATAGAAATCATTAATAAGAGCCATCATTGCTGCAATAGCTGTGTTGAATTTAAGATTTTCAAAATCATTGCTAACCTTCTTTATTGTCTGATGCATCTTAGTTTCCATATCACTAGAATAACCATCTTCATCACTAACAATATCCATAAGTTTCCATACTCTGTCAAGGAAACGACGGCATCCCTTAACACCATCCTGTGACCATGAAGCACTAAGTTCAAATGCACCAATAAACATTTCATAAGTACGAAGTGTGTCTGCACCAAATTCATTTACTATATCATCAGGATTAACTACATTTCCTCTTGACTTTGACATCTTCTCGCCATTTTCTCCAAGAATCATACCATGTGAAGTTCTCTTCTGATATGGCTCATGTGTAGGTACTACCTTCTGGTCATACAAGAACTTATGCCAGAAACGAGAATATAATAAATGAAGTGTTGTATGCTCCATACCACCATTATACCAGTCTATTGGTAACCAGTAATCAAGTGCTTCCTTGCTTGCAAGTGCCTCTGTATTCTTAGGGTCTGTGTATCTTAAGAAATACCATGAAGAACCTGCCCACTGTGGCATTGTATCTGTCTCTCTCTTAGCAGGGCCACCACAGCATGGACATATTGTATTAACCCAGTCAGTCATTGCTGCCAGTGGTGATTCACCATTATCTGTAGGCATATAACTATCAACCTCCGGAAGCATTAATGGAAGCTCACTTTCATCAATTGCTACATATCCACATTTATCACATTCAACAATTGGAATAGGTTCTCCCCAATAGCGCTGTCTAGAGAATACCCAGTCTCTTAACTTATAATTTACTTTTCTATTACCAATTCCCTTTTCTTCAAGGAATTCTTTCATTTTTTCCTTAGCATCTGTTACTTCAAGTCCATTTAAGAAATCAGAATTGATAAGCTTACCTGTAGCTACATCTGTAAATGCAGCTTCATTAATGTCTACAGCTCCTTCTGTTCCTTCAACAACCTGAATCATTGGAAGATTAAATTTCTTAGCAAAATCCCAGTCTCTGTCATCATGAGCAGGTACAGCCATAATAGCACCTGTACCATATGTCATAAGTACATAGTCTGATATCCAGATAGGAATTTCTTTGCCGTTAACAGGATTAATTGCTTTAAGACCATCAAGAACCACACCTGTCTTCTCTTTAACTAATTCTGTTCTCTCAAATTCTGACTTCTTAGCAGCCGCCTCACGGTATGCAATTATTTCGTCCCAATTTGAGATTTCTGACTGGTATTTGTCAATATATGGATGCTCCGGTGAAACTACCATATATGTAGCACCAAATAATGTATCAGGTCTTGTTGTATACACACGAAGCTTATCTTCCTTTCCAGCAAGAGCAAAATCTACTTCAGCACCTTCTGAACGTCCAATCCAGTTAACCTGTGATACTTTAACCTTTTCAATATAATCCACATCATTTAAGCCGTCGATTAATTTGTCAGCGTATTCTGTTATCTTAAGCATCCATTCGCTCTTAACCTTACGAACAACTTCGCTACCACAACGCTCACATACGCCATTAACAACCTCTTCATTTGCAAGACCAACCTTACAAGATGTACACCAGTTAATTGGCATTTCCTTCTTATAAGCTAAGCCTTCCTTGAATAACTTCATAAATATCCACTGTGTCCATTTGTAATAATCAGGATCAGTTGTGTTAATTTCTCTGTCCCAATCAAACGAGTAACCAAGTGACTGTAACTGTTCCTTGAATCTCTGAACGTTATTCTCTGTAACGATTCTTGGATGAATCTTGTTCTGAATCGCATAGTTCTCAGTTGGAAGACCAAATGCGTCCCAACCCATTGGATATAATACGTTATATCCCTGCATCCTTCTCTTTCTTGCAACTATATCAAGTGCAGTATACGGTCTTGGGTGTCCTACATGAAGTCCCTGACCAGATGGATATGGGAATTCTACTAAAGCGTAGTACTTTGGCTTAGAGTAATCCTCTGTAGCAGCAAATGCTTTCTCAGCATCCCAAATCTTGTGCCATTTTTTTTCAATTACTTTTGGCGAATACATTTTTTCCATTTTTCTTTCTTCCTCCTTCTATTTAAATATACTTTCTGCTGAAAGTATACAATAGTTTGACATTACTCTTGTTGCTTTTCCATTACCATCAGAACCATCCACATATGGTCTGGCTCCTGATTCAAATATAACATACATAAAAACACCATGCACGGTTATTTGCTCTAACATGGGCGGTAATGTTATTGTTCTGTATGCTGATTCTAACCATATCTCCGGCACTCCATTTTCAGTAAATTCCGGTGCATAATAGTCGTCTAATTTATAACATCTGATAACAGAATCATTTTTCCTTCCGTATGATGTTGATACCCCAAGATATACTCCACTAGAATCTTTATAAAAAGTTATACCTTGTGTTCTCATACGTGTCAATATATATCTGCACGGATTTAATGTAGGTTTGCTACCTGAACAATTGGTTATGTACCCATATATATCGCTACTATTATGTTTATCAAATGTTCCAATCCATAGCTTATTATCAAAATATGTACAATAGCTTGTGCTTTCAAGTTCTTTTGCCTGTGTCCATTTTATATTTTTAAGCTTTATTGATTTGGCACCTTTTGCTTTTGAAATCTTTACAGCCTCTAATATAACGGACTTACTAATTGCTCCAACGCCATTCTTATATTTTCCTTTTCCACCTTCTGCTATCCATACATATTTTCCGTCATATGCTATTCCACCCATATGACATTTCTTGTTATATACTAAGGTTGCCTGTAATTTTCCACTTGTATCAATTACATATATAACTGATTTGAATTCTTCTTCGTAATCGTAGGCTGTAACTAGTATGTAATTATCCATTCTGCATATGCCTTGTGGTATCATTGTATCACAATTTTCACCAAGGACGTTCGTATTACGTAGTCCTGGAATGGTATATTGGGTGTTATAAGCTATCATATAGTCAGACAAAATATTGTTTTCCTTTTTACTTGTTTCAATATCTCTTTCTACAACTTTATAATTACTAATACGTTCTTCGTAAATTAATGTATATGATGTACGTGTTCCATCAGTAGAATATGTATATCCATCCTCTGTTTTTGTTGCTGCCTCTGCTCTTATTGTCATCACATTAAACATTATTACCATTAATATTCCCATTAATACTATCTTTAAGTATTTCATAATTATAATTCTTCCTCTCCTTATTATTAATATGTATCTGTTATTTCTTCATCAGATAACAGTTTTACTGCATCCTCTCTGTATTCATATAATTTTATCTCATATCCCGAATCGTATATTAACCGAATTCCATAACTGGTATATTCCAAAGTTACCTCCCTTCTTTCTAAACGAATTTTGTTGCCTTCTATAGAATATTCACGTCTTCTAATTGAAAAGGTTTCATCTTCTTTTCCATAATCATCTTCAGTAGTAAAATAATATATACCTTTGTCATTAAAATCCCATATCCTCATTCCCTCATCAGGATCATTGTCATACCACTTACCTACTACTGAATTTGGAACTCTGGTTGATGGTTCTCTTTCTTTTGTAGTGTCTGTGTTTCCACAAGCTGACATAAATATTGTTAATGTACTTATTAAGATTAATAATAGTTTTTTCATTTGATTTTTCCTCCCTCTATTTATCTGTTTATTCCTTATATTCATCAGGTATTTGTTTTTCTGCATCTTCTCTATATTCGTATAGTTTTATCTCGTATCCAGAATCATATACTATTCTAAATCCATAGCTTGTATACTCAATCCTTGCATCCCTTTTATACATATATATTGTATCACCCTCTATAGAATATTCATACCTCTCAATCTCGTATGTTTCGTCCTCTTTTCCATACATTTCTTCATTATCAAAATAATATATTCCCTCATCATTAAAATCCCATATTCTCATACCCTCATCACTACTATATTCATACCATTTACCTACTACCGAGTTTGGTACTCTTGTAGAGGGTTCTCTCTCTTTCGTAGTGTTTGTGTTTCCACAGGCTAATATAAATATTGCTAATGTGCTGATTATGATTAATAATATTCTTTTCATTTAGATTATCCGCCCTATTCCTCAACTATTATCTCTGCTCCATAGCAGTCACCATTATACTGACTAAAATATTCCTCTGCATACGAACCTTTCTTTATATATATCTTCCCATCAGTATTTAGTTCACTACATCTAAATGCAAACTCTCCTATATACTTAACTGATTCCGGTATATGTATCTCTGTATAATAGCTATCTGTAAATGCATAATCTCCTATTTCTTCCACTCCCTCTTCTATTATCACTTTACCAAGTGGAGTTTCATTAAATGCACTTTTATCTATCTTCTTTACAGTTCCAGGAATTGTTAGCTTATCTATATCTTCTAACTCTGTTACTATTACTGCTGAACCTATAGTTGTTACATTATCAGGTATTGTTATCTCCTTATCCTCTGTATAATATCTTATAAGAACTCCATCCTCTATTACGCATCCATTCTCATCCTTAATACTCTCATAATATTCTTCTTGCGTATCTTCCTCAGATATCTGTTCTAATGCATCCTCTCTATATTCATACAGCTTTACTTCATAACCCGAATCATATATCAAACGTAATCCATAGCTTGTGTATTCTAACTTTAAATATTCCTTAAACACAAATATCATATTACCCTCTATAGAATATTCGCGTCTTCTAATAATATTTTTTTCATCTTCTTTTCTAAAAGCCTCTTCAGAAGCGTAATAAAATACACCATTTTCTTCAAATCTCCATATACTTATCCCCTCATCACTACTATATTCATACCATTTACCCACTACCGAATTTGGTACTCTTGTTGAAGGTTCTCTCTCTTTTTCACTATTTGCATTTCCACACGCTGACATAAGCAGTGTTAATATACTAATTAAGATTAATATAACCTTTTTCATTGGATTTTCCTCCCTTTTATTATTCCTGAACTATTATCTTTGCACCATCATAGTCTCCATTGTACTGACTAAAATATTCTTCTGCATATGAACCCTTCTTTACATATATCTTACCAGCATTATTTAGTTCACTGCATCTGAAAGCAAACTCTCCTATATAATTTACTGATTCAGGCACATGTATCTCTGTATAATAGCTATCTGTAAATGCATAATCTCCTATTTCTTCTATTCCTTCTTCTATTATTACTTTGCCAAGAGGTATTTCATTAAATGCACTTCTTTCAAGTTTCTTTACAGTTCCGGGAATTGTTAGCTTATCTATATTTTCTAACTCTGTTACTATTACTGCCGAACCTATAGTTGTTACATTATCAGGTATTGTTATCTCCTTATCCTCTGTATAATATCTTATAAGGACTCCATCCTCTATTACACATCCATTCTCATCCTTAATACTCTCATAATATTCTTCCTTCGTATCTTCCTCAGATATCTGTTCTAATGCATCTTCTCTATATTCGTATAGCTTTACTTCATAACCCGAATCATATATTAGACGAAATCCATAGCTTGTATATTCTAGGGTTGCCTCTTCTTTATATGTATATATTGTATCACCCTCTATAGAATATTCTGCACGCCATATTTCGTATGTTTCGTCCTCTTTTCCATACATTTTTTCACTTGTAAAATAATATATTCCCTCATCATTAAAATCCCATATTCTCATACCCTCATCTGGATCATTGTCATACCACTTACCTACTACTGAATTTGGCACTCTGGTTGATGGTTCTCTTTCTTTCGTAGCGTTTGTATTTCCACAGGCTGATATAAATATTGTTAATGTACTTATTAAGATTAATACTAGTTTTTTCATTTGATTTTCAACCCTCTATTTATCTGTCTCTTCCTTATATTCGTCAGTTATCTGTTTAACTGCATCCTCTCTATATTCATATAACTTTATCTCATATCCCGAATCATATACTAAACGTAATCCATAACTGGTGTATTCCAAACCTATATTTCTCCCATTTAAGCAAATTATATTATCTTCTACTGAATAATTTTCTCTCCATATTTCGTATGTTTCATCCTCTTTTCCATACATTTTCTCACTTGTAAAATAATATATTCCGTCGTCATTAAAATCCCATATTCTCATACCTTCGTCAGGGTCGTTATCATACCACTTACCTACTACTGAATTTGGCACTCTGGTTGATGGTTCTCTTTCTTTCGTAGCGTTTGTATTTCCACAGGCTGACATAAATATTGTTAATGTACTTATTAAGATTAATACTAGTTTTTTCATTTGATTTATCCGCCCTCTATTCAAATATACTTTCTGCTGAAAGTATACAATAGTTTGACATTAATCATGTTGCTATCACAAAAAATCCATACATCTCAACATAGAGACGTATGGACATTCCATTCGCGGTACCACTCTAATTCATATACCATTGTATATGCACTTATTATCCTATAACGTAGATTAAACGCTTCTGACTACTTAGATTCACCGGAAGGACTCAAAGGCGAGTTGGGAGACCTCCTTACTACCTCACACCAGCCGGTAGCTCTCTGAAAATTTGGTACTCTTAATACTCCTAATCACAGTCTTTATTTATTCAATATGTGTCATTTTATCAATAGTGGTCATAAAAGTCAATACTATCTATTCTTTTTATTCTTACTACTTTTTCTTACTTTATATGCACTATGATTCTCATTTCTATCGAACTTATTATTTCTCTTTTTTTTCGAAATAGCCTTAGAATCATTCTTCCTTCCTAACTTCCTTTCTTCACTTAGTTTTCTCTTCTTTTTCTCCGCAAAATAATCCTCCGTAGGTATATCCTTTGGCTCAGAACCCATTTCTCTTCTAAGAAATGCTGCTGCAATTTCAAGAGCAGTACAATCTTCATCATTGATTTTCTGCTCAATAATCTTGATAGATTTGTTAAGATTTTTCTCATTCATTATTTCTATAACTTCTGTAAGGATTCTTTGCGCTTTTGTTGCAGTAACATCATTTCCCGAAGGAATAGTTCTTGCCTTAACCTTTGTCTTACAAGATTTTTCAATATCTCTGATTTTATAAATCTCTTTTCCAACCACTAAGGTAAATGAACGACCTTTTTTTCCTGCTCTGCCGGTTCTTCCTATTCTATGCACATAATATTCAATATCCTGTGGGATATCATAATTAATAACCGCCTCTACATCATCCACGTCTATACCTCTTGCTGCCACATCAGTAGCAATAAGTATATCAGCTCTATCTGCCTTAAAGCGTTTCATAACCACATCTCTTTGATGTTGGGACATATCGCCGTGAAGACCCTCAGCAAGATATCCTCTACCTTTAAGACTTTCAGCCAAAATATCTACCATTTTCTTGGTGTTGCAAAATATCAAGGTTTTCTTAGGCACATAGTAATCTAATAACCTGCATGAAGCTTCAATCTTATTCTCTTTCTTTACTTCATAATAATATTGTTTTATTAGCGGAACTGTAAGCTCCTTACTTGCTACCTTGACCATAACAGCATCAGGTTTCTGATATTGACTTGTAATATCCAATATTGCCTGTGGCATTGTAGCTGAAAATAGTGCTGTCTGATGTTCTTCTGGTATGTCATTAAGAATAGTCTCTATATCTTCTCTAAAGCCCATATTAAGCATTTCATCTGCTTCATCCAACACAATAGTCTTAAGATTCTTAAGCTTAATAGTGTGTCTCTTCATATGATCCATAATTCGTCCGGGTGTACCAACAATAATCTGAACACCACCTTTTAGTGAGCGAATCTGTGTGCCTATATCCTGACCACCATATATAGGTAATATCTTTATTCCATGTGTGAATTTCGCAAATTTACGCATCTCATCTGCTGCCTGTATCGCAAGTTCCCTTGTAGGACATAAGATAAGTGCCTGTAAATGCCTGCTTGATGTATCAATATTTTGAATAATAGGTATACCAAATGCAGCTGTCTTACCGGTTCCTGTTTGTGCCTGTCCTATTATATCTTTTCCTTGAAGAAATACAGGAATCGCCTGTGCCTGTATTGGCGTCATGACCTCAAAGCCCATTTCCTTTATTCCACGTAAAATCTTTTTGTCAATGCCTGATTCTTCATACCTAATCTGTTCCATTTTTTCTCCAATCTATAGAATTGTTTTTAAAGCATGTTTAATAATATCCTGAGATGTTGTTTTTTCATTTATCTCAGCTGATTTAACAGCCTTCATTGCTTCACTCTGTGAATAACCTAGAGCTACCATTGCCTGATATGCTTCATTAATCAACTCATCATACACATTACTGATATTTGCCACTATATTATCAGAATCTTTATTTAGCATATCTTCTATATTAAGCTTATCCTTTAACTCAATAATAACCTTCATCGCAGTTTTATTACCAATCCCTGGTGCCTTTGATATTGCTTTTGAATCGTCCGACATAACTGCAACCCTTAATTCATCAGGTGTTAATGCTGACAATATTCCAAGCGCACCCTTAGGTCCTACACCGCTTACACCTAACAATATCCTAAACACCTTTAACTCATCTTTAGTTGCAAAACCAAACAAATTCATTGCATCTTCTTTAACACTCAGATAAGTGTGAAGAATTATTTCTTCACCAATTCCTGTATTCATTGCCATATTAGCTGTAACGAATACATTAAAACCCATATTATTGTTTTCAATTATTATTTTATCTGTTTCTACATCGGCAACTATACCTTTTAAATATGCAATCATTTCTTATTCCTCTATAGCTTCGTTATATGTAATCATTTTCCTTGTCACGTATTCCTCAAATGACATATTAATATTAGGTCCTGCGTCATATTCGCCTTCCATTGTGAATTTAAAATCTGTCTTCTCAGCATTTTTATAACTATTATCTGGCTGAACACACGATTCATAATTATTCTTAACTGCTTCATAATACTTTGTAAAATGTTCATTTGTAAGCCATTTACTTGACGCAACTTCTGCTAAAGCTTCTTTGTACTCTTTATAGTAAAATCCATCTTCATCAAGAATTGTTTTTCTAATAATAGGATTTTCCTGAAAACGACCAAGACCATCTGCCAGTTCTGAGAATGGTGATACTGCTGTCATTCCTGTTCCTTCAGGATTCCAGTCTACAGTAATACCGAAAACTCTGTCATTATCATATGTAATGAATCTTGCTTTTCCATCAGGCTGTAAATACACATAATGATTATTGTAATTATTTCTAAAATCATCCGGATTACCTGCAAAATAACTTACAGCATTAAACATTACCCAGTCTTCTGCTTCCAAAACTGTTTCATATGTTTCTTTTGTAGCACTTCTATCATTAACCACATCAATAAAATTCTTAAACAAGGAATGATCTGATGTTGTTTTATTCGTCTTCAAATCGTAAACATATGACTTGCCTGCATCTTCATCATCTATACCATAATGTGGCCAACTACCATAAGAAGCTGACCATGCCGCTTTATATAAATCTCCAATTTCTGCATTATTTCCATAGTATTTCTTCAAAAATTGTTTATCTACAGCTTCATAGATTGTCCAAACTCCCATATTGGTTCCTGATAATATAAAATTGCTTGCGTTACAATGCTGAGACATCAAACCAAAATCCCTAAACATATCATTAGCATAAATTTCTCTAACATATGTTGTATCAAAATTCTTATTCCACTTAAGTTCAATGCTTGTCATAGTAGCAAATTTTCTTTTTTCTCTCTCTAATTTATCAGTTTCATTTTCCCAAACCTTTGCATCAGTACCATAATACTTAGGATCATCAAAAGTCTCATCAAAACTAAGTTTAAAATGTACAAGATCATGCATACCTTCTTCTTCACTATAGAACGAAGTTCTTGAAGTATTCCCCTTCATTCTTATACCAACCTCTTCTATCTCATACTTCTCATCTCCGATAGTAAATGTTACCTTATCAGCCTTTCTGTAAATAGGAGATTTCGAATTAAGATTTCTATATACATTATAATCTTCTTCAATTTTCATAAGCTCTTCATTAGATATATCTATCTCAATCTTTACATATGTATTAATATCAAACATTTTATTAAACAATTGTTCTTCTTCTGATAAATATTCTGCATCAGGAGCTTTAGATTCACTATTATCTTTATTGTTATTAGCTGTTTCACAGCCTACACCTAATATAGCAACACTTGCAGCTAATAACATAGCTAAAATACGCTTTTTCATATTATTCCCACCTTTCTTATCGTTAATTTATTATATCTGATTAAAGATAAAATCGCAAGGAATATAAAAAGAGTCTACGATATTATATCAATCGTAGACTCTAAAATTTATTTAGTTATTGAAACCTTTTTTGCCTGACCCTTATTCTTAAGTAACTTCCTATATGCTTTAAACTTACTTGCAGGGACCTTTATTTTTGCATTTTTGTTAATATTTTTAAATGCATTTTTTCCTACAGCCTTTAAATATAATGTTTTTATATTTATCATTTTAAGTTTTTTGGCATTTTTAAATGCATTTTTCTCTATAACCGTTACCTTAAATTTATATCCGTCAATCTTAATCGTCTGCGGTATTGTTACAGAGGTTTTATTTTTATTAACAAGACTATATACACTTACCGTTCCGTTTGTCTTTGAAGATTTTGTTATTTTGTAGCCTATTCCTCCTATTACTTTCTTTGTATTTTTCTTTGGAAGAATACACTTAATTTTAACAGTCTTTGCCTGACCTTTATTCTTGAATAGCTTTGTGTATTTCTTTAACATTTTTGATGGTACATATATTTCCGCCTTCTTATGAATATTTTTAAATGCATTTTTACCAACCTTTGTAATATTATTGCTTACTATTGTAATACTCTTTAGTTTTTTTGCATTTTTGAAAGCTTCTTTCGATATCTCTGTTACCTTGTATGTATAACCTTCTATTTTTATGGTAGCCGGTATCTTTACTGAAGTTTTTTTCATATTACTTAACTTTTGTACCGAAACTGTTTTTACTGTTTTATTTGATTTAGTTACCTTATAAATTATACCATCCTTTGTGATAGTAGAATTTACTTTAGGCAATTTATCATTATTAACAGTTGGTTTCTTTTCAGGCTCTTTAATTTTTTCATATTTTGCAACTAATGTAATATTTTCTGTAATAGAGGTTGTCTCTGTATATTTTACATTTCCATTATACCAACCAAGGAACTTATATCCTGCCTTAACCGGTGTTTCTGGGAATTTTACTCCCTTTCCCTCTTCTACATATTTTCTTACATTTTCATATCCTTCTATATCGTAATCAAAGATTACAAGATATGGATTTGAACTCTTTCTTCCTGCAAGATATATTCCTGTTGTATCATTATCTGTATTTGACTGAGTTGCCGGTGTTTCTATTCTCATTCCCACAGTTAATGATTTACTTCCATCATATATAGAGTCATCAAGCTTACATACAACTTCTGCTTTTTCACCATAGTTCACCGCATCAAAGCTTTCTTCTCCAAATATCTGACTCTCGTCATATTTATTATAGAAGATTACCTTTCCGTCTGCTGCCTCTACACCATTGTTTCCTATGCTTGCTCTAACTTCATATTCACCATGGTCTACACATACTTTTGGATTTATTGTTAAATCTGCGTATCCAAGT
Organism: Lachnospiraceae bacterium; assembly: GCA_017396555.1. GTDB lineage: Bacteria > Bacillota > Clostridia > Lachnospirales > Lachnospiraceae > RGIG1934. The sequence continues at coordinate 2,167 of JAFQLS010000025.1, read as the reverse complement.
GTTATGGTTTCATTCATATTGTTTCCATTACAGCTTACATTGATATTGTAATCTAGTGCTACAAGTGCATATGGAAGATTCAAAACTACTTCCTGTGTTTCTTTTGTTCCTGCAATTATTGATTTAGATGCAGTTGCACTAGCTTTTACTTTGCCATTTTCATCTGTAACAGTAATTAATATATCTTCTGCTTTTATTGTTCTTAATCCTTTATTAGCCATAAGAAGATTAAGCTTTACCTCTCCACCAGGTATTACTTCTTCGAGGTTATAATTTACTTCTTCTAAAATTAACTTTGTTTCTTTTCCAATCTTCATACAGCAAAGGTCATTTTCTGTTTCTACTGTTTCTTCTGTGACTGTTGCCTGTGTCTGATTGAATGCAAGCACTAACTCTCCATTTGAATATGTTCCTGTAACATTTTCAAGGTATTCATTCTGATTAGTTATCGCCTGAACATTACCCCATTCCTTAGTTATAGGATCATAATCCGACATATATACCTGCGATTTCCCTTCGTTTGTATAAGAATATACAATACTATTATTTCCTGACGTATCACTTATATACTGATATGAGTTAGCTAACACCGTAGATTTGTTATAGAGTACATTTCCAGCTATTCCCATTTCATCTGCATACATAAGGTTTGCACCATTATGCCAAATAACTGCTTCTTCTGTACCAGCATAACCAAACTGAACGTTTGTAGCATTTGTAATCAACGAACTTGCAGCAGTACTAATATTTACTATCTTTCCTGTGCCAGACTCATTATCTGCATATGCCATATGTATTTCGCCTGATAACATACCCATATCTAATGCATCTACCCTAGCTACGTCTTCAACAACTACACTGCTATTCCAGCTTCCCTCTGCATAGTTATATGCGGATTTGTAGATTTTATTTGTACCTTCAACACCAAATACATTATTCACACTATTTTCAGACCATACAGCGTATACGCCATTATCGTCAGCACTAATCTGTGGCTGTGATTCGTACATATTATTATTTGTAATTGTTCCAAGAGAAACAAATCTACCAGTTGCGCTATCATATTTTGCTGCCTTTAATTCTATCGCCTTTGCTGTATCAAGTAATGTTACATCATCTGCAAGGCTTTGCTTTGCTTCCTGCCAAATAATATATATGTTTTCTCCGTTTGAATATACATCAACTCCACACTGTGAAAATCCTGTGTTTTCGACATAAGCCGGTGTGTTAAATTTACCATTCTTGTATACCGAATACTTAATTCTGCTTCTATTTGCAATTGATGCGTTTGTGTCTTCATCTTCGTAAATAAGAAGCGTTGTATCACCAGCCGTTACTAACTTAGGTGTCATCATGTCATATGCAGCACCCTGTAACGTCTGGATTGTTCCTTTTGTATCTGTTACATTTGCACCTAACCATTCAGTTCTGGTAGATGTAGATGTTAGCGGTGATATCGTGTAATTATCCATATCAACAAGAGCACTTTCTATTTGAGACATTGACATTCCCGGCGAAGATATGCTGTTACCTTCATATTTTTTCTTACGTTGATAAATAACAAAATCATCACCCTCAAGCAATGGTAACTCTGCCTCCAAGAATAAAGCTTGAGCTTTTAATCCCAAAGTTCCTCCCCAGCTAATTTTTTCTAATCCTGCATTTTTCGCTGGTAAAATAACGAATCCGAATTCAAGTCCAACTTCACCATACACACCTATAGATGCAATATTCGCAACTCCTACACCTGCAAATAAGCTTACACTGGCACCAATTGCGGCTTCCAAAGTACCTTTTATTTTTTCTTCTGCTTCTTTTGAGAAATTAAGTATAAGTTCACCTGTTGCTGACAAACTTCCTTCCACTTCAATCTCTACAACTGCTGGAACTGGTCCAACCATAAACTGCTGTTCCCACTCACCTGTAACAGTAAACTCAACTTCTAAAGAACCCGAAACTTCCGGACTATCAAACGAACCTTCTAATTCACCTGTAACACCAATTCCAATAGAAAGCCTATTTGGTATTATTTCTTTTTCCTTACTAGGTCCATCTATCTCTATAGTATATCCGTCCTTATTCATTTCAACACTGAAAGGTAACTCGATATCTCCTAAATCAATATTAAATGTTGTTCCACCTAATACTGGGACATCTTCTGGAACTT
>JAFQLS010000024.1 GCA_017396555.1 Lachnospiraceae bacterium | reverse complement strand
GCACCAGTGATCATGTTCTTAACGTAGTCAGCATGTCCTGGACAGTCAACGTGTGCGTAATGTCTGTTATCTGTTTCATACTCAACGTGAGCTGTAGAGATTGTGATACCTCTTTCTCTTTCTTCTGGAGCCTTATCGATGTTCTCGAAATCTACAGCTGCGTTACCAGCAACTCTTTCAGAAAGTGTCTTTGTGATAGCTGCTGTTAATGTTGTCTTACCGTGGTCAACGTGACCGATTGTACCAATATTACAATGTGGTTTAGTTCTCTCAAACTTAGCTTTAGCCATTTTTGTAATCCTCCTTAAAAATCTTATTATTTTGATTATGTCCTTATAGGACTCGGCTATTTTAAATTATATTTCATTATACATTTAATTTCAAGTATAATTTTTATTATCTTCCTCTAGAAGATACAATATTATCCTGAACATTCTTTGGAGCCTGCTCATATTTCTCGAAGAACATTGAGTAGTTACCACGTCCCTGTGTATCAGAACGAAGTACTGTTGCATATCCAAACATCTCTGCAAGTGGAACATATGCCTTAACCATCTTACCACCACTGATATCTTCCATGCTCTCAATACGTCCACGACGTGAGTTAAGACCACCGATAACGTTACCCATGTATTCTTCCGGTGTTGTTACCTCAACCTTCATAATAGGCTCAAGGATAACTGGTGATGCCTTCTGCATAGCTTCTTTGAATGCCATAGAACCTGCAATGTGGAATGCCATTTCTGATGAATCGACTTCATGATATGAACCATCAAATACTGTGGCATGAACACCAACAACAGGGAATCCTGCAAGTGTACCACACTGAGTAGCTTCTTCAATACCTTCACCAACTGCTGGGATATATTCCTTAGGAATAGCACCACCAACAACTGTTGATTCAAACTTGAATAATTCTTCACCGTTAGCATCCATTGGCTCAAAGTGAACTTTACAGTGACCATACTGACCACGTCCACCTGACTGCTTAGCATACTTGCTATCTACATCTACTGCCTTAGTAATTGCTTCTCTGTATGCAACCTGAGGAGCACCTACGTTAGCTTCAACCTTGAACTCACGAAGAAGTCTGTCAACGATAATATCAAGATGAAGTTCACCCATACCAGCAATGATTGTCTGTCCTGTTTCCTTATCTGTATGTGCACGGAATGTTGGATCTTCTTCAGCAAGCTTAGCTAAAGCTTCACCCATCTTACCCTGTGCATCTTTTGTCTTAGGCTCGATAGCGAGCTCGATAACTGGCTCTGGGAATTCCATCGACTCTAAGATTACAGGATGCTGTTCATCACATATTGTATCACCTGTAGCTGTAACTTTAAGACCTACAGCTGCTGCGATATCTCCTGAGTAAACCTTGTCAATTTCTGTTCTGTTGTTGGCATGCATCTGAAGGATACGTCCAACTCTTTCTTTCTTTCCTTTTGTAGCATTAAGTACATATGAACCTGAGTTTAATGTACCAGAATAAACTCTGAAGAATGCTAACTTACCTACGAATGGGTCTGTCATAATCTTAAATGCTAATGCTGAGAATGGTTCAGAATCTGAAGATTTAACTGTAATTTCATTTCCATCCTCATCCTGTCCTGTAATATCAGGAACATCTGTTGGAGCTGGCATATACTCAAGTACAGCATCAAGAAGTTTCTGAACACCCTTGTTTCTATATGCTGTTCCGCAAAGACATGGTATAGCTTCGCCTGAAATTGTTCCCTTTCTTAATGCAGCTTTAAGGTCTGCAATAGAAAGTTCTTCTCCTTCAAGATATTTTTCCATTAACTCTTCGTCAAGCTCTGCACACTGCTCGATAAGTTTTTCGTGATATTCTTCTGCCTGATCCTTTAAATCATCAGGAATCTCACCTACTGTGATGTCATCACCCTTATCGTTATTGAAAATGTATGCCTGCATTTCAAATAAGTCTACAATACCCTTAAATGAATCTTCTTTACCAATTGGAATCTGTACAAGAACAGGATTCTTTCCAAGCTTTGTGATAAGCTGCTTACATGAGCCGAAGAAATCAGCTCCCAACTTATCCATTTTGTTCATGAAAGCCATACGTGGTACGCCATACTTGTCAGCCTGACGCCATACGTTCTCTGACTGTGGTTCAACACCATTCTGTGCATCAAATACACCTACAGCACCATCAAGTACTCTAAGTGAACGCTCAACTTCAACAGTGAAGTCTACGTGTCCAGGTGTATCGATGATGTTAATACGATATTCCGGAGCAGATGGATTCTTCTTACCATTTACCTCAAGTGACCAATGACAAGTTGTTGCTGCGGAAGTAATTGTGATACCTCTTTCCTGCTCCTGAGCCATCCAGTCCATTGTTGCAGTACCTTCATGTGTATCACCGATTTTATGATTTACACCAGTATAATAAAGGATACGCTCTGATAATGTTGTCTTACCAGCATCGATATGAGCCATAATACCTATATTTCTGGTTCTCTCTAACGGATATTCTCTTCCAGCCAAGGTTCTTCCTCCTTTTAAATGTTATTACACAACTAATACAGTTCTTATTAGAATCTGTAGTGAGCAAAAGCCTTGTTTGCTTCTGCCATCTTGTGCATATCTTCTTTTTTCTTAACTGATGCGCCTGTGTTGTTAGCTGCATCAAGGATTTCTCCTGCTAATCTTTCTTCCATTGTCTTCTCGCCTCTCTTACGTGAATACAATGTAAGCCAACGAAGTGCTAAAGCCTGTCTTCTGTCTGCTCTAACTTCGATTGGAACCTGGTATGTTGCACCACCAATACGTCTAGCCTTAACTTCAAGTACTGGCATGATGTTGTTCATAGCTTCCTCGAAAACATCAAGTGCTGGCTTACCAGCTTTTTCTTCTACTGTAGCAAATGCACCATATACAATTTTCTGTGCTACACCCTTCTTACCATCTAACATAATGTTGTTGATAAGCTTAGTAACGACCTTATTGTTATACATTGGATCTGCTAATACGTCTCTTTTCTGAGTATGTCCTTTACGTGGCACGGTTCTTCCCTCCTTAATAATGTCTAGCAATCTTATGTTGCTATTTGATTAATTCAACGGTACTCACTTTTAAATGTGTTCGCGCACGGTTTGATAATGTATCTATGTCTAGATAAACAATATTTCTAATCCGAGCACTTTTCATTCAACCTATGAATAAATTGTTCCTATTTAGCATCCTTTGGTCTCTTAGCGCCGTACTTAGAACGAGCCTGGCGTCTCTTTGCAACACCTGCTGTATCAAGAGTACCTCTAACGATATGATATCTTGTACCTGGTAAGTCTTTTACTCTACCACCACGGATAAGAACAACACTATGCTCCTGAAGGTTGTGACCTTCACCTGGAATGTAGCTTGTTACTTCGATACCATTAGAAAGACGAACTCTGGCAATTTTTCTAAGCGCTGAGTTAGGCTTCTTAGGAGTAGCTGTCTTAACTGCTGTACAAACACCTCTCTTCTGAGGAGCTGCTGTATCTGTTGCTTTTTTCTTTAAAGAGTTATATCCCTTTAAAAGAGCTGGTGCAGTAGATTTCTTTTCAGCTGACTTTCTTCCTTTTCTTACTAACTGGTTAAATGTAGGCATTATTTTCACCTCCTGATTTAAAATATTGTATCTAGGCCTTGTTAACCTTGTATTTGCGCACAACAAACGCACTACGCCCATATGCACGCCTACTTATTATATATTTCGCTTTTCTAAATGTCAAGAAAAAAATAATGTTTTATTCACATTGTTTTACAAACGTGTGTCACTGGGCTCATCACAACAAATCAAGGGAAGCATTTAGCTTCCCTTGTACATCACATTATTTATTCTGTAACTTCTTCAACAGCTTTTTCTGTCAATTCCTCAGATGTCTCTTCTGTTAATTCTTCATGCGCCTTATCTTCTTCCTGATTTGAAATATCAGTACTTAATCTAACTGAACGATACTGTTTCATACCTGTACCTGCTGGAATCAATTTACCAATAAGTACATTTTCCTTAAGACCGATGAGCGGATCAACCTTTCCGTTAATAGCTGCTTCAGTAAGAACTCTTGTTGTTTCCTGGAATGAAGCTGCTGAAAGGAATGAATTAGTAGCAAGTGATGCCTTTGTAATACCAAGCATAATCTGTGTACCAACTGCTGGTTCTTTTCCTTCTGCTACAAGTCTTTCATTTGTTTCATTGAAATCTATAGCTGATACTGTTGAACCTGCGATAAATTCACTGTCGCCTGCCTCATCTACCTTAATTTTCTTAAGCATCTGTCTAACAATCATTTCGATATGCTTATCGTTAATCTCAACACCCTGAAGACGGTAAACTCTCTGAACCTCTCTAAGCATATAATCCTGAGCTGCTCTTGTTCCTTTAATTCTTAAGATATCATGCGGATTAACACTACCTTCTGTAAGTTCATCGCCTGCTTCAAGCATCTGTCCATCCATTATCTTAATTCTTGAACCATATGGAATAAGATATGGTTTAGATTCTCCTGTTTCCTGATTTGTGATGATAACTTCACGTTTCTTCTTAGTATCCTTAATCTCAGCCTTACCACCAAATTCTGCAATAATTGCAAGACCCTTTGGCTTTCTTGCTTCAAATAATTCTTCTACTCTAGGAAGACCCTGTGTAATATCGCCACCGGCAACACCACCGGTATGGAAAGTTCTCATTGTAAGCTGTGTACCAGGTTCACCGATTGACTGTGCTGCGATAATACCTACAGCTTCACCAACCTGTACAGCCTGACCTGTTGCCATGTTTGCACCATAACATTTAGCACAAACACCTATATGCGACTTACATGTGAGAATCGTTCTAATCTTAACCGACTCAACTCCTGTTGCCATAATCTTAGCTGCACGCTTAGGTGTAATCATATGATTAGCCTTTACTATCATTTCACCATTAGCATCAAACATTGACTCCGCAACGTATCTGCCTGTAATTCTTTCTTCAAGACTTTCAATAGTCTCAGCACCATCCATAAAGCCTTTAATTTCCATATATGGAATTGCTTTTCCGGCACAACAGTCAACCTCACGAATAATCAAATCCTGTGATACGTCAACAAGTCTTCTTGTTAAGTATCCCGAGTCGGCTGTACGAAGAGCTGTATCCGAAAGACCCTTTCTAGCACCATGCGCTGAAATGAAATACTCAAGTACGTCAAGACCTTCACGGAAGTTAGACTTAATTGGAAGTTCGATTGTCTTACCTGTTGTATCTGCCATAAGACCACGCATACCTGCAAGCTGTTTAATCTGCTTGTCAGAACCACGGGCACCCGAGTCAGCCATCATATAGATGTTATTATACTTATCAAGTCCGTTAAGAAGGTCATGTGTAATCTGGTCATCGGCTTCCTGCCATGTACGAACAACTTCTTTATATCTTTCTTCGTCTGTCAAAAGACCTCTCTTATAGTTAAGTGTAATCTTATCAACAGTCTTCTGAGCTTCTTCAAGTATAACCGGCTTACTTTCCGGAACTGTCATATCTGATACAGATACTGTCATAGCAGCTCTTGTTGAATATTTGTAACCCATAGCCTTGATATCATCAAGAACTTCTGCAGTCTTAGTAGCTCCATGATTGTTGATAACCTTTTCAAGAATCTTCTTTAACTGCTTCTTGCCAACGAGGTAATTTACTTCCGGAAGAAGGAAGTTCTCTTCTTTTTCTCTGTCAACAAATCCTAAATCCTGTGGCAAAATCTCATTAAAGATTAATCTACCAAATGTTGACTCTATAGTACCTGTTACAACTGTGCCATCCGGCTTTGTCTTCGAAACACGCACCTTTATCATCGCATGTAAATCAATACCTTTATTTTCATAACACAAAAGTGCTTCATTAAAGCTCTTAAATACTTTTCCTTCACCCTTAGCGCCAGGTCTTTCCTGTGTAAGATAGTAAATACCAAGTACCATATCCTGCGAAGGAACCGCAACAGGGCCACCATCCGAAGGCTTAAGAAGGTTATTTGGAGAAAGTAATAAGAATCTACATTCTGCCTGCGCTTCTACTGAAAGTGGAACATGGACAGCCATCTGGTCACCATCGAAGTCCGCATTGAAGGCTGTACATACAAGCGGATGAAGCTTAATAGCTTTACCTTCTACTAAGATTGGCTCAAATGCCTGAATACCAAGTCTATGAAGTGTAGGAGCTCTGTTAAGCATAACCGGATGTTCTCTGATTACTTTTTCAAGCACATCCCAAACCTCATTTTGAAGTCTTTCCACCATCTTCTTAGCACTCTTAATATTCTGTGCCTTTCCATTTTCAACAAGCTTCTTCATAACAAAAGGCTTGAATAATTCAATTGCCATTTCCTTTGGAAGACCACACTGATAAATCTTAAGTTCAGGACCAACTACGATAACTGAACGTCCAGAGTAGTCAACACGCTTACCAAGTAAGTTCTGACGGAAACGTCCCTGCTTACCCTTAAGCATATCAGAAAGTGACTTAAGTGCTCTGTTACCTGGTCCTGTAACAGGGCGTCCTCTTCTACCATTATCGATAAGAGCATCTACAGCTTCCTGTAACATTCTCTTTTCGTTACGAACGATAATTTCCGGTGCTCCAAGGTCAAGAAGTCTCTGAAGTCTGTTATTTCTATTAATAATTCTTCTATATAAATCATTTAAGTCTGATGTGGCAAATCTACCACCATCGAGCTGTACCATAGGTCTTAAATCAGGTGGTATTACCGGAACAACCTTAAGTATCATCCACTCCGGTTTGTTTCCCGATGCTCTAAATGCCTCAACAACCTCAAGTCTCTTAACGATTCTTGCTCTCTTCTGTCCTGATGCATTTTCAAGTTCTCTCTTAAGCTCCTCTGAATCCTTTTCAAGATCAATAGACTCAAGAAGTTCATTAATTGCTTCTGCACCCATTCCTACTCTGAACGAATTATAATCCCACTTTTCACAAGCCTCTCTATATTCTTTTTCAGAAAGTACCTGCTTATACTGAAGACCTGTATCTCCCGCATCAAGTACGATATAAGATGCAAAATATAATACTTTTTCAAGCACACGTGGTGAAAGGTCAAGGATAAGACCCATTCTACTTGGTATTCCCTTGAAATACCAGATATGCGATACTGGTGCGGCAAGTTCAATACGTCCCATACGTTCTCTACGAACGCTCGACTTAGTAACTTCAACACCACACTTATCACATACAACACCTTTGTATCTTACCTTTTTATATTTACCACAATGACATTCCCAGTCCTTGCTTGGTCCAAAAATCTTTTCACAGAACAAACCTTCTTTTTCAGGCTTTAATGTTCTATAGTTAATTGTCTCAGGCTTTGTTACAATTCCTGCTTCAAACCATTTCTGCCATTCTTCTGGTTTCTGCTGTTTGTCTGGTTCAGGAGTTCTTCTAGCCCACGAACGAATTTTATCTGGAGATGCTAATCCTATTTTTATCTTATCAAATGTCATTGGTTGATAAGTTGCGTTAGTTGTTTCTGCCATCACAAGATCTCCCTTCTATTCTTCATCATCAGAATAATCATCTGCATAATCATCATAATAATCTTCTTCATAATCATCTGCTGAATCATATTCATCTGCGTTATCAGTTTCTTCTTCAACATCTACTAATTCGCCATTGTCAAATTGCTTCTGTTGGAATCCGGCTCTTTCAAATTCCTTTTCATCTCTGGCAAGCTGTCTGTCAGCACCTGAGATAACTGAATTAATATCTGTATCACCGTAATCAATAGTTTCCATAAGCTCTACTTCTGTATCATCTTCCTTAAGCACCTTAACATCAAGTGCAAGTGATTGAAGTTCTTTAAGAAGAACCTTAAATGATTCAGGTATACCAGCCTCCGGAATATTTTCACCCTTAATTATTGCTTCATATGTCTTAACACGTCCTACAACGTCATCCGACTTAACTGTAAGGATTTCCTGCAATGTATAAGATGCACCATAAGCCTCAAGTGCCCAAACTTCCATTTCACCAAATCTCTGTCCACCGAACTGAGCCTTACCACCAAGTGGCTGCTGTGTTACAAGTGAGTAAGGACCTGTTGAACGAGCATGAATCTTATCATCTACTAAGTGATGAAGCTTCAGGTAATGCATATGACCAATCGTTACTGCACCGTCAAAGTACTCGCCTGTTCTACCATCACGAAGTCTGACCTTACCATCTCTATTAATTGGAACACCTCTCCATTCTTCTCTATGATCTAAGTGTTCACCAAGGTATTGCATAATCTCCGGATTAAGCTTATCCTTATATTTTTCCTGGAACTCTTCCCATGATGTATTAACGTAATCGTTAGCCATGTCAAGAGTATCCATAATATCCTCTTCATTTGCACCATCAAATACCGGTGTTGCAATGTTAAATCCAAGTGCCTTTGCTGCAAGGCTCAAGTGAATCTCCAGTACCTGTCCGATATTCATACGCGAAGGTACACCAAGAGGATTTAATACAATATCAAGAGGACGTCCATTAGGAAGGAATGGCATATCTTCTACCGGCAATACTCGTGAAACTACACCCTTATTACCATGACGACCAGCCATCTTATCACCAACAGAAATCTTTCTCTTCTGTGCAATGTAAATACGAACTGTTTCGTTTACACCTGGTGAAAGCTCATCTCCATTTTCCCTTGTAAATACCTTAGCATCTACAACGATACCATATTCACCATGTGGAACCTTAAGAGATGTATCTCTAACCTCTCTTGCCTTTTCACCAAAAATAGCTCTAAGAAGTCTCTCTTCTGCGGTAAGCTCTGTTTCTCCCTTTGGAGTAACCTTACCTACAAGAATATCTCCTGCTCTAACCTCTGCACCAATTCTGATAATACCTCTTTCATCAAGATCCTTAAGGGCATCATCTCCAACACTTGGTACATCCCTTGTAATTTCTTCTGGTCCAAGCTTAGTATCTCTTGCTTCTGCTTCGTATTCTTCAATATGAACTGATGTATACACATCATCCTGTACAAGTCTTTCACTAAGAAGAACAGCATCTTCGTAGTTATAACCTTCCCATGTCATGAAACCAATCAATGGGTTCTTACCAAGTGCTATTTCACCATTAGATGTAGATGCGCCATCGGCAATAACCTCACCTGCTTCTACATGATCGCCTTTAAACACAATAGGCTTCTGGTTATAACAGTTACTCTGGTTACTTCTTGCAAATTTAATTAACTTATATGTTTCAACACTCTTATCATCGTCATATCTTATAGTAATTTCCTTAGATGTCGAACGCTCAACCACACCTGCACGCTTAGCAACAACACACACACCCGAGTCAACAGCCGCTTTACTTTCCATACCTGTACCTACAACCGGTGCTTCTGTTGTAAGAAGCGGAACGGCCTGACGCTGCATGTTAGAACCCATAAGCGCACGGTTAGCATCATCATTTTCAAGGAAAGGAATCATAGATGTAGCTACTGAGAATACCATCTTAGGAGATACGTCCATTAAGTCAATCTTTTCCTTTTCGAATTCAGAGGTTTCCTCACGATAACGACCTGATACATGGTTATTTACAAAATGACCATTTTCATCAATTGGTTCGTTAGCCTGAGCAACCACGTAATTATCTTCTTCATCTGCTGTCAGATATATAACCTCGTCTGTAACAACAGGATTCTTAGGATCTGCTTTGTCAAGCTTTCTATATGGAGCTTCTACAAATCCATACTCATTAATTCTTGCATATGTAGCAAGAGAGTTAATAAGACCGATGTTAGGACCTTCTGGAGTTTCAATTGGACACATTCTACCATAATGTGAATAGTGAACGTCTCGAACTTCGAATCCAGCTCTATCTCTTGAAAGACCACCCGGACCAAGTGCTGATAAACGTCTCTTATGTGTTAATTCTCCAAGCGGATTATTTTGATCCATAAACTGTGATAACTGCGAACTTCCGAAGAATTCCTTAACAGCTGCCGTTACCGGTTTAATATTAATTAATGACTGTGGCGAAATACCGTCAAGATCCTGAGTAGTCATTCTTTCTCTTACTACTCTTTCCATACGTGAAAGACCGATTCTATACTGATTCTGTAATAATTCACCAACAGCTCTTATTCTCCTGTTACCTAAATGGTCAATATCATCCTGTGTTCCTATACCTGCTTCAAGATGCATATTATAGTTAATGGAAGCTATGATATCTTCCTTAGTAATATGTTTAGGAATAAGTTCAGTAATATTTCTTCTTATAGCTGTCTTAATATCTTCTTCTGTCTCATTCTGCTCAAGAATTTCGCTAAGAACAGGGTAGAATACCATTTCATTCACACCCAAAGAAGAGCAATCAAAATCAACGTACTCAGCGATATCAACCATCATATTCGAAATCACTTTTACATTTCTTTCTTCGCCCTGAATCCACACAAATGGAACTGCCGCATTCTGAATCCTATCAGCAAGCTCTCTTGTAACAACTGTTCCTGCTTCTGCAATAATTTCACCTGTAGTCATATCAGTTACTGCTTCTGCCAATGCGTGTCCTTTTATTCTATTTCTATATGCAAGTTTCTTATTAAACTTATATCTACCTACTTTTGCAAGGTCGTATCTTCTTGCATCAAAAAACATACTTGCAAGCAAGCTCTCTGCACTTTCAACACTAAGAGGCTCACCCGGACGAATCTTCTTATATAATTCTAAAAGACCATCCTGATAATTCTCTGCTGTATCCTTTCCAAAGCTTGCTAAAATCTTTGGTTCCTCACCAAACAAATCTATAATTTCAGCATTTGTTCCATAACCCAATGCTCTTACAAGCACTGTAACAGGAACCTTTCTTGTTCTATCAACACGAACATAGAAAATATCGTTAGAATCTGTCTCATATTCTAACCATGCACCTCTGTTAGGAATAACCTGACATGAATACAATGTCTTACCAATCTTATCATGTCCAATACCATAATATATACCTGGGGAACGCACTAACTGACTAACGATAACACGTTCAGCACCGTTAATAACAAATGTACCTGTTGCAGTCATTAATGGTAAATCACCCATGAAAATTTCATGTTCATCAATTGCGCCAGTTTCCTTGTTATGGAATCTAACCTTAACTCTTAAAGGAGCTGCATAGGTTGCGTCTCTCTCTTTACATTCTTCAATTGAATATTTCGCATCTTCCACATTCAGCTGAAAGTCAACAAATTCCAAGCTTAAATGCTGATTGTAATCTTCAATCGGCGAAATATCTTCAAATACCTCTTTTAAACCCTCATCCAAAAACCATTGGTAAGAGTCCTTCTGGATTTCAATAAGGTTAGGCATCTCAAGTACCTCTTTTTGCCTTGAGTAGCTCATTCTAATGCCTTTACTTGATTTTACCAGATGCATTCTGTTCTGCTCCATGTGACATGTCACCCCTGTTCTATATATATTAAGCATATTTTCGAGCAAAAAATCTGCTTTTTTGGGCATAGTACACCCATTGCACCACAATAGTGCATTCTCGATTGTATCATAATAGGAAAATAGTGTCAACAAGTTTTTAGAATAATTTTGGGAATACCTTTTTAAAACAAAAAAAGACCATCCGCACAAGCGAATGGCCTTAATAAGCATTTCAAATCAAATTACTTTAATGTAATTTCAGCACCAACTTCTTCGAATTTAGCCTTAAGATCTTCAGCTTCTTCCTTAGAAGCAGCTTCCTTAATTACCTTTGGAGCAGACTCAACTAATTCTTTAGCTTCCTTTAATCCTAATCCTAAGATGTTCTTAGCAGCCTTGATAACATCCATCTTCTTCTCACCGAATGATGTTAACTCTACGTCAAATTCAGACTTCTCATCTGCTGCACCACCTGCTGCTGCACCTGCTGCTACTACAACACCTGCTGCTGCAGAAACACCAAATTCTTCTTCACAAGCCTTAACTAAATCGTTTAATTCTAATACTGATAAACCTTTGATTACTTCAATAATTTCCTGAGTTGTCATTTTAATTTCCTCCATTTTAAATAATTTTCTTAATTAACAATACTTAATGTTATGCAACTTCTTCCTGTTTCTCAGCAATCTGCTTAATAACACGAGCGAAGTTTGTAATAGGCGACTGCATACTTCCAAGTAACTTTGAAATAAGTACTTCTCTTGAAGGTATGTTTGCAATAACCTGAATACCTGCCTGATCATAGTAAGTTCCTTCAACTACTCCAGCCTTAAGTTCAAGTGCTGGTGCATCTTTTGAGAAATTGTGTAAAATTCTCGCTGGTGCTGATGCATCTTCCTTAGAAACTGCAAGAGCTGTTGGTCCTTCTAAATGCTTAGCCAATTCTTCGAATTCTGTACCCTGAACAGCAAAGTTAACCATTGTATTCTTGTATACCTTGTATACTACTCCGGCTTCTCTTAACTGCTTACGAAGGTTAGTATCCTGTTCAACTGTAAGTCCACGATAATCAACTAATACAGCTGCCTTAGCATCGTTAAGCAATTCTGAAATTTCATCAACCACTGGTTTCTTAATTTCTACTTTTGCCATGATTTGTCTGCCTCCTTATAATAATTAAAATGCCGAAAGCCTCTCATGAAGACACGAGAGGCTTATTAAGTCATATAATCAAATATATCTTAAGAATCCTCGGTAGGCATGGATAACATTTACGCTTTCGCACCTACTGTCTTCGGCATTACGTATTTACATACGATTTTTAACACAATGTGCATTCTAGCACATTTATATATTGGATGTCAACCAATTTTTTTAGTTTGCTAATTTACCTACATTTAACTTAACACCAGGTCCCATTGTAGATGAGATAGTAGCACTCTTTAAATACTGACCCTTTAATGTAGCTGGCTTAGCCTTATTGATTGCATCGATAAGCGTCTGGAAGTTGTCCGCTAACTGTTCTTCAGTAAATGAAGCTTTTCCAATTGGCACATGGATAATGTTAGTCTTATCAAGTCTGTATTCAATCTTACCTGCTTTGATATCTGCAACTGCCTTAGCAACATCCATAGTAACTGTTCCAGCCTTTGGGTTTGGCATTAAGCCCTTTGGTCCAAGTACACGACCGATACGACCAACAACACCCATCATATCCGGTGTAGCAACTACTACGTCGAAATCAAACCAGTTCTCGTTCTGAATCTTTGGAATAAGTTCTTCGCCACCTACGAATTCAGCTCCTGCTGCTTCTGCTTCAGCAACCTTATCACCCTTAGCGAATACTAATACTCTAACTTTCTTACCAGTTCCGTGTGGTAATACAACAGCACCACGGATCTGCTGATCAGCGTGACGTCCGTCACAACCTGTTCTAATATGAACTTCTACAGTTTCATCAAATTTAGCAACTGCTGTCTTCTTAACTAATGCAACAGCATCTGCAACATCATATAAAGTAGCACGGTCAATAGCCTTAGCTGCTTCTACGTATTTCTTTCCTCGTTTCATTTAAAAAACCTCCTAGTGGTATTAGCGGAAGACTCCTCCCACTGTTTATAATCTTAATAATTTACAAATTAATCTACTACTGTGATACCCATACTTCTTGCTGTACCAGCTATCATACTTGTTGCAGCTTCAATTGAAGCAGCATTTAAATCCGGCATCTTGAGTTCAGCAATTTTCTGTACTTCTGCTCTTGTAATAGTTGCAACTTTTGTCTTATTAGGAACGCCTGAACCTGATTTGATGTTACAAGCCTTCTTTAATAATACTGCTGCTGGTGGAGTTTTTGTGATAAAGCTAAAGCTCTTATCAGCATAAACTGTGATTACAACAGGGATAACTGTTCCCATCTGATCAGCTGTTCTTGCGTTAAACTCCTTTGTAAACTGCACGATATTTACACCGTGCTGACCAAGTGCTGGTCCAACCGGTGGAGCTGGTGTAGCTTTTCCGGCTTCGATCTGTAATTTAATGTATCCTTCTACTTTCTTTGCCATGATAGGCACCTCCTAAAATTGTGGTATTATCGGGAATCCCTCCCACTGTCTGTCAAAACAGACATATAAATGTGTTACATTTTTTTAACTTCTGTGAAACTTAATTCTACTGGTGTTTCACGACCAAACATGTCTACGTTGATAGTAACGATTTGTTTTCCATGATTAATGCTCTTAACCACGCCAACTGTATTTTCCCATACACCGTTTGTTACAAGCACTGCATCACCCAAATCGAAGTCTACAACAATTTCTTCAACTTTGATTCCAAGTGGTCTCATCTCAGCCTCGGTCAAAGGAACCGGCTTTGATCCTGGTCCAACGAATCCTGTTACACCTCTGGTATTTCTAACTACATACCATGTGTCATCATTCATAATCATGTTGATAAGTACATATCCAGGGAAGAGCTTCTTCTGAGCCTGTTTCTTAACCCCGTTCTTAACCTCAACAACATCCTGCATTGGAACAGTTACCTCTAAAATCTGATCTTGAAGCTTTCTGTTTTCAATTGTTTTCTCAATGTTAGCCTTTACCTTATTCTCATATCCCGAATAAGTATGCACTACATACCAATTTGCTTCTGACATATTCTCACCTTTTCCTTATTATTTAGCTATGAAATCAACACCGTACTGAATAAATATATCCAATATCTTAATTAGCACACCTAATAATACAGAAATGATAAGTACTGCTGTTGTCTGTCTGCCAACAGATGCTTTGTCAGGCCAGATAATCTTCTTGAACTCAGCCTTGAGGCCCTTGAAATAACTTTTCTTTACTTTAGCTTCTCCCATAGTTACCTCTTTTCCTTAATGACAAGACTACTTAGTTTCTTTGTGTAATGTGTGAGCCTTACAGAACTTACAATACTTCTTTGTTTCCATTCTATCAGGATGGTTTCTTTTTTCTTTAGTCATATTGTAGTTACGCTGCTTACACTCTGTACATGCCAATGTTATCTTAACGCGCACAACTTCCACCTCCAGTTTTTAGTATTACGCTTCTTTTGTTTTGCCCAAAATTAGAGCAAAAAAAAAAGACTTCTTCCATCGCCCATATACTATAACACACTTCCAAGGCGTGCGTCAACAGTTTTTTTGCCAGTCAATGCAAGTTTTCCCTTCATATATTTATGTAGTATTATATTCAAAATATCAAAAAATTTTTCCAATTCTCTTGCAACTGCTTTTTATATATTATATAATTAAATTGGAATAGTGGAAATTCATGCACAAGGAGGTGCTTTTTATGATTAATAGTGTTTATAATTATTATTTGTCTACATATGCCGGCAAGCAATTGACCAAATATGATTCGCATAAAAAGAGCGATTTAAAAGACATTTATAATAACATCGTTAATATAAGTAAAAAGTCTCCTCTTTATTTTATTGATAACACCGAAGAGGTACATAAACGTGCTATTGATTTAAAAGAAACTGCAAGAGATTTGAAGAACGTTGTTGCTGCATTTAATTCTTCTATCGATCAGAATGGTATATATGGCAGAAAAATTGCTGCCAGTGACAACGAAGATGTATTAGATGTCAAATATATCAGCGACAATGAGGAACCTTCAACTCCTGCACTTGAGATTAAAGTTAATAAACTTGCCTCTCCACAAATCAATACCGGCGAGTATTTACCCGATACTGTATGTAAATTGCCTGCCGGAAGCTATACATTTGATATGCGTATAGCATCTAACACTTATGAATTTCAGTTTAATATTAATAAAGAAGATACTAATACAGATATCCAGAAGAAAATAGCAAGACTGTTTAATCGTTCCGGCATTGGCGTAGATGCGAATATAATCGGTTCTCCATCCGGTAACAAGGCTCTTGAAATACGTTCTCAAGCTACCGGTGTTGTGGAATTTACCGGCGAGACATTTACTATTTCACCTGGCAAAGACGAAAGTTCACAAAAGTTAATCAAATATTTTGGGCTTGATAATATAACTAATATGCCTGAAAATGCTTCCTTCAATATAAACGGACTTGACGAAACCTCTTCAACCAATACATTTACGGTTAACAAGGAATTTGAAATCACCTTAAAGGATGTTACCAGCTTTGAAGACGATCCTGTTCATATTTCATTCAAACAGGATGTGGAGACTCTTATAGATTCTACTTCTGAATTAACCGATGGATATAACAATATACTTGCATTAGTTAAAGATAAAGATAATTCTTATGAATCAAATAAATTAGCTAACGAAATCCAATCAATTATCAAACGTAATCGTAGCGAATTGGAATCATGTGGTATTAAGATTAATGATGACGGATATTTGTCAATCGACAAAGCCGTTATGTCACAGGCTGCCGAGGAAGACGGAATCGAGAGTATATACAGAAGCCTTGCTGATTTCAAAGATAATATTCTTAACAAAGCAAACCATATTTCCATAGACCCTATGAATTTTGTAAATAAGACTTTGATATCTTATCCAAATCCTGTAAGACAATATGCTAATCCTTATGTAACTTCAATATATACAGGAATGATGTATAATGGATATGTATAGGTAATTTATGTATTACATATATCGTTGTGTATACATATTATTAAGTAGTCTCTTAAAGGATACATTTTTCCAAAACCATATCTTCATTTATTTTGCCTATAAATTAAAATTTTACATCATTCCTAAATTTATATTTGATTATATTTATTCTTTCTTTTTACTAATATATATCAACAACAATTTTGGTTGAATAGAATCTAATTGATAATGTTCTATTTTTAACTCATTAATTCCAGTACCTTCTCTATAACATAATCCTGCTGCTCATAACTAAGCTCCGGATACAACGGAAGGCTTATTGCTGTATTATAATATTCAATGGCATTGGGGCACTCCGGTTGCAACAATCCATTTTTCTTATAATATTCAACATAATACGGCTGAGTATGTACAGGTATGTAATGTACATTAACACCAATTCCCACTTCTCTTAATTTGTCGAAGACTATTTTTCTGTCTTTTGTCTTAAATCTTATAACATATAAATGATAACTATTGTTACACCCTTCAAGCTGGTAAGGTGTAACAATTTCATCCACCTCGGCAAATGCTTCATTATATCTGTTAACAAGTTCTCTTCTCTTTTCCACAAACTTGTCAAGACGTTTCATCTGTGATATTCCAAGAGCACATTGAACATCTGTTATGCGATAATTGTAGCCCAAATCAGTTTGCTCATAATACCACGCCCCATCCTTTTTACTAAGCATATCAGGATTTCTTGTTATTCCATGTGTTCTATATAATAGAAGTTTTTCATACAATTCTTTATTATCAGTTGTAACCATCCCACCCTCTGCTGTTGTGATATGTTTCACCGGATGAAAGCTAAATGTGGTCATATCTGATATAGAACCAATTTTATTTCCCTTGTAATCTGCACCCAACGCATGTGCTGCGTCTTCAATTACTATAAGATTATGTCTGTCAGCTATTTCTCTTATCTTATCCATCTCACATGGCTGACCTGAAAAATGCACTGCAACAATAGCTCTAGTTTTATCGGTAATACATTTTTCAATCGACTCAGGAGAAATATTATAAGTATTAATATCAATATCAGCAAATACAGGGGTCGCACCACAATAAAATGCACAATTTGCAGATGCTACAAAAGTAATAGGCGATGTTATTACTTCATCTCCTTTTCCAATACCTGCCGCCATACAAGCAATATGCAATGCCGCAGTGCCATTAGATACGGCAACGGCATACTTTGCACCTGTATACCCGGCAACCACCTTTTCAAATTCACTTATCTTCGGGCCTGTTGTTAAATAGTCTGAACGAAGTGTATCTACTACAGCCTGAATATCTTCTTCACTTATACATTGTCTGCCATATGGAATATACATTATAATATATCTTCCTTTCCTGTTATCTCATTTGCTAGCTTCGCTATCTCTTTAGCACGGCATTTCCAAGAATGTCTTTCCCTTGCTATCTTATATCCGTTCATTGCGATTTTTTCTGCTTCCTCATCATTTTTAAGAAGATACTTAACCCTCTTAACAAGACCTGTTAAATCACTTATAGAATAAAACGCTATATTTTCACCATCTGTAAATTCATTTTCCAAATATTCACTTGAATCAGTAAGACATACCGCTCCATTCATCATTGCGTTAAATACTCTTTCGTGACTACCTCTCTTAACCCAAGGCATAACATTTAAAACTATCTTTGAATGTGCCATAAGCTCTGTACATCTTGCCGGATCAATGGAACCACCAGCAATAATATGACCTGCCTCATCACAATTAAATTTATTCCAGCCACTACCAAATACGTATATTCTTATACCATTTTTAACAAGTGCCATAACTACAAGATTTCTATACAACGCTCTAACATATCTGTCTGCATACGCAGTAAGCTCCATATAAGATTTGTATTCATCTTCCGTAAGCGAAATATTTCCTTTTTCAAGAAAATTATCAAGTCCCTTTTCAACAGTAATGCTATGGTCATTTATCATTTGTTCAATAATATTCATAACTATTACCTGCGCAACCTGAGGAAGTGCCTTAACCTCTTCAAGAATATCATCAGGATTTTCATAAGAGCCTGAGAATATAACATCTATCTTTCTTTCTGAAAATGGCACAATCTGACTTTCAGCAACACCTATACCACCATGAGGCACCATTCTTGCACTGGTTACATTAGGATAAAATTTCTTCACATAATCAACATGATTTTCGTCAATTAATAATGCATGAAAATTATCAAGCCTGCTACTAATTCTGTCAGCCATATACAAAGGATGGTCAACCATGTACGCCATAAATGGTGCATCAAAATCATTCTGCACAAACCTTCCATCATCATAGGTAGTATTTGCAAGGATACCATTCATAGAAAAAATAAAATCATATTTATTCTGCCCTGCGTTAAGAAGGTTTCTTTCCGCCTCCTTATCTCTTGCATTAACCGCTACGACATTGTAACCCATTTCTTCCCATGCATTTACAAGCTCCTGAGCAAATGTGAGTATAGACTTATACGAAGATGCTCCGTAGTACACAAGAATATTTCCTATTCTTCCTATTTTCTGATGCTTCATTCCCTTTATAAATGCTCCACTTGATGCATTTATAAATTCTATTCCTTCCACATCCTCAATTCTTCTTTCTATCCATTTTCTATAAATATCGAGATTTTTTCTGGTAGATACAGGATTGCCATTAACATCCATAACCGTTCTAAGTCCACTTTCCTCGTTAATATGCATATTACCTCTTGTTCCTGCAGCATGAGTATTTCCACCCGTAAGAGCAAGATCAAGTCCCACACAAATAAGTCTCTCACATCCAAATCTAATGCACATATCAACAATTACCGTAGATACAGAGCCCCCTGTACTGAACAGCATATGATTTTCCTGCTCAGCAATTTCCACAGCCTTATCATATCCTTCCTGATATAAAATGTATTTTTTACCCTTATGTGACCCTACCACATTAGAAGCTGATGTCGATACATATATCAGTGGAATTTCGTTAATTTTGGGATTTCTAACCTCTCCACCTATTTTTGTTTGTGCATCACTCATTACTATATAATCAGGAACTATATCATTCTTAAGAAGTAAATCTGCCACAGAATATACTGCCACTATAACAACGTCTTCTCTGATTCTCTTAATTCCTGCCAAATCCTCATTGAGCGAAGGGCCTCTGGCAACAAGCATCGCTGTTTTACCTTCAAATTCACCCTTAAGCACATCAACATTTTCATCATCTCTTGAAATATTGCTTCTAAAGTTGTAATCAAGATATTTTCTCTGATTCTTAGAAGAATTAATATTCATAAAATACTCTTCAATCTTTTCCTTAACATTCTGATTTGAAATATTGTTAAGCGAAGGAATATGTACAAGAAAATCTGTATTTGAATCAATTCTTACAAGTGTTTCTCTAAGCTTAGAAAAGTTATAATCTTCTGTTATATGAACATTTTTGAATTCCTGCATACTAAGGTCTATTGCACCAAATTCATCCGCCAGTCGCATCACTGCCTCATCACTTTCAAATACAGTAATATCCGCCTCAGGTGCCGCCAATGCAAGCGCCTTAATATGATATCCAAGTCCCATACCAAATACTATATAATCATTTGCATCTGTAGAAATATACTGGTCTGCATATAACAAACCTTCTGAAAAAGGACTGTTATTGCTATGCATATAAAACTCTTTATCCCCTTCACACACCTTAAGTGTATAAGAACCATCCGTTGTATATTCCACGACATATTTCTTATTTCCGTTTTCACAATCTGCAACTATACCGGTTCCATCTGTTAACATCATAATAAGACACATCTGTATCTTATGAAGTCTTTGCAACCAGTTAATCTCAAGCAGGTCTGCGAGTAATATGTAATCTCCATTTTCCTGCGCCCGAAGCGTTTCAGCTATCACTCCCTGCCAATCATCCTCATTAACAACCTCTTCCTCCTGATTAAAAACATCCTTGTTAATGATAATTGTTTCTAGGATTTCCTCAAATGGTTTATACACCTTTTTAATTTGGAGGTTTCCATCAAAATAATTCTGTTTTCTAAAGTTCCTCACTGCCAGTTCAATCTGTTCAATTATTTCTCTGTTCTTCTGTACTAAACTCTGCATACTTCCTTCAACTCCTCCACAATTCTCATAACGCCTTTACCATCAACCAACTTCGCCATTTTGTCCTGCATTACAAACTGTCTTATGGGATTGTTCAGTAAATTTGTTGCTGTAACCACCAGTTTCTCTATTATATCTTCCTCAATTCTTGCATCACCTACATATTCCATAATTCCTCGTTTCTTCATTTCTGCAGCAAATTCAAGTTGATTATCTGCAAATGCAAAACATACTGTAGGCGTTTTACATGAACAAAGCTCATACAATGTACTTCCCGATGCTGATATTGCCACCTTAGAAGATGACATTATCTCTGACATATTTCTCACATTGCTACGTATCTTTATATTCTCCGTCTCCATTTCCTCTGAAAGTCTTGAAGAAATAACTATAACCTTCCATTCCGGATGAGATTCTCGAATATTTTCTATTAATCTGCCCGCTACATTGAAAGTATCCGTTCCACCAGTAGTAATCATAACATCTATGTATTTATAACTAGCATTTACTTCCCTAAATTCCTTTCGTATCGGAGCATATTCTGTACCAAGTAACAGCTTCGTCTGTTTGCCTTTATACTGCTTCTTATATTCCTCAAAATCAATCCATATTCCACTAACTATTAACACATCTACCGGATAAGTAAATGCATTTAAATCATCTATATAAGCTACGGATGTACATTTATTAAGCTCACTTAAATATTTTTCCGTAACATAGTAGCTGTCTACTATCATTTGCCTGATATTATTGTCCCTGATTAACCGACGCATAATATCTATCTCACCATCCAGCTTATTCCATATCGTATCAAGAACTATAACCTTGTGCCCAAAGCCTTCTATAAATTCCTTTGCGAAATCGTCAGCCAGAATAAAAGTACATTCTTCACCTGCTTCTGCAAAGCCCTCTGCTATAGCAAGACAACGCATAACATGACCTGTCGCTATTATATTATTCATATCTACTCGAAAATACATACTCTATCACTACTTTTCTATATATTCAAAATTCATCGGTGTTCCCTTAACCAAATCTCTATTAACTCTCTTACCGAGTATTTCTTCATAATGCTTAGTGTGCATACCAAAACCCGGTCTTATTGACCTTACATTTTCATGTGAAATCAATTCTCCCGCCTTCATATCTTTAACAACAAATAACGAACGTGAATGTTCTCTGCTCTTAATCTGCTTGTGAGTAAGCTCGTAGGTCGCACTACCAAGTGCTTTTTCAACTATCCTTATATTATCAACCATTTCCCTGAACTCATGAGGTTCCATTGAAAATGCACCATCAGGTCCACCATCTTCTCTACT
Source organism: Lachnospiraceae bacterium (assembly GCA_017396555.1). Taxonomy (GTDB): domain Bacteria; phylum Bacillota; class Clostridia; order Lachnospirales; family Lachnospiraceae; genus RGIG1934. The sequence goes on along the minus strand of JAFQLS010000024.1, from coordinate 94,838 downwards.
AAGTGTTAAATGCTTCTCTATCACCTTCGCCCCAAGAGAAATACTTCCCACCGCAACAGCATTTCCCATAGTGTGATCAGATAACCCGGCAATGACATTATACCTCTGCGCTATATCCGGTATAAGCTTCAAATTAATGTCTTCATAAGGCGAAGGATAAGCCGAGGTACATTTAAGAAGAATTACATCTTCATTTCCTTCTTCCTTGCAAACCTTTAAAGCAAGTTCTATATCATCCGGATAAGCAATTCCCGTTGACATTATTATTGGCTTATGAAGCCTTGCTATCTTTCTTATAAATGGTATATCATTTATTTCAAACGAAGCCACTTTGTAAACCGGCATATCCATTTCTTCCATAAAATCTATAGCCGTCAAATCAAATGGCGATGAAAAACAAATAAGTCCATTTTCCTCAGCAATTTTCTTAAGCTTTGGTTGCCACTCCCATGGTGTAAATGCTGTCTGATACAGCTTATGTAATGTGGTTCCATCCCAAATCGTCCCTTGCGTTATCTGAAAATACTCATTGTCGCAATCGATGGTTATGGTATCAGGAGTGTAAGTCTGAAGCTTAATCGCATCTGCTCCTGCTTCCTTTGCTGCTTCTATAATCTTAACTGCTCTGTCAAAATCCATCATATGATTCGCTGACATTTCTGCAATGATAAATGCAGCTGAGTTTTCATCTATTATTCTATCTCCAAGTACCGACTTAATTGTAATTGATTTATTCATAAGCATCACGTCCTATTGTTTCTGTATAACATTTTGATTTATATTTGCAATCTCAGGATTCTCATCAAGGAATTTAACTATTTCCTTAGCACTTACCCACTCATTATTAAACTGATTATAAATAGTTGTTACAAGTTCAAAATCTTCTGGTGTGTCCACACACAATCTATAATCCTTAGCATATAACTCACTGCCTTTTACATATCCAATCTTGAATTCCTCAGGGTGCTTATACATATAGAAGGTTACATGCTCCTTATATGGCGAATCTCCTTCTATGTTCTTAGTGATTTCATACACTCTAAGCATTGCGTCTCTAGTAAATATTTCCACATCAAAGCCTCTTATAAATGTATCCGGAACATCAAGTCTGACATAGTCAAAATCGTTGATACCAAAATATGTAATAACATTATCTATAATGTCCGGGTCAATAAATGGACAGTCTCCTGTAACTCTTATTATTATATCACCTTTATAGCATTCTTCGCAATCAACATATCGCTTGAGAACGTTATTCTCGTCCCCTCTAAAAACACTCCAGCCCTTGCTTCTCAGGTAGTCAACCATTACATTTTCGGATTCCTTATCAGAGGTTGCAAGAACTACCTCGTCAACCCTGTCACTTCCTGCCACTCTACTAAGTGTATGCTCTATCATAGGCTTACCTCCAAGCTCCTTCATTACCTTTCCCGGTAATCTCTCCGAACCCATTCTTGCCTGAATTATACACAATACCTTCCCATATATCATTTGCATCTAATCCTTTCTGTATGTATCTTATTGGTAGACTGCCATGTCGTATCTCATCATAGATACTTCCTTAAATTCACAAATTTCACCACTATGTACATAACCATTTGCAAATTTCTCAATGTATCTACCATAGTTAATTCCTGATTCAAAAGTAAGGGGAACCCCGCCACCAACTCTAGGATTAATTTCAAGAAATACAATCTCTTTTTTCTCTGTGCCATATTCTTCTGTAACGAAACATTGGACCGTAATCGGACCTATAACCTTACCATATTTATTCAGTTTAGCAATCAATTCTATAGTCTTATCAATTACACTCCTATCACATATTGTTCTTGATTTAGCCACCTCACCCGAACGAACCTCAAGTCTTATTCTAGGAACTGCTGCCACTACATTTCCTTCAAAATCACATAACACATCTATCGTATATTCAGTTCCTTTTATCCTCTCCTGAATAATATAATCATTACGACTAAGAATCTTAGCCGCCTCAAGTTCTGCATCATTATCCACTATAAATACATCCTTACTACCCATACCATCAACCGGCTTTATTACAGCCGGAGCATGTTCCGTAATCCTTGGTGCTAATATTCCTTCCTTCTCAAAAAATCCCTGAGTTGCAAGCTTATTATTGCATATATCAATTACCTCTCTATCAGATAATAATATCTTAATTCCCTTTTCTTCAAAAAGTGACCTGTTATCACATAATATCTCGAATTCCTTTTCATACAAAGGAAGTATAAGCTTAACATCATTTTCTATCGCTATCCTTAAAAGTTCAGATATGTAAGACTCTTCATCACACCTTGGTATGACAAAAAAGCGGTCAACGAAATATCGTGCCGCATTCTGACTGGAGGCATCTACACCAATCACTGTAAATGTCTCTCTAAAATGTTCTATTAACTGTACTCTTCTTCCGATGGAAGTAATAATTATGTTCATAGCTTACGTCTCCTCCATCTTATTATACAACTTTTAGGTGTTATGTTTCAATAAGTGTTACTTATTATTTTCTCAAATATACTACTCACCGTAAACTGTTGTTTCCTCCATTACTCTTAGGACATCTTCCTTTGAGCAGGATGTTGCATACATTATATCTTCCATAGACATTTTCTTTTCTAAAAGTCTTTTAACAGTATCCTCACGTTCTTTCTCGAATTTCTTAGCGTATTCCTCCTGCATTTTCTTTTCTTTCTGTTTTTCTTTCTGTTTTTCTTTCTGTTTTTCTTTCTGTATTTCCTTCTGTATTTCCTTCTGAATTTCCTTCTGCATTTCCTTCTGCATTTCTTCCTGCATTTCTATTTTTATCTGTTCTATCTCTTCACCATATATTCTTTCAATTATAGGATGCATACTTCTCTGACCTCCTTCATTTTGCTTAAGATATTTTACCCTATTGGCTATGCATGTGAATTCCTCACTTATTTTACCCTGATTCTTAAATTCCTTCATTAATCTGGACACTGTACTTCCATCATCATTAGATGCATTCACATATATTATATGTCTTCCATCTTCGTATAACTGTCCATTCTCTTTAATACGAGTCTCGGTGTGATATATTGGCATTCCACTATTATGTACATCAAAATCTGATATGAATATACTGACCATTATGGGTAATTCACTGTAATCTACACCTTTATCCAGTAATCTTCCATCAAACAATGCCTGATTATATCTAATCCTATATTCTGCATTCTTCTCATCTCGTTTCTGCAATTCTATACAATATGTTCTGCATGTAGAATCACTTGCAACCAAATCAAGTTGTACCGAATGTTCCATTATACTTCTTATGGAAAATTGTGTCTTAACTTCTTTAACAACAATACTGTCGTTATCCATAATAACTCTTATCAACTCCTGACACGCATCAATATCTTCAAAAGCAACTGCAAAAAATAAGTCATCCAGCAAACTTAATTTCTTTATTTCCTCATTCTTCTTCTCTATGTTTGTCAATATCCCCAAATATTATCATCTCCTATAGTATGAATATTATAAATATATAATACTATATTTTCGATATAAATGCAATACTATTTGTAAATTATTTTCTCCAAACTATTTACAACCACTTCCGCTTCATACCCCTCATCTGCCTGAAGCGCCATAAACATTCCTTCGTTTCTTACAATTCTTGCGGTATGCATTCCCACTTCTCTTGCACCAATAAAATCCTTCTTTGGGTTATCACCTATATATATGCAAGCCATCGGATCATTTATAGAAAGCATCTCCATTACCATATTGTAAGGTATCGTTGATGGCTTTGCTGCATTTTCATAATCATCAGTCACGATTATACAATCCATAATATCTTCAATTCCCAGTCCTTTTATCTTATTATGCTGCACCTGACTGCATCCATCAGTAATAATCGCAAGCTTAATATTTTTATTCTTTAACATTTTGATACATTGCCTTGCATCCCCATATAGCTTAAGTTCTGGCATAGTAGCTCTATATATTTTCACTAATTCCTTAGGACTTTCCTGTATATTATATTCTTCTATTATGTCATTAAAAATCTTACCTCTGCCATTCTTATCAAGCAATTCCTGCATTTTATCATATAATATCTCAGAAGAAATATTATACTTCTCTGATAAATACACCGCTACATTCATAAATGCCTGCTTAACATATTCCATTTCGCTATATAATGTATCATCCAAATCAAATATTACACACTTGATATTATTCATAAGTATTTGCTCCATTTTTATAATATTATAAATATATAATACTATTTTTTTAATATAAATTCAACCATAATTATGCTTTACTTTTTGTTCATTCTGTTGTATATTATATATAGTATTGGTATATCCGGAAAGGACTTAACTATTACTAATCAAAATTTTCCAATTATGTCTGACGATGTCAGACGCTCTATAAGACCCCTGTCGGATCTTAATCTTATTGATAATTTCTTATTTTCTACTCTTATGGAGAATCCTGAAATTGCTGAAAAATTAGTTAAAATTATTCTTAAAAGAACACTCGGATATATTCCTAAGAATATTTCCATTGAATCTCAAAAACACTACAATGGCATCGACACTAACACCCATGGCATACATATTGATGTTCTCGTCAAAGACTATGATAATAGTGGTAGTGTCAAAGCTATATATGACATTGAACCCAATGCATACAGAGAAAAACACCTTGCTAAACGTAACCGTTTCTATAATGCTCTAATAGACACCAGGCTATTAAACTCTGGCGATAATTACAGTGAGTTACCTGATCTTATTACCATATGGATATTACCTTATGATCCATTTGGCAACAATAAAATTATTTATACTATAAAAAATATAGTGACAGAAAACCCCGACATAGTGTATAATGATGGTATAAAAACTATAATTCTTAATGCCAGTGCTGCAATAGACAAAGATGGTGCACTTGAAGACCTGCTAAATTTTATGATTAACTCCGATATCAAAGATACTGATTCTGAATTAGCAGAAATACAAGCTGCCATTCATTCTATTAAAGGCAATCCGGAAGTAGGTGAAAATTATATGAGTATTCAAAGTGCTATGTATTATGAGAAAAAGATGAGTTTTGAAGAAGGCGAGGAATCCGGCTTTAAATCCGGCTTTAAAAAAGGTGAAGCATCCGGCTTTCAGAAAGGTGAAGATAACTTAGTCAAAAAATTAATTAAACATGGCTTTGACAAGGAAGCAATTGAAAAAATTATAGCCTTGGATGACTCCACCAAAGAGCAACCCGTTAACAATTAGCATACTAGAGATATACCAATACAAATATTAGACCGGAATATGAATCACTTCCGGTCTAATATATCATAAGAACATCCTAGATTAGTCAGACTGTATGACTAATTTAAGATGTTCTTTATATTTGCTATTGAACTCTTCCCCAATATTATTGCGCTTTACTTTCAGAAAAAACAAAATTATCAATACTATAAAAAATATAGTGACAGTAACGTTGATATGTTGTATAATAATACAAAAAGTATACAAACAATTATTCGTTCTCTTAAAGACAACTCGGAAGTAGGTGAAAATTGTATGAGCATTCAAAGTGCTATTTATTATGAGAAAAAGATGAGTTATGAAGAGGGCTATCTTCATGGTTTAAAAAAAAGCATACTAGCATCCGAAAATAGCTTCATCCAAAATTTGCTTGAACTCGGCGCTGACAAGGAATTAATCGAAAAAGCTATAGATATGGTAGTATCTGATTTAGCGCAATCCGTTAATGATTAGCATACAAAGGATATACCAATACAAAATATTATATTCGTGCTTTACTTTTTGTTTGTTCTGTTGTATATTATATATAGTATTGGTATATCTGGAAAGGACTTAACTATTACTAATCAAAATTTTCCAATTATGTCTGACGATGTCAGACGCTCTATAAGACCCCTGTCGGATCTTAATCTTATTGATAATTTCTTATTTTCTACTCTTATAGAGAATCCTGAAATTGCTGTAAAATTAGTTAAAATTATTCTTAAAAGAACACTCGGATATATTCCTAAGAATATTTCCATTGAATCTCAAAAACACTACAATGGTATCGACACTAACACCCATGGTATACATATTGATGTTCTTGTCAAGGACTATGATGATAATGATGATGTCAAAGCTATATACGACATTGAACCCAATGCCTACAGAGAAAAAAACATTCCAAAGCGCAACCGATTCTATAATGCTCTAATAGATACTAAGCTATTAAGCTCTGGCGATAATTACAGTGCGTTACCTGATCTTATTACCATATGGATATTACCCTATGATCCCTTTGGAAAAAGAGAAATGATCTATACTATAAAAAATATAGTAGCAGAAAACCCCGACATAGTGTATAATGATGGTATAAAAACTATAATTCTTAATGCCAGTGCTGCAATAGACAAAGATGGGGCACTTGAAGACCTGCTAAACTTTATGATTAACTCTGATATCAAAGATACCGATTCAGAATTAGCGGAAATACAAGCTGCCATTCATTCTATTAAAGGCAACCCGGAAGTAGGTGAAAATTATATGAGTATTCAAAGTGCTATGTATTATGAGAAAAAAATGAGTTTTGATGAAGGTGAAGAATCCGGCTTTCAAAAAGGTGAAAAATCTGGTTTTCAAAAAGGTGAAGAATCCGGCTTTCAAAAAGGTGAAAAATCTGGTTTTCAAAAAGGTGAAGAATCTGGCTTTCTTAAAGGTGAAAAATCTGGTTTTCAAAAAGGCGAACAATCTGGCTTTAAAAAAGGCGAAGATAACTTAGCTAAAAATTTACTTGAACTTGGCGTTGACAAGGAACTAGTCGAAAAAGCCAAAAGTACACCAAATACTAAAGAGTAACACGTTAACACTATGCAGATGAGGAATATACCAATACAAAAAAACATCCAGCCAGTGCGAGTATTGTCGTACTGATTGGATGTTTTTGTTAATTTTTACTTTTCGTAATATAAAATATTGCTTGATCACCTTTGCTATTTAGATTACTTTTTATCACTTTATCTATTTTTATAGCCTTATAGCAATACTCAGGAAAATCATTCTGTTTAATTTCTTCGAATAATAAATCTGTTCTTTTTAAACATTCACTAAAATAAAAAATTCTTTCATTAGAATCATACAGCACATTTTCAACTCTTAAATGTGCATCTTTACACATAATTTTCATTCCCTTTTCAGTATGTAAGAACAAATGACGTGGCGCATCGAATTGAGAAAAAAAATTTTTATATTTTCTATATGCAATACCATTTGCAACTGGTACTGAAATAACACAAATACCCGAATCGGATAAATGTCTTTCAATTTTTTCCAAAACCTCTTGTGGATTATTCATATGCTCAAAAGAATGATTTAATATAATACAATCATATTTTCCTTGTAATGAAAAAATATCGCCTTTAATAAATTTCCAGTTACAACTATTCATATTTTTTTCCGGAACAAATAAATCAATTCCAGTTACATTCTTATACCCTAATTCAACAAGATAATCCAACCAATGTCCATCTCCACACCCTACATCAACAATTCTATCTTTTTTATTTATTTTTGTACCATACATTCTCTTAAGCAAAATATCAAAATCCCTTATTCTCAATACTTTTTGAAAAATATTTCTATTTTTCAAATGTATAATCACACTAAAAATAATCTTCATTCGCAGTTTTTCAGCAAGTGAGCGCTTTTTCTTATTCCTTTTAAGATAAGGACTATACGATGAAGGATACCATTTTGAAATGTCCTCAATTTTTTCATTTAGCATCACGCTTTTACAGGCAGAACATTGCAAATAATCAAAATTTTTTCCTTCTTCTGTAATTCTTTCTTTAACTTGGATAATTTTATTGTTATTAACATTTCCACATATTTTACACTTCATATTCATAATTCTTGCAACTCCATTTTTATCTTATTTATCTCAAATTCTGTCAAATATGGTTTTTGATTATCTAAAGAATCCATACCTAGTAATTCAGGTTCTACATATGTTTTATTATCTAGAATAATGTCATATAAGATTGGTGATTTATCCTCTAATCTTTCCGCTATTTTATGCAAATCATCTAAATTCTCAATTCTAACATATGAAATATCATATGCCTTTGATAAACTCTCAAGATTTGGCTGTGAAAAACCTTCAACCGAACCTACATAGTTACTGTTGTAATATTTTTCATGAATATCTCTTATAAGACCAAGAGACTTATTATTAAATACAAAAATTTTAATTGGCAATTTTCTACTACCTATTACACATAATTCCTGAATGTTCATTTGCAAGCCACCATCACCCATAAAAGCAATTATATTATTATTCTTATTTGCATAATAAGCTCCTATCACGGCTGGCAAAGCATAACCCATTGCACCTAAGCCACCTGAATTAATGATCCTTATATTATTGCCAATAATTCTCAATGACTGGGCTACCCACATCTGGTTCTGTCCTACGTCCGCTATTGCAACGGTATTATCACTAAGCATTTTTGATAATACTTCAACTATTACATTAGCTTTTTGATACTCTTTATATCTTTCCTTCCAATTATTTATAAGATTAAGCCAATTTGAATAATCCAAATATATCTGTTTAGCTTTTCCTAAATTAAATATAAAGCTATAAACATCTCCATATATTGGTATTTCATTTTTTATTTTATGTTTTAATTCTGTTTTATCGATATCTATGTGAATAACTTGTGCATCTTGTGCAAAGCTTTCTTTATCCTTACCTATTTGTCTCATATCTAGACGAGAACCTAGAACTAAAATTAAATCTGCGTTTTGTAAAGCAATATTTGCATACCTATTTCCATAAGTTCCTATAAAACCGATAAAAGACTTATTATCATGATTAATAACATCTAGTCCTTGTAACGATGAAACAACCGGAATACTATTCTTTTCTACAAATTTTCTCAGCGCAAGCTTAGCTTCATGGCTACTAACTCCACCACCAACTAAAATAACTGACCTTCTTGAATTTTCAAGCGACTCTATAACCTTGTCAAATTGTTGTTCATCTATATCACTATAGCTATTATCGTCTACAACATATCCTTCTAATTTATTTTCATCTATATCAGTCCCTTGAATATCCACAGGAATATCAATAAGAACCGGTCCCTTTCTGCCTTCCATAGCAATTGACACAGCTTTTTCAATTTCATATTTTATATCCATTGCCTTCATAATAGTTACAGCATATTTTGTTATAGGCTTAACCATAGATATAATGTCGATTTCCTGAAAACTTTCCTGTCGTATTTCTGCATTTTTTTTCATTCCCCATGTATGTACCTGACCTGTAATATATAAAACCGGAACCGAATCACAATAAGCATCTGCGATTCCTGTAATCAGATTTGTTGCTCCCGGTCCATTAGAAGCTATAGCTACACCTATTCCTTTATTACAGACTCTTGAATACGCATCGGCTGCAAAAGCCGAACCTTGCTCATTATAATTCTGAATATAGTTAATACCCACAGAATCAAAGGATTCTATTAAATGAGTAATAGAACCTCCTTGATATCCGAATACATACTCAACTCCTATACTTTTCAAAAGTTTAGCTACATAATCTGATAATTTCATTACCATTCCCTTTCTTTATCTAACGATTTACTGTATATACACTCTTTGTTAAAAAATCAAAAGATAAATTATTACTAATTCTATCCAATATCTGTTGATTGTTTATTACCTGTAACTCACTTCCATTTGTACCATCCATACCCACTATCTTTATACTTAATGGTTTATCTAACTTTATAAGCATCATTAATACTAATAATATAGAATCATCCGTAACTATATCTTCAAATAACAGTTTATTATAATTAACTGTATATCCTGATTCTTCTTCAAATTTTTCAATAGTAATAACATTATCACTTCCAAATTCTTCTACATGTTTATAAAATCTTTCCTTCTCAATATACCAATAATACTGATCATTATCCTTGACATCATACATACTATTTATGTGATTAATATATATTACAATTGGATTATTCTCATCAATATATTGCTGTATAGCTTCTTTCTCCTCTATTGCTGAAGGTCCCTTTCCTACAATTACTATATTCCTTTCTTCTAGTTTACTTAATAAATTATTTAGCGAACAAGAATCTTCATCCACCTTACTACTCATAATTCTATATAAGCTATCAATTTTTCGAGATGGTACTCCTTTTCCAATTGGATACATTTTAAGCAGTTTTCTTTTCTCCTCTAATGAAATATTATATCCATTATTAATATAGCTTAAATTAATTTGAGTTCCCCATCTCTGTGCCGATTCATATGATAATAATGATGGACTCCAATCAAACTTATCATAGAATTTAGATATATTTTTATCTATAATTTTAACTAATGGTCCTAAATTATATCTGCCGTTTGCTTTATCATTCAGATACTTACATATTAATTCAGTGCTCAAATTACCCGCTCCCATCCCTATTCCATTAAGGGTCGCATCGATAATTATATTTCTTTCTTCTCTAATTTTAATTAGTGTCATTGCAAGAGCCATAGATAACTGCATATTATTATGACTGTGAAATGCAACATATATGTTCTTATCTAAATGCTTATCAACCAATGCAAAAATTCTTTCCAAATCCTCTATATACATTGAACCAAAGGTATCCACAATTGAAAATGCGTAAGGCTTAATTTCATTAATTTTACTAATAAAATCTATAAGCTCATCCTCACTGTAGGACATAGTATTTATCCCCTGTACAAATAACTTATATCCTTTATCCTTGATTTCCTTCATCAGACTAAGAGAATCATCAATTTCATCCTTGAGAATTCCTAACCTTATAGCACTTATAGTTCCATCCGATACAGGAATTATATGATTTTCATTTTTAAACAGTACATATTCTATGTATGCGGCATATTGATGCGTACCATCCACAAAGGGTTTGATTTCATCTATACTTCTAAATACAGTAGAATTTTCCCTACATATTCCAAAAGATAAATACCACAAAAAGCCTATTTCGATAAAATCTATATTTGCCAGAGATAAACCTTTAGACATCTCCTCAATATTATTGTCTCCACAGGTATTTTCAAAACATCTTCCACCATCTCTTAATGTGCAATCCAAAACTTTTATCTTTCCTGCCATTTTCAACACTCTCCTTTGCAAAAAATTACATCCAGTTAATCTCTAGCAATTCATTATAGCATATTTTATCCTCGAATATACTTTTAGTCCGCAGTCCATTAATTATTCCAATGAACTCTATTTTTAACATATCTGCTGCTTCTATATCAATTTCTGTGTCTCCAATTAATACAGCTTTATCGAAGACATAATCATTAAGTGCAAGATATTTAGGATTAATTTCACTACCTGCACATACCACAATTTCCGAAAATATTTCCTTGATTCCCAACCATTTAAGCTGACTGAATAAATTTTCCTTATTGTTTCTTAAAGTTACTAGACACACCTTTTTTCCAACGCTCTTCATAGTCTGTATAGCCTCTAAACATCCTGGTTTGAGAACATCATATTTTAAATATTTTATATCCTCTATTCTGTTCTTCCATTTTTCTATAAATTCAGAATATTCACCACTTATTCCTGATTCCTCACACACTATTCTTTTATTCAGACCTCTACGCTTATTATTCCAATATACATCTATATCCAATGGGGTTCCTCCCATTTCTTCAATTATATCCTTATAACAATTGTAATGTCTTAAACGTCCATCCAAAATAGGACCATCTAAATCAAGAAATATATAATCGTACCTTATCATATCAAATCTACTTCTCTTTCAACCTCTTGTCTTGTTGTCAATATTGGTTCTCTGTCCATACCTCTTATCCAGAGCAGATTATCCGGTAATGGATTAATCTTTTTATCCAAACATGGAAATTTATTATATAATGCTATATCTTTATATATTTTAGGCATATTCAATCCTGCTTTTGTAAAAAAATAAACGGTGGTGAAAAATCTTGATATATTAATTTCTGTAGGATTTGGTATCCCTTTTCTATCATAAGTCATGTCCACACCATATATTCCATGTGGTTTTTTATCAATTGACTGAATTGAGTTCATAGCCACTTCATTAACCTTTTCATCCGATATAGTTTCACCTACTCTTGTTATGCCTGTCACTCCTGATAGGGTTCTATTCCCAAAATTCCATGAATTACGACTTCTTGTCTGAGCTACTACCAGTTCGCCCTCATACCAGATAGATAACCATGTTACCGTATCCTTAGTCAATAGCTCTGCCGCGGTAAAATCTCCCCAGCCATTAAATCTGTCTATCCACATTTTTGCAAAATCATAGTTGTCCGTAGGTAATGCGCCTTTTCCACCACCTCCTACTACTGCTCTAAGCCATATACTTCCTTTATCATCTGCCAATGTATCAAATGCCTTCTTTAAATCCGCTTCGTTATTTATTCTCATTGTCTTAGGAATTATAATTCCTTCTTTTTGCCAAATTTGAGCTGATTTTCCCTTATCTACACAATTACATATAGTTTCATGGGATGGCATAAATAACTTTGTACCGGAATTAATTATTTCATCTCTCATTTTAGAAATTTCCAATATTTCCACATCATTCTGAAAATGAGCAAAGTCTGGTTTTTCTTTATTAATAATATCAAATAATCTATTCTTATAGCCAGGTTCTACGGCGTATGGAACCTGATATTTTCTGACTGCTCCTGACATCATCATATCAAAAGGTTCACTTCCTATGCCTATTATTTCCTCTTCATTTCCGATTGATTTTATTACATTTTCTGTGGGTGCACCGCCTGCTCCACCCATTAATATTTTAGCCATATAATTCTCCATTCTTCCAACTGTTAACAATCTCTATAACCTTAGTAACTTCTTCATCCACCATTCCATCATACATCGGAAGTGATAACACCTCATTTGCAAATTTCTCAGTAATAGGCAATCTTCCTTTTTCTATTTTCAAATATTTGTAAGCTTCAGATAAATGTGGTGGAACAGGATAATGAATTATTGTATTTATTTCATTTGCACCAAGATATTTAATAAGCTCATCTCTATTAGAAGTTCTTATTACAAACTGATGCCATACAGGATTAGTATCTACCCTGACCTGCTGCATAGTAATATTATCATTCTTAATTTCAGCTAAATATCTGTTTGCTATAATTCTTCTCCTACTGATTAATTCATTAAGGTGTCTAAGCTTGACTCTTAATAATCCAGCCTGTATTTCATCAAGTCTTGAATTATATCCAACTTCTTTATTATGGTATTTTTTATCACTTCCATAATTTCTTAAAATTTTAATTCTGTCATATATCGTGCTATCATTAGTAATTATAGCTCCACCATCTCCAAAGGCACCCAGATTCTTCGTAGGATAAAAAGAAAAGCAACCGATATCTCCAAAAGTTCCTGTCACTTTTCCTTTATGCTCTGCTCCATGTGACTGAGCACAATCTTCTATAACTCTTAATTTGTATTTCTTAGCAATACTCATAACCTTTTCCATATCACAAGGCATACCATACAAATGAACAACCATAATTGCTTTCGTATTAGAGTTAATCTTCTCCTCAATTCTATCTGCATCTATACTTCCATAAATATCCGGCTCGACGAACACAGGTGTTGCTCCATTCATGGTAATTCCCATAACCGAAGCTATATATGTATTTCCCTGAACAATAACCTCATCTCCCACACCAATCTCAAGAGCTTTTACCGCCAATTGTAGAGCATCTAAACCATTGCCCACACCAAGACAATATCTGACACCATTATATTTTGAAAATTCCTCCTCAAATGCCTCAAGTTCTCTTCCCAAAATATACCAACCGGAACGCAAAACCTCCAAAGCCTTACTCTCATATTCACTTTGAAATAACTCAAAACCTTTATCCAGGCGGTTACACTCTATTTTCATTTATTTTTCCTCCTTGTATATTTTTCAATTACCCATTTCTTAAATTTCTGAACATATCGTCTAAGAACAATATATGGAAAATATTTGCGCAATTCACTATTATTATGACCAATAGCATTTGCAAGTGTTATATAATCATTTCGGCTTCTCTCAGAAGCAATTTTCTTATAGTTAAAATAATCTTTTTCGTCTATATCTGACATGTATTTCGTAGTATGCTTGTTAAGCAGCTTATACAACTCTTTCTCAAATTCAGATTTAGAAATAACTCTTTTACTAATCATTTCTCCCTTTTTATTACAATACTCTTCGTCAGCCATAAGTCTGTCAATTTCTTTAATTGCCTCGGAATATTTATCAAATATAAATCTATCATCAGAATCATATCCTATAACCAATTGCATCATATGATGCTTATAATCCGTAAGCGTAATAGGAATTTTTTTATTTTTTATAGCATATTGTGTCATTAATCCACCGCCAACCGGATATGTGTTGAGATAAAAATAGCAATTCTTCATTATTTCATCCACATCTTTTCTCTCTGGTGTGAAATAAAATCTTTTTTGATAATTATTACCAACAATCCACGTTCTCATTTTCATTTCAAAATTATTATTTCCATACCCCGTATAAAGTATGATTGCTTCCTTATAATTATCTAGAATATGCTTCGCCATTTCAAAATATTTGTCGCTTCCGTCCAGCTTATACAATTGTCCTCCGGAATATATTACCTTCTTGCCCTCTGAATCAAAAGGAAAACCTCCAAATTCCTTTTGTGGGCTATCATATGGATAAAACGGAAGCAATAAAAGTTTATTTTTATTTATTTTTCTGTCTCTATAGGATTTTACATAACCTATACTTCTAAACTCAATAAGGTAGTCAAACGAACTTGTTCCTATCCAACCCGTATGGTCTGTAAGATTTATCATATACCGTTCAAGCTTGCCTTCATATGCGGAAAATACTGCATTCCCCACAACATCATCTGGAGTAACATGCATAAAAGCAATTGATGGTTTTTCGTTATTAATTATCTTCCCCAGTTCCCTTATTCCTTGTAGAGATTGCTTCTTCATTATGGTATATATCTTACCGCCAGAGCTTTTTACCAACTTAGAAATATTAGCATAATCCTTTTTATTTTTGTTAATTGTGACATATACTATATTATATCCCAACTTTGTAAGGGCATCAATATATGTCATTGTCAAATCTCTGTTATCAAGCCCAAGGGAATCGAAGAAAATTATCCTCTTGTTAACTTTTTCATAATTTTTAACCTTAATGGTCTTTTTTGCTATATTTTTTAATATGATTTCTAATTCTCTGTCACTATATTTATGTGCATAATAATACATGAAATAAGCACCTGCAATTATTGCCTTAATAGCTTCATTATAATTTCCTTTTATGTACTCCACCTTAGCTATTTTCTTTATTTTATGAAAAACTCTATCAACAACCTTATCAAATTTATGCATATCGTGAAATTCTCCTTTAGATTAATCTATCTATTTTAATCCTATGAATTCTAAAAACTCGTCATAATCTCTTATATAATCTTCTTCGTTGTATACCTCTGAGGCAAGACACATCAGTACTGCATCCGGAGAAAAATCATACATCTCTCTCCACATATTATTTGGTACATACAGACCCTCATATGGCTTTTCTAAATATACTTTTTTCTTTTCCATTATCAAGCAATACCTTGCACGAACCATGAATACAAATAAGAATCTGTTCCAGATTCTTATGAGCATGGTAACCTCTTGTTACACCTTCAATGGTATCATACATATAATATACTCTTTTTATTTCGAATGGTATATCGTTAAATTCTTCCAAAGATACTAACTGACCTCTGTAATCTCCGTGTTGTTGAAATTGATATTTAATTACCTGCATACTTTTCCTCCTATTTCATGTATTTTTGCAATAATGATAATACATATATATCTAAAAACTTATATTTCAAATTATTATCTCTTGTAGATATTAATTCCAATAATAATTTATAATCATTTTTATATCTATCAAGTGACATCCTTTTATAATCCATATAATCATTCATATCAATACCTTTTGTATATTTAGATGTATGACTATCCATTATTTTTGATAATTCTACTGTAAATTCTTTTTCAGAAATAATTAATTTCTCTATCTCACTTTCTAAAATATCTACCGCACCTTTATTTCTAAGCAATTCATCTATTTTTTTTATTGCATCATCATAGTTCTCGAAAACAAAGTCATACTTATTATTTTTTAAAAACAACTGAATAATCTGTTGTTTATCATCAGCCAGGCTAACTGGTATTTTTCCATTTTGTATGGCATATTGAGCCATTAATCCTCCACCAACCGGGTATGTATTAAGAAAGAAATAACATCTTCTAATCACCTGTTCCAAATCTGTTCTTTCAGGCTCGTAATAAAATCTATTTTCATATCCTTTTTTCTTTATCCAGTCAATTAAAAAACCCGCATCTCCGTTTCCTGTATAATATATTATTGTATCATCAAAATTGTCTAATATATATGATGCCATATTAAAATATTCATCTTTACCATATATCTTATATAAGAAACCCCCTGAATATATAATTCTTTTACCTGCTGTTTCAAATGGAAAACCATTAAATTCTATTTCCATATTTGGAGCCGGATAAAATGGTAATATAACTAATTTTTCTTTCTCTATCTTTCTTTTTCTATAGGACTTCGCATATCCAATATCACGAAATTCAATAGAATAGTCAAAAGCTTTCGTACCTAGCATAAATGCATGATCTGAAAGAACTATTTGATAGCGTTCAACTATTCCATCAAGTGCTGAAAATGCTGCTTTTCCTGACACATCTTTTATGGCATCATGCAAAAATGCATACCTAGGTTTTTCTTTACTTATTATTTTATATATTGTTTTAATCATCCTAATATTGCTCTCTTGCGGTATAACATATAATTTTCCACCCGATTTAATTACCTCTTTATGTATTCTTTCATAATTCCTACGATTTTTATTAACAGTTATATATATTATTTTATACCCTAGCTCATTGAGAGCTTTTGCATATATCAACGAAAGACATCTGTTATCAAGCCCAAACCAATCGTATAATACTACCGTTTTCTCCTCTGCCTGATATTTTTTAATATTTTTATACTTATTTCCTATATTCATAAGAATTTCATCTAATCTTTTATCTGCATATACCAGATTATATTTATACATATAATTAGATAATATCGATATATGAAGCAAAACTTTTTCGTAATCCTTTTTCTTATATTCTTTCTCTACAATATTTTTAAGTCTTATATATACATTTTTTACCGTATTCTCAAACTTCATCCTTTTATTCTCCGATTTCTAAAATCTTCTTATGGCATTTTTCATATTAAAAAATATATACAGATACATTTATTAGTCAAACATGTCTAAAATACTATTTAGTATTTCATCATTATTTCCATCAAACAACTCTATAATATTACTATTTCTTAATCCCATTACTTCAAGACTAAAATAATCATATGCAAATTTTCCAGACATTTTATCTCCATCTGAATACATAATTATCATTTTACTTGTAGTTGTAGAAATAATATCACATAAACCGCTTCTCACTCCTATAAATCCTGCCGTTTTGTTTACAAAATCAATAACCCTATCATATGTAATAAAAATTCCCTGCGTACCATATATGGGTTCTTCATCCGGTCCGCAATTGGTGCACACATCATATCCTTTACTCTTCAACGCAGATGCTAATTTAATCCAAAACTCAAAATTCTCCACCCCTACAGTATTGGCATATGGTGATAATAAAATAGTTTTTTCTTTTCTTAAATTATTCTCTTCAAATAATACATCTGAATTGTTTTGATTTATAAAATATTCTAACTTATCATCAGCACAAAGTTCATATAATACTTTTTTATATATAGTATTAAAATCCAAGCCCTTATAACATCTCATATTCAGTACATTTGTTCTTTCATCATATGGACAGAGTTCTCTAAATTCTACAATATCAGTTCCCAAAACTCTAGCATATTGCCACAAGCTTCTAGCATCACTAACATCATCCATATATACTGTATTTATATTGAATAATTTCAATATTTTTTCACTGCTTTTCGAAATAACAATTACTATATAGTCCTTTATGTTGTTTTTCTTAATGTACGCATTTAAATATAAGCCTATCAAATATGTATTCCCAGTAGCTCTTTGATTATAAAAGACATATGCACAAGGATATTTTCTCATAAGCGAATCATATATTTCCTTCCCTTTTATACATGATTCTAAATTTTTTTCAAGTCTTGTTAGTCTTAAATCATACTTAGTTCTTCCTATCCCAAGAATAACTATATTACTATTATTATAGCCCATACTTAAAATCTGTTCAGTCATTTCCTTATAATATCGCGAATCGATTAAAAACAAATAACAACTATTTTTCTTCTTAAACTGTTCTGGTTCAAATATTGATATTCCTTCAATACTTTTTCCCAATTTCCTTTTATCATTATCAATTATCCCAACAATATCATAATCTTTTAGTCCATTAATTATCTCTAACGTATTATCATTAGCACCAAATATAACTATTTTTTTATCTTTCGTAATTATATTGTTAGTTTTATAATAATTAATTCTCCCATTTATCGAATCATCAAAATCTATTTCATCGCTATTACATCCATTCTGATAGCCTTCATCCAAAAATAATTCTTCTATAAAGACATCTTTACTATTATCTACAATAGGTACTTCATCTAATCCTAAAATACCAATTGCTACTATATCTTGAACTGTAATCCCTTTTTCACCACACAACACTTTAACATCTTTACCAGACATTTTAATTGTAGAATTAACCAATATTCTATCAGTAAATTTATATAATCGTAGAAGTGAATATAAGCCCTCTAATTCTTCATGACTTGCCTGATAAAATTGTAAAGAAACAGTCGAATTATTATAAACACTTTTTCTCTGTAATTCATTTTTAATAATTACAAATATTCTATCCAAATCTCTCTTTTTCTTCAGTTCTGATAAATATTGCAATGTAAAATCTGTATAACATTCTTCATCTTCTTCCAGAACAACCACTAAATCATTACTTTTTAAATTCCAAAAACTCAAAATTTTATTCCAAAATTCTACACCACAATTAATTTTTCCCTTGATTATATCCATAATTAATCATCAACCTTATCGTCTGCCTTAGTTCTAAGTTCCGTACTCGATACCCCTTTCGTATATTTTAGGTATATAACATCAGCATTTACTTTTTTTAACTGTTGCTCTGTTTCAATCCATCTTTTCGAACCTTTCCAATCATCTCCAATAAATATTGCATCGAACTTTAATTGTTTCCATAATTCAATCTTATCAAGTTTGTCTACAATTAAACACTTATCAACAAATCTTATTGACTCAACAATTTGTTTTCTCTCATTCTCAGAAACCACTACTGTTTTGCTCTTATATTGTTTCACTAATTTATCTGAATTAACTCCAACAATCAAATATTCACACTGTTCTTTTGCATTTTTTATCAAATTAAGATGACCGATATGAAACATATCAAATACACCCTGTGTATATCCAACCTCATATTTTTTCAAATATATATACCTTCCTTCTACTTTAGTAATAAAACAACCTATTATGATGACTCCTTCTTTTTTCTATAGGCGGTAATGTCATATAATCACCATAAAATACTGTTAATATTTCATCATACCCAATTGGTACCGGGAACAATCCATCACAAAATTGCATATAAATTGCTTTTTCATATGCTTCATACGAAACATGTTCTTCTTTAGCATATCCAGCTGCTCCAACAGCTGTTCGCATTACCCTTTTCGTTTTTGAATAGCCTATATTTTCCCACAGTTCCACAATTTGCTCTATTATTTTTTCTTTTTCAGTATTGTCTACACAATGTCCATAATTATATATTATCATATCTCTTAATTCTCTATTTTTATTAATAGCAGCCTCACATTCAATATCATCGTCCGGAAGGCTGTATATCGGAAACACATCTATACCCAAACCGTTTTCCCATATTGTGTCTGAAAATCCCAACTCTACAGCTTTTATATCTGTATTAATTATTTTCCCAAAACGCCTTCTTGCCGTAGTGTATACACCATCCTGTTGAATTATATCAAGCAATTTCTTATAATATGGATATGGTATAGAAATATCAATATCATCATCCCATGGTATATATCCTTTATGTCTTACGGCTCCAAGCAAAGAACCACCACACAAATAATATGCCAATTTATTTTCTTTGCATATCTTGTCGATATATTTTAACATTTTCAAATTTTCATCTTGCAACTCATCCACTGATAATATATGTTTATTTTCATATTTCTTTATTGTTCTTTCTCTTGCCTCACTAAAATTCATAATACTGAAAATATTGTAATTATCTTTATACCCCATCTCCTGTAATTGTTTTGACATTTCATAATAGTATTGAGATGCTATTAATACAACAACATTTTCATCAAAGTTCCCCAATGCTTCTTCAGGTTTTTTTACTTCTATTCCATCTATTTTCATGCCAACTACCATACTATTATTATCTATAATTCCAGACACTGCATACCCCTGTTTTTGCAAATATCCCTTAGCTAAATATGATGGTACATTTTTACCGAACAAATAAATACTTTTTCCTACAAGCAATTTCCTATCTATAAGTTCAGATATTTTTTCATATAATACCTGTTCATAACAACCCATACCTTTAATCTCCTTATATTTAACATTCACATATACAATACCTAAATTCCATATATTACATCTTCAAGCGAAACTAGAGAAATATCTGTTACCTCCCACAAATCACCTTCAATGGCGTCAAAATCAAATATCGGTGTTACGATAATAGCATCCACAGCATCCTGATTACTAATATCTCCAAGACCCACTACAGCTATATCATCAAGTCCGTAGTAAAGTGTATCTGCATTCTTATCGATAAAATAAGACACTTTAACATCTGTACCCTTAATCTCGTTATAGAATAACTCTCCAAGTGTTCCCATTCCATACACTGCTATGCTTTTAATATTATTTTCAGCAAAATATGAAGCTGCACTCTTACCTTCGTTCTTATTCATTAACCACTGGTTTGTTAACTGATAATATGCCTTGTATCGACCCTGTAATTCTTCTGACTTCTCAATACTTTTTTTACTATAATAAGATATTCCTGCAATACCTCCTGCTACTGCTCCTATACCTAATATTCCACCTACTACTTTTCCTATTTTCATATCACTTTTACCTCCATGTTTTCATTTTTACACTATATATTTATATCGACATTTTTACACTATATCTTTAACTATAATCTCTACTATTTCATCCTCATTAAGTCCTTGTATACAGTACTCTTTCATATCCTCTGAAAGACCCATTTTCTTAATAGAGAAAAATTCGGAAGCCTTGTCAGGATATAGTATTATTTTGTCGGCTTTTGCACTTGATATTATATCACATAACCCACTGCGCAATCCAATAAATATTCCTGCCATTTCCACTATACTAACAGCTTCTTCCAACGAAAATGACATATCATAACTTCCTTTTATCGCCGGTTCACTATTACCGATGGAATTAGTAATAACCGTATATCCTTTTTCTTTTAATCTCTCTGTTATTTTTTCCCATACGAACATTTCAATATTTCCAACTGTATTGGCATAAGGTGCAATTATTGCAGTTTTTCCTTTATCTATGATGTCAGGTAACTTAACCTCCTTCTTTAACGGTGTCGCTGCTGCCACTTTGCTTTCAAAGGCTAGTATACCGTTAATGAACATTTCTCCCCAATCTATTCTTCTAGCCACCTCAAAAGGTGATAATATGTTAAAATGCATTGCATTGTGATTAAGAATCTTAGCATTTGTCTTATTAACTCCAATAAAGCCTATATACTTCACAAGTACATCCATATCCTCCTGCGACAATACGGTGATATTATTTATCTCAAACATATCCGCAACTCTTTTGCACACATTTCCTACAACTGCAAATATATAATCCCTTATACCTTGCTTTTTGCAATACTCATTAAAAAATGCACCTATAAAATAAATATCTCCTATACCTTTGTACGGACATATAAAAAGCTTCCTGTTATCCATATTTTTCATTAACCCGCGATACACTTTGTACCCTTTTTTTACCAGCGAAACATTATCCTCTAATTCATCAAGACTCAAAGTACTCGTCTGATAAATAGTTGCAAATATATGTTCTCCCTGTTCATAGCCCATATCCTCCAGCTGCTTTGTCATTTCTTTTACATATCTGGATGCTATGAATATTATTGCATCTTCTCTATATTTACCAAGAATATTGTCAGGGGTATCTATTAATACACCGTATTTTGTTGTTTTCGATTTATTCTTATCATTATCTATAATTGCATCTGTCTTTATTCCTTTGCCTTCAAGATGTCTTATGGCAAGCTCCGTTATCTTATTAGCACCAAAGAACACCACATATCTGTTCTGATAATCCTTAGAATCCAATATCTTATATAATTTATCCATTTGAACTGAATTCATCAGAACACCTCCAATACTTCGTCTATTATATTATCAGAATCTTCTAACTCTATTGCATTTTCATTTAGACCCATTGCCCTTATTCCGTATATATCCTTCATTTTTCCGAATCTCCCTGCTTTATCAGGATATATTATTACTTGTCTGCATTTTGATGACGACACTACTTCACATAATCCATTTCTCATCGCAACAAAGCCTCCTGCATAATCAAGAATTGATACTGCATCTTCTATCGTAAAAAATATCCTTTCTGTTCCGGGAATTGCCATCTCGCTATCTGAAGCGCTATTTGTAAATAATTTATATCCCTTATTTGCCAGACCCTCCGCAATATTTTCCCATATTTTCCACTCTATCTGAGGAAGGCTGTTCGCATAAGGTGCAAATATTATTGTCTTGCCTTTAACTATACCAAGCACCTTTGCTTCTGTCTCTATTTGAGATACTGTTTTTCTATTAATATGTATATCAGGCTTTTTATTCAATAATTTAGGAAAATACCCATAAGCAAACATATCTCTAAATGTTATCCCTTTGTAACCTTCCATCTTCCGAAATATTCCTGTGTACATATAATAAGGCTGTACAATTTTTATCCCTGAATTCTCATATCCCATAAATCCGGACAATTTCACAAGAAGCTCCATTTCTTCCTGCGTAACTGTAATAACATTATTAAGTCCAAACATACCGGCAATTCTCTTACATACTCCACCCACAACTGCTAGTATTATTTTTTCGCCAGGATTTTCTCTAATATAATTCTTCATAAGAGAGGCAATTATATATACATCACCATTAGCCTTAACAGGAGATACAAAAATCTTTATATTTTCACCGTACTTTTTCTTAAGTTTATAATGCAATCCATATGCCTGTCTGATTACATTGACTTTGTCTTCTAACACCTGTTTTTCCAGAGAATAGTTTACACCGCTACTCATTTCCAGTACCTTTATTATCTGCGAAGCATCATACCCCATTTCTTCCAGCTGTTTTTTCATTTCCGAAAAATAGCGGGAGCAAATCAGTATAATTGCATCAGTACGCGTATCTGCTAATACATCGCCCGGCAAATATACTGACACTCCCGCCAGCTTTTTTCCTTTATTTAATACATTATTATCAATTACAGCATTAACACTAAACCCTTTGCGTGCAAGATAATTAATTACCTCATCGCCTGGGGTATTCATACCAAATAATACAATGAACTTATCATTAAGAACATTTTCTTGTATTAAATTATCAAGATTTTCTCTTAGTGTAAATATCAAAGTATTATTCATATCATTCAGCCTCCATGCCTTTATAAATTATTGTCTGTTTCAAATTCCGTTTTAAGAAATTCATCCCTGTTTGTATTTATCGCAATTGATGTTTTAAGTCCCGAAGGCTTTCTGTCATTTACAATAATCCTTTCCCCATAAGGTGCATTATATATAATACTGTCGTATCTTATCCCTGCATTTTTTAGGAATTCCTCTGTCATCTCACTATACTCGTCGGTTCGTGAGGTCAGAAGAATAATCATATCACCAACCGGTATACTATCAAAGAATTCCTTTGCACCATCAAGTAAGGTATCATATCCATCGAGCTTATAGCCATTGTGTTTTACAATTGTTCCATCTATATCAAATATCCATGTTTTTCCAAGTGGTGATACCTTTATAACATCTCTACTCATCCTTTAGTACCTCTCCAATATGACCCCCGGGATGATTTTTCTTAAAATCCTCCAAGGAAATGTTCATATTCTTAGCTATATGCATAGCAACTGCCTGTAATACAATAAGATTAAGGGTCGTAGAATTATTAGGCATTATATTCCATATATCTCCTTCGTGGTCAAGATTAAGAATAAGACTCTTATCTATTTTTCTTGATAATGTTGAATCCTTTTCAAAGGAAAGTAACCACAATGTAACATTACGCTTCTCAAGTTGCTTTGCAAGATATACAGATTCAGCAGTTTCTCCACTTTTAGTAAGTATTATTACTAGGTCGCCATCCTGCACCATTCCTATATCACCATGTACAGCCGAATTAGTATGTAAAAAAAACGCACTCTTCCCAAGTGATAGCATTGTTCCCACAAATTTTTCACATATAGGAACATTTTTGCCAAGACCTGATGCTATAATCTTATTTCCCTTTGATAACACTTCCACACAATCGTCAATTAACTCAAAAAATTTTTCTTCATCAATTGATTCTAAGGAAGTGTTAATTGAATCCATAACCTCATCAAAATATTTTATCATAAGCATTCCTCCAAATAATATAAGCCATTATAAAATGCTCCACATATGGAATCGTAGTCCTCCCATGCATAGGTTGTAAGAGACAGCCATATTATGGCATGAATTAGTTTAATATCTTTTTTATCTGCCTCTTCTCCTAACAATTCAAAGAAATAATCTTCCAATTCTTCCCATCCATTAGAAACTATAGTAAGCTTAACCGAGTTTTCATCTATATTTAATCTAAAATTCTTTCTGTTAAACTGGTCATAATTGCCAACTACCGAATAATAGAGTTTCGCCCAGTCATACGCCACATCACCACACATTTCTGTATACCCAAAATACCCTCTTGGGTCTATAAGAACAGGCTCAGTTCCATCCTTAAGCATCATATTAGAAAATGTACAATCACCATGCAACAATTTGAAATTCTTACACTTATACTCTGCAAACCTCTGCTCTATCTCATCTTTTATATAATAGACATTTCTGCATTTCCTACCATTAATAGTTATGTACTTCTCATCTGCAAATGGTATCATATCTCTTATGCTTTCAAGTCGCTTAAATGTTTTAGTCACATACGCTTCTTCTATACTAAAATAATCTGTCTCACAGTTATCTAATTTATGAAGCAACTTAAGACTATCTACAATTTTCTTAAGAACCTCCTTCTTTTCTTCGTATGAAAGTTCGTATTCATAGATATTCTTGGCATCTAATCTTTCCATTTCAAATGGTTCAAAGGAATATATATACGGTATTTGTTCATAGCCTTTTTCTTTAACAATTCTATACCATGCTTTTTCTCTTACAGCAAGGCTCCTACCCTGTTCATCAATACCTTCTTTTATTATCCTGTCACCATTAATTATTAGTTTGTTAAAGGGACGGCATCTGCTTGTCTCAAGCTTATTATATTCTTCTAACAGACCATATTCCTTAGTTCTGCTAAGTGCAGTAGTCTTAAATGTATGCCCCTTTTCTCCAAGCCATCTGACAAATTCTCCTGAATCCGGAACATCTTTAAGTATATCTTTATTTTCAAATATAAAAAACCCTGCAACTCCAGTCTCTACTGATGGAATTTCTTCAAATGTATTATCCTCATATCTCCATCTGCATTTGAAATCAGTTGATAAGCCAACATAATTTCCTTTTTCCTCTGGCACATTATAATCATCCGGCAAGATAAGATCCGACCAAATCAGCATAAACGCCTTATTATCAGGTATCTTTGCTACTGCCTTTCCTATTCCACTACAAGTGCCTGTATTTCCTCTTGCATCTACTACCAAATATTTTACCTTAGCAAATGCTGCAAGATATTTCTTTAATACATCTATCTTATAATCTCCTATAATAAGGAATTTCTTATCAGGATATTTTTTAAATAAATGAAATAGCATTGGAAGGTTGTTAATAGGCGCCAATGCCTTGGGTTTATTTTTAGTTATATGCTCAAGTCTTGTCCCTTTTCCTCCAGCCTGAACTACTATATATTCAAAATCCATCTAACCTCTTCCTTTCGTCCATCTTCTTTATGCTTCTTTAAATCCAAATATCCCTATTGCCACCATTTCATCCATAGTTATTCCGTTTACACCTACAAGAGGGCCACCACATCTTCCTTCCGGCTCATCAAGTGATACTATAATAAGTCTATCTGTAAACTGATATAACGAATAGAACTGCATAAGCTCCTCAGCCTGCTCTCGTTCATACCTTATTACTGTTACATTTTCCTGATATTCAGAATTGTTAAGCACTTCATTATCATATGCAAGAACCAAAACCTTGTCTGCCATACCTGCCAGCTTATTTATATATCTGATTGCTATAGGATTAACAGTATTATTCTCTGCCGGAAACAACACAACATAATCCCTATTACCTAGTCCATATTCTTCAAACAATTTTATCCAAGATTCTCTTCCTCTATATGCCTTATCAATTGATTCCTGTAATATATCTTCCACTTGTATACCTCTTAAATATTCTTCAAAGCTTCCTGTAGTTCCTCTACACTAAGCCACTGTGTATTTGTGCCCGAATTATACTCGAATCCTTCTTCCACCGGCTTTCCTCCCGGTAATATATCTGTAGGATTCTTCCAGTCAAAGTTAGGATAAATAATATAATGCTTATCATATTCATATGTAAGCCTCGAATCATCCCTTGTAATCATTACTTCGTGAAGCTTCTCACCTTCTCTTATTCCAATCTCCTTTACCGTAGCTTCAGGGCACATAGCAAATGCCAAGTCTCCTATATGAAATGAAGGTATCTTAGATATATAAGTCTCTCCACCACGAGATTCCTTAAGTGCCTTGAATACAAGCTCAACACCTTCCTCAAGTGTTATCCAAAATCTTGTCATTCTCATATCAGTAACACCAAGCTCATTACCACCATTTTTGATAATCTTCTTCCAGATAGGTATTACAGATCCACGACTTCCTGCTACATTTCCATATCTTACAACAGAAAATACAGTTCCATTTGCTCCACTATATGCATTAGCTGCTATGAATAATTTATCTGACACAAGCTTGGTACCACCATAAAGATTAATAGGATTAACCGCCTTGTCTGTTGAAAGTGCCACTACCTTCTTAACTCCCTTATCAAGAGCTGCATCTATAACGTTCTGTGCACCATGAATATTAGTCTTGATAGCTTCCATCGGATTATATTCACAGGTTGGAACCTGCTTCATAGCTGCCGCATGAATAACATAATCCACACCTTCAAAGGCTCTATATAATCTTTCTCTATCTCTTACATCGCCTATGAAGAAACGCACCTTGCTCATATCTACCTTATCTTCATATTCAGTTCTCATAACACTCTGCTTGTATTCATCTCTTGAATAAATGATTACCTTCTTTGGATTGTAGTTCGCAAATATCATTTCTAAGAACTTCTTACCAAACGAACCTGTTCCACCTGTAATTAATATAACTTTATCGTTAAGCATTTTTCCTCCGTTCCACCACGTAGCTATTTTGCATTAAGCCACCCGATAACATCTTCCATAAGTTTATTTATAGATTCTTTATAAGACTCGAATAATTTTATACCATTATCAACAGTTGCCTTCATCTCTTCTCTCTCATTTTCAGCCTTAACATAAGCCTGTCTTGCCATTTCAAAGCTGGTCTTTGCGTTATGCACCTCAATAAGCTCAAACAACGAATCATTCGTAATCTCAAGATTTATATCTGAAATTTTATTAAGATGTTTAGCAAATTCGTTAGATGTTCTCTTTCCACGTCTGTATAATTCATCTATTTTATAATAGCTCCTTATACCTTCTTCCAGCTTTTTCTTAAGTTCAGTAAGACGATTTGGAATATTTCTAAATTCCTGTCTAATATTTTCTATATCCGAACTTGTAAATACAGGTCTACATTTCATTATTATATCTGAAGCATTAAATTCTTCCTTACACTCTTGACTTATAGCATCTTTGAGTGTCATATTAACAGCTCCCTTAATAAGTGCTCCTCCTTCTGTAGCATCTATAACCTTAAGTTCCTTGTATACGATAATTTGTTTTTCGAACCATCTAAGGTATAATTCAAGATTCTTAAGTGTCTCAACCTTTTCTCCGTTGATTCCGTCCACCCACACCGTTTCCTGCTTCTTAGCAAGCTTAGTCTTCTCGATATTTTTACCATATGCACCCATGGTAAAACTTCTATCTTCCTTAAATGACAAGTCCTGTCCTACTAATATAATAGTCTTAAAACCTAAGTCCTTTGCTAACGAAAATGCATTATTGGCAACCGAACCACCTGTCTCCAGACAATCTACATCTATTTTAGCATATTTTTTATAAATGTGACTTATATATTGGTTAGGTTCTCCAAAATAAAATTTAGGTGCATTTATTCTACTTGTTATTTTATGACTAGCTCTATGATATGCTACCATAGGAATTTTCTCTATATCCGTATGATTAAACAACACCATAGGCTTATGTGGATCAACAAGCACTGACATATCCGGCATTATTCCGGCATTAAGAACAGTCTTGAGTGCCGTATCCACAACTATTATAAATGCTCTACCCACTGCTTTTTTCAGCTCATTTATATTATCATCAAGAGATGGTCCCGCTGCCACAATAATTGCTGGCACATTACTTACATCAACTTCTTTAAATTTATCTTTAAGCTCATTTATTGTGTAATTATTTATAATGTCTTCGTAGTTATTTAGTATATTAGATATGTATTCACCGGAAAATTTAATCTTAGTATTTCTCTCAACTACTATTAACTCAGCAGCACTCTTATACATATTCATAAGTTCTATAAACCTATCCTTGAATATTCTATCATAATTAGGTAGTGCATGTATATCTAATAAATCATAATTACTGTAATTTAGGTATACACCAAGAAATTCATTATATATTCCATCGCTTACACCATCTACAGCCAAAAACACTCTTCTGTCGCTAAGAATATCACTTATATCGAACTCATTCATAACTATATTAAACATTTCTGCACTAGGTTCAACTATTACAACTGCATTAGATGGTGATAATTTTTTAAGCATTTCTCTTATATGCATTCCATTTCCAAGACCTAAAATTGCAACAATTCCTCTTGAATCATAATTTTCAAACATTTCTGCCCAAACAGATGCCGCCTCTTTAGGATAATATCTGCTATTAATATAATTATATCTTTCGTTAGACTGAAATGTAACTATGTCCGAGCCATCTGCTGCTGTATCTACAAATGCTCTTATGCTATTTTTACTAAAATCTATATCTTTAACCTTAAGATACGCATCTGCTACCTTAGGATATCTTTCCATAATTATCTGATAGTTTTTGTTCATACTATTCTCCGTTCTGACTATTGAATCTGCATTAATATCTCATCATACAATTTCATCGATTCCATTATCTCATATTCCAAGGTATCTGCCAATAACACATTATCCTTATGTTGAAAGCCTTCCACCATATTATTAAGCTGAGATATTACAACATCTGTCGGAATATCAAGTCCCATACTATTAATTGCCGGAATTGCATTAATAAACGTAAGCATTACATTATTTAATTCATTAAATATATTTCCAAATTCCGTATATGCTTCATTTCCCTTGTTCTGTCTTAACAATTTTATTATACCCGGTATATCCTTTATTAATTTTTTTACTGCATTGTCGATATTTTCCATATGAATATACACCTTACTTTCATATTGTAGATAGTAATAAAGCCGGCATATAGCCGGCTTTATTTATGATAGTTTTAATTACTTTAAGCTTATAAGAGTGAAAGAACGCCCTGTGTAGCCTGATTTGCCTGAGCAAGCATTGACTGACCAGCCTGTGCAAGAATTGTGTTCTTGCTGTAATCAACCATCTGTGCTGCCATATCTGTATCACGGATACGAGATTCAGCTGCCTGTGT
Organism: Lachnospiraceae bacterium; assembly: GCA_017396555.1. Taxonomy (GTDB): domain Bacteria; phylum Bacillota; class Clostridia; order Lachnospirales; family Lachnospiraceae; genus RGIG1934. The sequence continues at coordinate 64,528 of JAFQLS010000024.1, read as the reverse complement.
ATTCTCAGATGTTGTGTCAAGGTTAGCAATTGTATGCTCTAATCTGTTCTGGATAGCACCAAGTGAAGATCTCTGTGAAGAAACCTTTTCAATAGCATCCTGAATAGCTGTCATTGATGTTCCAGCTGCTGAGTTTGAAGAAACGTCAAGGCTGTTAACACCAAGTGTTGAAGCATTCATGCTTCCGATAGAAATAGCAATTACCTGTCCTTCAAGAGCACCTACCTGAAGATTCTTTCCTGAGAAAGTACCATCTAATAAGTTCATTGTGTTGAACTGTGTTGTAGATGCAATTCTGTCTAACTCTGATACAAGCGCATCGATTTCTTTCTTGATAGCTGTTCTATCTGCAGATGTGTTAGTATCGTTAGCTGCCTGTGTAGAAAGCTCATTCATTCTCTGAAGAATAGCATGTGCTTCATTAAGAGCACCTTCTGCTGTCTGAATAAGAGAAACACCGTCTTCTGCATTTGAAGAAGCTTTGTTAAGTCCTCTGATCTGACTTCTCATCTTTTCTGAGATTGAAAGTCCTGCTGCGTCATCACCAGCACGGTTAATTCTGTAACCTGAAGATAACTTTTCTGTTGCCTTTGCCTGTGCGCCTGCTGTGATTCCTAACTGTCTGTTAGCGTTCATCGCTGTGAGATTGTGTTGTACTATCATAAAAATTCCTCCTTGAATATACAGTGGCTTCCTTGCCACCGGTTCTTATAAAATAGTTTCTATAACCACCCATAGGCTTAACAGCCTATGGGATAATTACCATTAGCCTAAGAGTGAAAGTACACCCTGTGTTGACTGATTTGCCTGTGCAAGCATTGACTGACCAGCCTGTGCAAGAATTGAGTTCTTGCTGTAATCAACCATTTGTTCTGCCATATCTGTATCACGGATACGAGATTCAGCTGCCTGTGTATTCTCAGATGTTGTGTCAAGGTTAGCAATTGTATGCTCTAATCTGTTCTGGATTGCACCAAGTGAAGATCTCTGATCAGATACCTTCTCAATAGCTGCCTGAACCTTAGTCATCGTTGCACCTGCATTAGCATTTGTATCTACTGCTACATCTGTAATTCCAATTGCAGAAGCATTCATTGCAACTATAGAAATTCCAATTGTCTGTCCTTCAAGAGCACCCACCTGAAGATTCTTGCCTGTGAACGAACCATCTAATAAGTTCATTGTGTTGAACTGTGTTGTAGATGCAATTCTGTCTAACTCTGATACAAGAGCATCAATTTCTTTCTTGATTGCTGTTCTATCTGCTGATGTATTAGTATCGTTAGCTGCCTGTGTTGAAAGTTCATTCATTCTCTGAAGAATAGCATGTGCTTCATTAAGAGCACCTTCTGCTGTCTGGATAAGTGAAATACCATCCTGAGCATTTGAAGAAGCTTTGTCAAGACCTCTAATCTGACTTCTCATTTTTTCTGAGATTGAAAGTCCTGCTGCATCATCACCAGCACGGTTAATTCTATAACCTGAAGATAACTTTTCAGTTGCCTTTGCCTGATTGCCTGCTGTGATTCCTAATTGTCTGTTAGCGTTCATCGCTGTAAGGTTGTGTTGTACTACCATAATAATTCCTCCTTGAATATACAATAACTTTTTTTATTTTTGTTATTATTTGTTGTTGTTTGTCTTACTTGTATTATATATCGGAAGGATTTGATAATACTTTATACCTTTTTTCAAAAAATTTTATTTTTTTTGATTTTATTTTTTCTTATCCATAAACTGCGGTTCTACATAGTTCATTTTAGCCATAGTCTGCATATAACTACTAGCTACCTTGTTTGTATCTTTAGTAGCTTTAAGCTTAGCACGCATCTTAGTAAAACACTTAGTAACCAACTCGCTGTTCCTCTTCTCCTCAGCCTGAATATCCATACTAAGATCAGTTATTTTACTAATTAGATTTTTTAACCGGGTAATCTCTTCCTTATACTTAGACGAATTCTCAGTCAACTCACTTCTGACTCTTTCATATACGCTTTCAAAACCATTATTAAGCTCTTGAAGCTTGTCGATAAGTTCCGCCTTTTCATCCAACGTTTTTTCCCACTTCTCGTCATCAAATTCACTACTTGATGCCACTTCTTTCTGAGATACATTAATCTCCTTTATACGATTTAAAATCTCTATCTTCTTATTAAGACTGTCGATTAATATCGTTATATATGTTCTTCCATTATCCATAGGCATTATCCCTTCCCTTGAGTTTTAGAAAGTCTCATAACCTCAATCCATGTTTCTCTCATAGTTCTGATATGACCCAAGGCTTCTTCAAGAATTTCTTTATCCTTTTTGAGATTAGCCTCCACCATACGTCTATATATGTATTCATATACTTTATCAAATTCAGCCGCAACCGGATATTTAAAATCAAGTGTCGATCTAAATTCCTCAATTATTCTCTGCGCCTTTTGAATATTGGTATTAGCTTTCTCTATTTCTTTATTTTCTATAGCTTCCATAGCTATATTGCAAAATTTGATAGCGCCATCATACAACATTAATGTTAATTGTGCAGGTGACGCTGTCATAACCTTGCTTTTAAGATAGTTATCATACGGATTCTTATATGCCATAATTGTCTCTCACTTCCGTTAATGGTATTTTATTATAGTCCGCCAAGCATATTACCCAATGCCGACTGCTGTGAATTGAGTTTTGATAAAGCTGTTTCCATAGCACTGAATTGCTTACGGTATTTTTCTTCGTATGCTTCTATCTTGTCTTCCCAATCACTAATTGTTTCTTTATAATTGTTGTATTCTTTTTGCATCTGCTTATCATTATATACAGTATATGCACTACTTACCGAAGAAGCTTTCATCTTATTAGTAAGCTCGGTATATACACCTTCAGCAAGCTTATTAAAGAATGCCGTAACCTTATCCGGATCTGCTGCCAAAGCTTCGCGAAGCTTGTCTGTATTACCAGATGAATGCTTGTCATCGCTATCACCATCGATATGGTAAGCACCTCTTTCGTTATCACCTGCTGTAAAATAACTCAATGTCTTAATACCAAAGCTTGATAAGCTAAGCATCTCTCCGTTAACACTATAACTTCTTGACATCGCATTCTTAATTGCATTTGTAACCGAATCCAAAGTAGAGTCTCTTCTAAGAAGTGATTTTCTAATCTTTTCTTCCCATTTATCTACTTCTTTTTCACTAAGTGCGGTCTTTTCTTCTTCTGTTAATGGTTCATAACCCTTAGCTGATGCTGCATTATAAAGAGAATCCATCTCATTTACCAATGTATTGTACTCTGTGATAAAATCTTTTATCATATTGTACATTCCATCAATATCCTGATCAGTTGTTATGTTAATAACTTCATCCTCATCTGTAACAGCAGTTGCCTGAATTGTAAGTCCGTTAATTGTGAAGTTGTTAGTAGTAGATGTGAAATCCGCACCATTTAATGTTATCTGCGCATCCTGTCCTTCAATTCTAACAGCACCATTCGCTGACATACCAAGCTTGGCAAGCGCTGCTTCATACTCTGCCTTGTTATCTGCTGTTGGTGTTTCTATAGTTGCATAATTCTGAACAACCTCATAAGCTGATACCATTTCCTGAGCTGTAGCCTTTTGTGTTTCCAAATCTGTCCTGATATTAGCCTCAAGCTCAGCATTTCTTGCATCTACCTGCTCATTACAATACGCAACATAAGAATCAAGATCCGAATATCCAAGTTCGTCTGCATTAGCTGTTCCGTCCAATATTGCCTGATTTTTAGCTGCTTCTTCTGAAACCTCCGCTAATTCTTCGTTGGTCTTATCAGCTTCAGCCTGCCACTTATCTAAATATACCTGCTTATCTTCTTCTGTTAATGTAGCATTTCCTATAGCTCCATCAACTTCTTCAATTGTCTCAAGCTTAGATGTAAGTTCAGCCTTCTCAGCCTTTTCTTCTTCTGTAAGCTCTGAATCTTTTTTTGCCTTTAATTCTTCTAATCTGGAATTAACACTGTTGTACTCAGCTGTTCTATCTTCTACCGACATATTAGCATATTCAACTCTATAGTCATTCTTTGCCTTTTTATCAGTGAGTTCCTTAATCTTCTTATTAAAAGCTTCTAATTGTTCTTCAAGTATCTTTGCCTGTTCCTCTGTAGTTGTGTAAGCCTCTTTAGTAGCTTCGTACTTAGCATCTGTTTCAGCATCTACATCCATATTCGCTCTTGACTGATATACACTCATTTCTTTAGCGGTTGTAGAATAAAGACCCAAAGACTTAAGTGCTTCTATACCTGTAGCCGAATCAGCATTAAGTGTAAAATCGCCTTCCTTGCCGCTCTTTGTAGCACTAACAAAAAATCTCTGATTATTTTCATCGAAATTAGCAGACACTCCTGCGTCCTTAAGCTGTACCACCAACTCATTAATCGACATATCTTCATTGGCATTAATTGTAGTTTCCTTGCCATTTACTGATATTGTAAATGAGTTCTCTCCGGTTATTCCAAGTTCACTAAGCTTAGAACTTCCTTTTAATTTCTGTGATGGATTGTTTGCATTCTTTACCACACCACCTGTAAGATAACCACTCTTAGCAAGCTGCTTGACTTCAAGTGTCTGTGTTCCAATAACCGCATCTGAGCCGGCTGTAACATTAGCCTTTGAAGAAGTTGAACTGGCCACCTTCTTATTAAACGCACTACTAAATCTTAAGCTTGATAATGAACTACTGTAGAAGCCATATATCTTAGTATTGAGGTCTTTCCATGCTTCCTGTTTCCACTCAAGCTTTGTCTGAGCCTTAACGTAAGAATCTTTTTTTGTACTATACGCTGATACAAGTTCTTCAATAATTGCATCCGTATCCAAACCTGATACCAAACCTGATAATCTGATTGCCATCTACCTCATCTCCTTCCTACAGTTTTTCATCAACCATGATACCTGCCAGTTCCCAAACCTTAGCTATCATTTCCAAAGTCTTCTCTGGTGGTAATTCTTTAACAGTTTCTTTTGTTTCTTTATCAACTATTCTTATTACTATTCTATCGGTATTTTCATCAACTCCCCATACACACTCTGTGTTGTCGAGTTTCTTGTTGATTTCTTCTACTGCTTTTTTGACTTTCTCATCAGGAGGATTCCCTTGTGAATTTCCCTTTCCTGCCTCATCATTACTCGCATGTTCGTTTTCTTTAACAGGCAGCACCTCCTGTGCTATTGTACCAGGATTGTTTCCTATTACTATGTCCTTTGCAGTAGGTGTTACTACCGGTCTACTTATAGTATTCTGATAAGTTGATATTGTTGATGTAACGCCTTCTATTGCCATAATAAAACCTCCATTCCTACATATGCCCATCCATTGGCATAATGTACACTGCACTTCCTTGTGACTTCTTCATATATATATCGGCACAATCTCTTATTTTCTTAAGATTATCCCAATAAATTCTTTAATGCTTCTACTCCGGTTGAATTCATAGCTTCTTTATTAGCTTCCTGAATCTGTTCGTAGACTTCTTTTCTATAAATAGGTACTGATTTTGGTGCTGATATACCAAGTTTAACCTGATCACCCTTTACCTCAATAACAGTGATTTCTACATTATTGTTAACAATTATTGCTTCGCCTTTTTTTCTGGATAGTGCTAACATATTATTCACCATCCTTTCTATTATTTGCTGCAAGCATATCGTATATTGGTTGTCTTACCAAATATTCTTCGTCTTCAACAATCATCTGACATCCCTTAAGCAATGTTGGATTAATAACGATTGGAGCCTTAAGATTAACCGTCATCTTTGTAATATCCTGCGGAACTGTTATAACCGTAAGAACAAGAGGCATTTCCTCTCCTTCACCTAAATGCTTTAACAATTCATCTTCAACAGTAGGGTTATAATCAGGTACTATCACCAAAGGATCTATAACCGGTAAAGCCAGTTCCGGTTCATCAATTGACTGTAACCATACAATTTTGCCCTCTTCCTTTTCAGAATCATGTATAAGCATATACTGCTTACAATTTTCAAATCCGATTAAGCCTGCATCAAAGTTAATTACCTTATTAACATCTACAGTTACCTCTCCGAATAATTTAGTATAAATATTCATATATACCCTTCTTTCTGCTATCTATAGCTTTTATATAAAATCAATTAATTTGTTCTTTACTACCTTACCTGCTGCTGCAAGCGATGCATCATAAATACTTTCTGCTTCTGCAAATTCTACTGCTATCTCTGTTACGTCAACCTCTTCATTTGTACTCTTAAGAGCTTTTACTGTAGTTCTTTGATTACTTAATCTATCACTGGTTAGCTGGAGTCTTATCTCTCTTGCACCTACATCTGCTCTCGCGAGACTCACTGTATTCATATGATCCTGATAAAGCGAAAGAGCCGACGAGAATCTTGCTGTCAATTCATCCTTTGCAAAATCCAACTCTCTATTACAATTATCTATAAGAACCTGGAGATTATTATACTCATCCGAGCCTTCTTCGACATTGCCCTGCATAAATGTCAGCTGATTAATCTTATTTTCTACATCTGAAACTGTGTTAGCCGCATTAATAACGTCATCTAAGTCCCTTGCCATATCATGATTAAACACCTTCGAGCCCTGAACATTGATTTCTATAGTTTGATTAAAGCTTACTTCATACTCAATAATCTGTTCATCATATGTATATTCTAACCCAGTATTCAAATCCTTACAATCAAAATAATGAATTGGATTTAATTCGTCCTCATCAAATCCTGTCTTACTATATGTTACCTCAAACTCATCATATTCTGCAACCTCTGAATAAACATTTTTTCCAAAAATATATTCTCCTGTTTCTGGAATAAAATAAACCTCATCGTCACCCGGAAGATATGCATCTGCGTCGTTCACACTTTTTTCTATGGCAGTTACGGTATTTACATCAACCTTATTACCATCTTCATCAAGATTGTAGTATTCGATTGTGCCTGTACTTCCAGGATTTATTCCATCGTATGCCAGTCTTACTCTGTAAGCATCTGTATATCCCGGTGCTTCAAGAGAAGCCACATCAAAAGTGCCAACATTAGTTACCGTGATACCTTCTATATCAACACTATTATTAATTTTTCTTATATTATCAAATACCGTACTATCTAATTTCTGTGTTATCTCAAATGACTCTTCCGGCATTTCCTTTGTATAAGTTAAATTTGTATCTGTCTTAAAACCCGTAAATATTGTTCTTCCTGCATAATCAGTATTTGCATCCGAGAAAATCTGACTTCTATACGCCTTTAACGTCTCTACGATTGTTCTCTTATCATCGCTGTCATAATAACCATTTATAGCCTGATTACAATAGGTTGTTATATCGCCAAAGAGTTTAACAATATTTCCAAGTGCTGAATCCGCTGTAGATAACCATGCATCCGCATCCGGTATATTTCTCTCAAGATACTGATCTATTTCTGATAAAGTAGAACGAAATCTCAATGCTCTGATAGCTACGATCGGATCCTCTGACGGTCTCTGTATCTTCTTTTCTGTAGATAACTGAGTATTTAAGGTGTCCATTTTTGTTTTATTTCTGCTTATATTTGCAAGTGTATTGCTAATCATCATTCCATTAGTTATTCTCATATATTGGCACTCCTTTCTATACTCCTGTTTCATTTATAAGTTTTTCATACATTTCTGACATTACCTGTATAACCTTAGCAGCTAACTCGTAAGCATCCTGATATTTAACAAGATTCATAGCTTCTTCATCACTATCTACACCCGACACAGACAATCTCTGATTACTAATACTATTCTCAATATGTGAATAATTTGAAAGTAATGTACTTGACTTCATCGTTGTTACACCAAGCTCTGATACTATACTCTGTAGGTATTCCTGAGCTGATGCATTTTGAAGCACTGTCTTATCCTGAAATGTTATCCATTTTGAAACTATTCCCGAATTACCCACACCATCATGAATTACCGAATCCGATGCACCAAGAAGCTTTGGATCATGAACTAAATCTTCATTAACCATAAGCTTCCCTTCACCATCTATATAATAGAAATCTACACCTTCCGTCTTATCACCATACAGATTATAACCACCATCATGTACATCATTAAAAAGCTCCATAAATGCTTCTTTAAAAGAACCAAGTCTTTCCTTATAGTGTGGTATTCCCTTGTAATCAATTATCTCTCCGTTATCTCCATCTCTGATATCAAGTATGCCTCTAAGTTCTCCACTTAACCCCATAGCCTGAACATCAAATCTTGTTCCCGTTCCTAATCTCTCATCATAATTATAATATATATCATACAATCCTACAATATCAGAATCATTTACTTGTTCTTCTCTTGTAACAACCTTAAGCTGATGAGTATCAAAATTATTTACAATATTAAAACCTTTAACATCAATCGTAAATTCCAACTGGTTATTTGCATTTAATTCTTCTTTAACTGTTACCGGAACAATTAATGAAAGTTCATCCACGAGAACTGCTCGCTGATCTCTTAAATCATTAGCAGGCGCTCCTGTTAATTCAACTGTACTAATCTGCTTAGTGAGGGCTGCAATCTGAGAAGCCAAGGTGTTAATCTGGTCTACCTTATTACTTACTTCTGTATTACATTCCTGTTGGAGCTGTGATAATTTAGTATCTATATCATTCAAATAATCTGCCAAACTCTGAGCATAGTTTAGAACCTCTGCTCTTATAGTTACGTTATCAGGATCCCCTTCAAGCTGTGTTAATGAATTAAATAAATTCTGGTATTCAGCCGTAAATCCTTCAACCTTCATTTCATTAAAATAATCCTCCATTTGAAGATTATATGTATTTTTTATTGACTGTTCACCAAGACTCGCATTATTTCTCCAATATTTTACATCATAATAAAAATCTCTTACCTGTTCAATCTTATCAACCGTTACACCCGAGCCAACCATACCATAGCTCTGATATACCCTTAAAGCACTTGTAGCAGACTGTGTAGCCTGCTGTCTTGAATAACCTTCCGTGTTTTCATTTGCTATATTATGCGCAGTTGTATTAATTCCGGCATTAGCTGTAAATAAGCCTGATGTTCCAATTGTTAGTCCAAAAAATGTTGAAGCCATCGCTACACCGCCTTTCTGTCTATACCATTAGCTTCCTAATCTCATTATTATATGCTCAAGCATTTCACTAATCACATTTATATATCTTGACGAAGCATTGTATGCGTTTTGGAACTTGATAAGATTAGTAAGTTCTTCATCGGAAGAAACACCCATTATCTCATTTCGTTTTGCATTAATCTGCGAAGTTGCGATAACCTGATTTTCTGCAATCGCCTGATTCAATGTTCCTCTGTTACCTATATTATATATTGCTTCATTATAATATTGTTTAAATGTTTTTTTAGTAAGATTATCAGGATTCAAGCTGGCAAATGGTTCACCCCATGCTTCAACCATTTTAAGTCCCATTTCCAAATCAATCTCGCCTTCTCTGGTGGTAAAAGGCAATTTTGAATAGTCACTTATTACTTCCTGATTAATTTCCATATTTTTTATCGAATATAATGACTCAGTTCCAAATGTATTCAAATCATTATACACATAATATGTCGTTCCATCATCAGCAAGCACCTCTACAAATCTGTCTGTATATAATCTTGAAAATAATTCAGCAGGTGGCAACTCTCCATCTGCACCTACAGAACAATTTATATCAAGCACCTCTACGTTATCATACACAGTTCCATCTGCACCTACAAACGATACTCTTTCTTCTGCCTTCGGCGCCATAACATCATTTATCGAAGTTACTATTCCGTTAACCAATGTATCTAACATCGCCTGCATAGACATTACAGACGATGGCGAAACTTCTCTGTGATATATATCAACAGCATCATAATACTGATTTCTTCCTTCTTCCGTTGTCAAATCATAATCTTTTGTCTGCGGAATATCTGTGTAATCAGCTACATAATCACCTCTTGCCAACAGATATCCTTTAAGTTCCCCTTTATCATTGTTATTAGCTGTAGATATCTCTTCTTCAAGGAAAAACACTTCCCTTCCTTCAAGATGAGGCCACACACACGATAAATAGGTAGAACCTCTGTCTCCATCTAATTCAGCTGTTTCCATTGGGAAAACTGATGTTTCCGATACAAAATCAACACCTTCTATCTTAACCGTAACAATTCCGTTATCAATCTCAGTATAAGACATCTTGACTAATTTAGATAATTCATCAAGCACTACATCTCTTTCATCACGCAAATCATTCGCCGCTTCCACGCCAACAGCTTCTACACTAGATATTAATTTATTTAATTCATTAAGCTTTGCACCATATGAATTCACTTCATTCACTAATTCTGTTATCTTAGTATCAAGGTTATCCTGATATGCTATGAGAGTGTCATATATATTCTGTGAGCGGTTCAAAAATTCTTCCGCATACATAACCAGCTCCGAACGTGCCACAAGACTATCCGGAGTCTTTGACATTTCATTAATTGCACTCCACAGCTTCTCAATGATGTTCTGATACTGTTCACCTTCAGTCTCTCCGACTATAGTTTCTATTTCTGTAATAGCTTCGTATTGCGCTTCATAAAAACCACCTCGGCTATTCTCACTTCTATATGCGGAATCAAGAAGAATGTCTCTTATTCTGCTTGTCGCAATAGAATCAACACCAAGGCCGACCTGCATATAACTTGTCGCTTTTCTTCCTACTAGGCTGTAATCTCTGTCTCCTAATATAGCCTGTTGTCTTACATACCCCGTGGTATTAACATTAGACAAGTTATGTGCAGTTGTATTGATAGCATTCTGACTAGCCTGCAAACCAGACACGCCAACATAAAAGCTTGTCATTTTAGCCATATTTCCACTTACCTTTCCTAGTTCTTCGCATCAAATTTTGGTGGCTCTGTATAAGCATTTACATTATATGCATTCTTGGTATAGGTATTAACCTCCGGAGCCTTCTTAAAGCTATTAATCAAGTTGATATTAAACTCAACCATTTCCAATGATTCTCTGATAAGATTCTTATTAATCTCATTAATCGCAACCACATCATTAAGCGTAGCTTTGATTTTTGCATGTGCCTCAATCAGTTTGTTCTGAACCTCATCCTGACCCTTTAACAAATCAATTATTTCCTTAACAGTCAAAGTATCAGCATCCTTGTTAAGAACTGTAGCAATATCATTTACTGCTTCAACTCTCTTTTTTTCCAGATTGGCAACTCTGTCAACATGAACCTGTTCCTTAGCCACAATTTCCCTAAGAGCCTCAACATCACCTTTTACAAGAATCGGTGTTTTCTCCTGGGAAATCTTAAGAATCTTAACATATTCATCATTTTCTGCATTTAAAGTATCAATCAATACTTCTATAAGGCTTGCCATGTTCTATGTTCCTTCCCTTTACCAAAGCTTTCCTACTAACTGATAATCATCTAACAGCTTATCAGCAAAGCTTTCACCACTAACCTCGTATGTTCCGTTCTCAATTCTTGCCTTTAATTCAGCAATTCTGTCTTCTCTGACATCAGAGCTTTCTTTAACTGCCTGCTTCGCGCTTTGGAGAACCTTGCCAAAATCAGATATTTCAACTTTGTCATTGGCTCTTGCCGTATAAGCACTCTGAGCTTTCATTTTGTTGTTAGTCTTATAAACCTGACTAATTTGATTATACGCATCAATTCTCATAACTTTCGCCTCCTTGCAAATATTCTTTCATATATTTTATCGGTAGTTTTAAATATTTCATTAGTCTTTTTTATTATTTTTTTAGAAAAAAAACAAAAATAAGACCGGCTTGCCGATCTTATTTCACTTTAACTGTTATTTTATCCGGAACTATAGAAAATACCAGATAATAATCTCTATTTTCTATATTCTTCCTATCTTTAAAACATATTCATTTAATTATCCAAAAATCTCATCTTGGCTCTTTCCCTAGGATCTTTAGCCCTCTGTTGTGGTTCATTTTTCTTGTAAAGATTATTAAAACCTCTCGCCATCTCAGATTTACAGCCATCACAAAAACGTCCTGTCTTGATAGTTCTTCCACATCCTTCGCATTCCACACCTATCATAGAATCCTCAGTAAATGTAAGTCTCTCTTCTCTTACCCATTGCTTAATCTGCTGCACAGATACCTCGTTATCATCAGATATCTGCTGCATTTGTGCAGTTCTATGCTCTTGTATATATTCCTTTACCTGATTAAACTTCTTCTCAAGTTCATCCCTGCATGCCGGACACAACTTAGGTCCGCCTATATAGTTAAACAACCTTCCACATTCTCTACAATTTTTTACTTCCATGACTTCCTCCTATATACCGGTTCCTACGCTCAAACTAACATAGTATACCTTTTCCACGCCTTTCTCCTTAAGTACCTTCGCACAACTGTCAATAGTACTTCCAGTTGTGTATATATCGTCCACTAAAATAACCTTCTTATATTTTACTATACTTTTGTCTACAATAAAAGCATTTTTGACATTTTTCTTCCTGTCAGAATCATTAAGCTCTTTTTGTGCTCTAGTTTTTCTTGTTCTTTTTAAAATCTTACTATCCATTGGTATTTCAAGCCTCCTGGAAAGCTCCCTGGCAATCAATTCCGCTTGATTATACCCTCTATGACGTAGCTTGGATTTATGCAAAGGTACCGGCATAATAACATCTGCATTCCAAGCCAAAATCTCATATTTCAGATTATTAACCAGTTCTTCACCATACGCCTTTGCATACTCTCTTTTATTTTTATATTTAAAATCATAAAGAGACTTTTTCATTTGTCCGTTATGACTATACAGGCACCTGCCCTTGTCATATATATGTTCTGTTTTGGTGCAATCATAACAAAATTCAACCTCAGCGTTTTCCACACTTTTACCACATTTCAAACATTTTGCCCCTGTAATATATGGTAGCTTTTCTCTGCACTCCTTATGTATTAAATCCTTGCCATATCCTGTAGGTTTACCACACATTGGGCACCTTCTAGGAAAAAATATTCCAAATATATCTATAACTACCCCTCCCATAATTCAATTATTTTATATTTAAGACCAGAGTACCTCTTCTGTTCATTTTCATTTGCAACCATATTATTAAATGTTTCATCGCTACCCACTATACATACACATTTCTTAGCTCTTGTAACCGCTGTATATAACAGATTGCGGTTCATAAGAAGCCTTGGTCCCGTAAGCAGTGGAATAATAACTGCCGGATATTCACTACCCTGAGACTTGTGTATAGTAACTGCATAAGCAAGCTCCAGCTCATCTAATTGTTTAAATGTATAGCTAACCATCTTTTTTTCTTCAAATTCAACTTCTAATGTTTCATTATAGGTGTTGATAGTTCTAATAACTCCTGTATCACCATTGAACACACCAAGCCCATTCGCAGTTACCAGATTATATTTATTCCTGATTTCCCATTCAAGCTGATAATCATTTTTTATCTGCATAACCTTGTCGCCTTCACGGAATATACCATTTACCGTTTCGTGTTCTCTCTTATTATCAGATGGCGGATTAAGATATTTTTGCAGAATTTCATTTATTCTCTCAACTCCAAGCAGTCCCTTTCTCATAGGAGTAAGCACTTGTATATCCTGCATTGACGCATTTACATACTTAGGAAGCTTATCTTTTATAAGTGTTAAGCTTGCACTTATGATAGCATCTGCTTCAGGTCTTTTCATAAAAAGAAAATCCTTCATAGAATTATCAAGCATAACCTTTTCTCCTTTATTAATTCTGTGTGCATTTACAACAATTCCGCTTTCCCCTGCCTGTCTAAAAATCTTAGTAAGTCTTACAACCTTGAATTTATCAGATTCTATAATATCTCTGAGAACATTGCCGGGTCCTACACTCGGAAGCTGATTAACATCTCCTACCAGAATTAGTCTTGTTCCCGGTATAATAGCCTTCAACAATGCATTCATCAAGAACATATCCACCATAGACATTTCATCTATAATAATCACATCTGCCTCCAACGGATTGTTTTCATTTCTTTCAAAATTCCCTCTCGCATTTCCATCCTCCGGCACAGCAGATAATTCAAGTAATCTGTGAATTGTCTGTGCTTCATATCCTGTTGCTTCTGTCATTCTTTTAGCCGCTCTACCTGTAGGTGCTGCAAGGAGTATGTCCATTTCCTCTGACTCAAAAAATTTAATTATATTATTAATCGTAGTTGTTTTTCCAGTACCCGGTCCACCTGTAATAACCATCAGACCATTCCTAGTGGTTTCAATAACAGCCTCTCTTTGAATATCATCAAGTGTTATTTCCTCATTCTTTTCTATTTTTTCAAGTCGATTAATCACACTTGATTCATCTGTTTTAAATGTAACATTCAACCCCTTTAGCATTGCAGCTATATTCATTTCTGTGTAATAATACACAGAAGCATATACTATTTTACCTTCATTTTCATATTCCTTGATAACTATTTTTTTGTCAATCACCATATCCATCAAATGCTTAGCCACGGTTTCAGACTTAACACCAAGCAATTCCACGGTTTCCTCTATCAATAAATTTTCCGGCAAATATACATGACCATTAGCACCAGCACATTGAAGCGTATACAATATCCCACTTTGAATTCTAAAATCCGAGTCACTATGAATGCCTACTCTCTGAGCAATTTCATCAGCTATCTTAAAACCTACACCATCTATATCATCTGCCATCTTATACGGATTAGTTTTAATAACAGAATATATTTCCATTCCATATCTGTTATAAATTTTAATGGCAAGATTTAAAGATATACCATATTGACCCAAGAATATCATTGCCTTTCGCATATCCTTCTTTGTTTCAATCTGTGCAGATATATCCATAGCCTTATTCAAACTTATGCCCTTTACCTCAGCAAGCTTCTCCGGCTCTTCTTCGATAATTCTGAAAGTATCCTTACCAAATTTTCTGACAATTTTGTCTGCCATAACAGCGCCAATGCCTTTAATCGCACCAGACCCCAAATACCTTGCTATAGAAATCTCATCCTCAGGTGCTTTCTCGGTAAGATTTTCTACTTTGAACTGCGTACCATAGATAACATGCTCTATATACTCACCTGAAATCTCAACACATTCACCCTCTGCAATATAAGAAAAAGTTCCTACACCGGTTATCTCCTCTCCGTCAGCAACGAGAGTAAACACCGTATAACCATTTTCCTCATTTCTATATACTATTTTCTCTATATATCCCTCTAAGCTTAGCATCTTCTTCTCCTATATTATAGTTGTCTTTTATGTGTTATGCAGAATATAACAACAGTCGCCCACAATAATTGTAGGCGACATATCCTTATTCTGTAATATTATAATTTCTTTTCATCTGTTCATATAACATTTGTGCTAACCCAAGACCACCATTTTCACTGGAACTGCTTGCATATTCCTGCGTTAGCATATCCTCTATGTAATCCATAGTTGTCTTAGTAGCCGTATCAGAACTTTCACTTTCAGGCACCATCTTCTGCATAGATTTGAATACCTGTTCTGTAAAATAAGCCTCAAACTCCTTACATACTTCCATCAACTCATCCGTGGTTGCCGTAGATAAATCTCCTGATAATTTACCTTCAAGCTTAGATGTCCTTTCAGAAGTATTGTCTGTCTGAGTATTATACATATCTATTAGGGAATTTGTATAGTTATCTATCTTCATACTCATACACTACACCTCATTCCTATCTCTTCAACTGGTTAGCCTGTCCAAGCATATCATCCGATGCCTGAATAGCCTTAGAATTCATCTCGTAAGCTCTCTGTGCCACAATCAAATTAACCATTTCATCAACAACCTGAACATTAGATGCCTCCAAATAACCCTGTCTGATTTTACTCTTCTTAATTGCATCGTTCTCGCTTTCAAGAACCGGTTCACCAGAGGCTTCAGTTGCTTTATATAAGCTTCCACCCTGTTTTTCCATTCCTGACGGATTACTAAATTGTACCAGACCTATCTGAATTCCTGTCTGTGCCGGATTATTATTTTCATCCGGATAACAAATATTACCATTAGCATCTATTGTAACTTTGGAAATGTCATAATCTTCACCCAGTTCAATCGGATATCCCTGAGTATCCATAACCGGTAAACCTTCCGTGTTACAGAGCATCATTCCATATGTTCCAAGTGCCCAGTTAAACGAACCATTTCTAGTAAAATAAGTTTCCCCATCAAGGCCCTGAACTGCAAAGAAACCTTCTCCTTCTATAGCAAAATCCGTGGATTTAGTGGATTCTGTCAGATTTCCCTGAGTAAATACTGAGGTTATTGAAGAATTTCTTACACCGAGTCCAACCTGTGCTCCCACCGGCTTAGTCTCACCATTAGAGCTCGTGGTCTTTGACTGTACTGTTTGATATAATAATGATTTAAATTCAACAGTGTCTTTTTTATAACCTGTTGTATTAACATTTGCTAAATTATTTGAAATTGTATCTACATTTGTCTGCTGTGCTATCATACCCGAAGCCGCAGTCCATAATGAACGCATCATATCGCATCAACCTCCATCCGTTACATCACTCTGCCCACTTCATTAACAGATTTATCAAGCATTGTATCCATACTCTGAATAACCTTCTGATTACTCTCATATGCTCTTGTTATTGTAATCATTTCAACCATTTCAGAAACAACATTTACATTAGATGCTTCTAAATATCCCTGATGCACCTTTGCGGTAACATCCTTCATCTGCGCTCCATCTACAGGTTCACACATATTTTCACCATATTTTTTCAGATAGTTGTAATCTTCAAAATCAACAATATCAAGAGTATCTACATACATATCATCTGCATAAATTTCTCCAAGGGCATTTATCGATACTTCGGCAGCATCCGTAGGAATGTAAATCTCTCCACCCTGACCAAGAACATAATCGCCGTCCTTAGTTCTTAAGGCACCTTCATTATCTGTAATAAAGCTACCATCCCTGGTATATTTTGTACTCTCTTCACCGTATCGATTAGTAAAGGATATAGAGAAAAATCCGTTTCCCTCTAATGCCAAATCATAAGTATTACCCGTACTTCTAAAAGAACCCTGTGAATAGTCTGTGTAATTTTCACCTATCTTTACACCAAGGCTTACATTTCCTATTCCTCTGTTGATGTATGCTTCTGAACCATCCTTTACTTTGATGGCAAGCACTTCATCAAACGCCTTCGACGTAGCTCCTTCTCTCTTGTAGCCGGTTGTTGCTGAATTGGCAAGGTTATTTGTGATGGTATCCAACCTGTACTGTTGATTAATCATACCAGTATATGCTGTGTACAATCCTCTAACCATAGGTACTCCTTTCTGGAATTTTCACTATTTAGTCAATGCCATGTTCACTTAAAAATTCAATAAACTTTCCTGTTCCAATGGCTACTGCTGTCATAGGATCTTCCGCTGTCATTGTGTTAATTCCTGTTTTCTCTTCAATAAGTTCTTCAAGTCCCTGCAATAACGCACCACCACCTGTAAGCACGATACCTCTATCCGAAATATCAGCAGCAAGCTCCGGTGGAGTCTTCTCAAGAACACTACAAACTGCTTCAACAATCTTAGATGTAGTTTCCTTAAGTGCTTCTTCTGTTTCCTCAGATGTAACTGTTATAGTCTTAGGAAGACCGGTAACAAGATTACGTCCTCTAACCTGCATTGTAGCAACCTCAGGTCTCCTAAATGCCGCACCTATCTGAATCTTAATCTCTTCCGCAGTTCTTTCACCTATCAAAAGATTGTGTTTTTTACGCATATATCTAACGATAGCCTCATCAAAATCGTCACCTGCAACCTTAACAGATGCACTAACAACAGTTCCTCCCAATGAGATAACTGCTATATCCGTTGTTCCACCACCGATATCGACTATCATATTTCCACATGGTCTTGAAATGTCGATACCTGCGCCGATAGCGGCTGCAATTGGTTCCTCGATAATTGATACTTCTCTCGCTCCGGCAAGGAATGTAGCATCCTTAACCGCCTTCTTCTCAACCTCAGTAACACCACTAGGTACACAGACACTAATTCTTGGTCTCTTAAGAATTCTCTTGCCCATAGCCTTTTGAATAAAATGTTTAAGCATCTTCTCTGTTACTGTATAATCAGAAATAACACCCTGTCTAAGTGGTCTTACTGCTACAATATTTCCAGGTGTTCTACCAATCATAAGTCTTGCTTCTTCACCTATTGCTTTAATCTTATTCGTATCTCTATCAAATGCTACTACTGAAGGCTCTTTAAGTACTACGCCTTTACCTTTAATATATACAAGAATACTCGCTGTTCCCAAATCAATTCCAATATCTGTTGTTAACATAATGAAACTCCTTCCTTATTATCTCTATATTATTAATTATTGTTATTATAATCTTATTTTAGCCAAAAAAATGCCCACCTTAAGTCATTATAAACAATAACTTTCAAATATGGAAGAACTTTTTTTGAAATTTGGGATTTTTCTACTCTTACGGAATATTATCGGCATTTTCAGGTGAAAACTTTAGGTATTTTTACTAAAAATACGCAAAAAAGAATGCTTCACCACGAAGCATCCCTTAAATTAGAAGGATGTCCGACCCGAAGGTCGGACCGAGTTATGAAAATGTTATGTTGTATGCTACCTTAAATAGCATATAGACATAATAAATTAAAATTGTGTTCAAATTTTGTTCTAATTATGAAAATTAAATGAACGTTCCATATTTTTCAACATAGGATTCATACATATCCTTAAAATGACTGTCTGTAGTTTTAATATTTCTAATCGACTCATGTATATTCATAGTTTCATGAGCCTTATCAATTAATTCTCCCGCAATATTGGAGCAATGGTCTGATGTTCTTTCAAAGTTTGTTAATAAATCCGACCACACAAATCCGGCTTCTATACTACAATTACCCTTCTGAAGACGATATATATGCTGGCTTCGCATTTTTTCCTTCATTTCATCAATTACCTGTTCAAGAGGTTCCACCTTATATGCGGTATCAATATCATAATCCTTATATGCCTGCAATGACAAGTCAAGAATTTCATTTATAGCATTGGTAAGAACATCAAGCTGTTCCAATGCACTATCTGTCAATTCTAATTCCTTTTCTCTTATCTCTTCTACAGATTCTAATATATTTACGCTATGATCTGAAATCCTTTCAAAATCATTAATAGCCTTAAGCATCATTGCTGCTTCACGATTGTCTTCTTCGCTAATCTGCATTGTACTAAGTTTTACCAAATAACTTCCAAGAACATCTTCGTAGTGATCTGTTCTTTCCTCATTCTCTCTGATTTCCTCTGCAAGCTTAGGGCTGTATTCCTTAATTGCTTTTATACTATCCTTAAAACATCTCACTGCACATTCTGCCATCTCATTAGCATAAGTTCTACAACGCTCCAAAGCAATAGGTGGTGTAGTTAACAATCTCTCATCCAATTCTGCAACTACTTCCGGTGTCTTAGAATCTGCGACTATCTTCATAACAAATTTTTCAAGTAAGCCTGCCGCCGGGAACAACAAGAGTACACACGCAAAATTAAATATCGAATGTGCCACGGCTATACCAAATTTAGTTGCCGACTCTGCAAATAATGCCGGACTAATCACTGCATTAACAATACTAAATACAGTAAGCCACACAACTGTACCAATCACATTAAATGACAGATGCACTGCCGCCGCTCTCTTAGCATTCTTATTAGCACCTATAGATGAAATAAGAGCTGTAATACATGTACCTATATTCTGACCCATTATAATAGGAATAGCTGCACCATAAGATACTTTACCTGTAACAGCCAAAGCCTGCAAAATACCTACTGAAGCCGAACTTGACTGTATAACAGCAGTAAGAACAGCACCTGCAAGCATACCCAGAATTGGATTCTCAAACATTATAAACAATTCCTGAAACTCTGGTACATTAGCGAGTCCCTCTACTGCAGTCGACATCGTATCCATACCAAACATCAGTGTAGCAAATCCTAACAAAATTGTACCCGTATCATGTTTCTTACTACTTTTACTGAACATAAGAAATATAATACCTATAAGTGCCAAAATTGGCGAAAACGATGTAGGCTTAAGCAATTTCATAAAAAGGTTATCACCATCTATACCACTTAAGCTCAATATCCAGGCTGTTATAGTAGTACCGATATTAGCACCCATAATAACATTTATAGCCTGCTTAAGACTCATAATACCCGAGTTAACAAATCCAACTACCATTACAGTCGTAGCAGAAGAACTCTGAATAACTGCCGTAACACCCATACCTGTTAAAAGTCCGGCAAATCTGTTAGTTGTAAGCTTACCAAGTATTCCTCTAAGCTTACTTCCTGCACGACGTTCAAGAGCCTTACCCATTGCATCCATACCGAAAAGGAACAGGCACAAGCCACCGATAAACTCAAGTATCTTAATAATGTCAATATTCATCTCTATTTCTCTACCTTTCTTGTGTAAGTTTGTTTATATGCTATCAAACAATTATCAAATTCAATATCATACAATTGTAAAATCTATGTAAAGTTTTAATTTAGATTGTTATTTTTTTCGGAAAAAGAACTTTAATAATTGTCCCTTCTCCAACTTTACTATCAATTTCAATCTGTGCATTATGCAACTTTGCAGAATGTTTTACAATCGACAAACCAAGACCGGTTCCACCAACCTCCTTAGAGTGACTTTTATCTACTCTGTAAAATCTTTCAAAAATTCTGTCTAAATCTTCCTGTGGAATACCAATACCTGTATCCCTTACAGAAATGATTACATAATCTTTATTTTCATTTATGTTTATTATAACCTTGCCACCTGTTTTATTATATTTAATAGCATTATCTACAAGATTAAAAACAATCGCTGTGATAAGCTGTGAAATTCCGTTTACAATAATATGCTCACCTATAACCACAAGGTTAACACCAGAATTCTGTGCACTTGCTGTAAGATTATCCACCACATCTTTCACAATAACAAATGCATCAATATCTGTCCTAAGCATCCCTTTCGGACCTTCATCAAGCTCCGACAAATTAATTATATCCTCTACAAGATGAATCATTCTCTTAGTTTCACTATATATCTTAGAACTGAATTTACTAACATCCTCCTCTTTTGCAATATTACATTTAAGTAATTCAGCATATCCCAGTATTGACTGAAGAGGTGTTTTTAATTCATGAGATACATTAGCAGTAAATTCTTTTCTTACCTGCTCTGCTTTTTCCTTTTCTGTTACATCGAATATTAGAATAACTGCACCGGAAATAATTCCCTGCGATATAACCGGACTTACATCAATCTGATATTCTCCATCTGCACGTTCAATTACCCCCTCCATTCTGCTGCCGTCCATTGCATTCTTTATTAATTCCTGCAAAATAGCTTCTCTATTTATTTCAAGAATATTCATACCAACACAATCTTCTTTTACATCAAGAATATTTGATGCCGCAGGATTAATGCTTAATACCATTCCTTTATCATTTAAAAGCACAAGTCCCTCATTCATACTAAGGGTAACTGCATTAAATTCATCCCTACGTCTCTTAAGCTGTTCCGACTGAAATCTCAACCTCTGTTGTTGATCGTCAATTCTTCTTAATAGTGGTAAAATTTCTTCATATTCACTGTTGGACAATGGATTATTTAAATCCAACTCATTAAGTGGTTTAATAACCTTTTTGGTAAGATTTGAAGCAAGCATAAACGCCACAAACAAATCAACCCCTATTATTAACATAACTGGTAGCAGAATTTCAACAGTAATATTATTAACACTTTCATTAACTGCTATTCTTTCATCAAAATAAGAATAAAACACTCCATACACCATAAGCATAGAGACTGCAATAACTAACAAAACCACCATACATATTGATTTATAAATACGTCTTTTCACAATATTTCTCCTTAATGTTCCTGCATCCTATAGCCTACGCCTCTGACAGTCTCGATATATCCTCCACATTTACCAAGCTTAGTTCTAAGTGTTCCTACATGAACATCTACAGTTCTTGTCTCACCTGCATAATCTGCTTCCCATATTTTCTGTAACAGCTGGTCTCGCGAATATACTCTTCCAAGATGTTTCATAAATAATTTAAGCATCTCGTATTCTTTTAAGGTAAGTTGAATCTTCTCTCCACATGAAATAACCGTATGTTCTGTCATATTCAATTCAAGTTCGCCTACTTTAAGTGTTTCATCCACTTCTTCTGTAATAGTGCGTCTAAGCACTGCCTTTACCCTTGATACCATTTCCATCATTCCAAATGGTTTTGTGAGATAATCATCTGCACCCAGGTCAAGCCCCATTACTTTATCGTATTCAGTTCCCTTGGCTGTTGCCATAATTACAGGGATTGATGCCGTAGAGGATTTCGACTTAAGCTTTTTAAGAATTTCTATTCCATCCATTTCCGGAAGCATTATATCTAACATTATGAGCTTTGGTTTTTTATTTGAAATCGCTTCAAATAGAGATTTTCCATCTATTAATCCCTCTGCTTCAAAACCTGACGCCTTCAATGTATATACCATTAATTCTCTGATACTTGTATCATCCTCTACGCAAAATATCATTTTCTTATCCTCCATATCCCTAGTTATTATTCTGATGCAAATATTTTTCTTTGGTTGCCATTCCTCCCCTTATATGACGTTCCGACTTATTCACATCAAGCACCTGTCTCGTTCTTAGTGCAAGCTCCGGATTAATGTTTTTCAATCTTTTAGTAATGTCCATATGTACGGTACTTTTACTAACACCGAACTCCTTTGCTGTCTGACGTACAGTTGCACCGTTTTCTACAATGTAATTTGCAATTTCTATTGCACGATGTTCAATATATTCTTTCATTACACATCCTAAAAAACTTATTTATACAAGATATGTAATTTTTTTATAAGCTATGACAACAATTAAAAAGATTTTATAACATCGTCTGATTCATCACTGGTTTTTTCAATATTTTTAACAATAAGATAGTAGCCTATCTGTTCATTTACTTTAACATACACTCTGTCCCCAACCTTATGATTCAATAACGCCTTGCCAATAGGTGATTCAATGCTTATAAGATTTTTCATAGAATTTCCTCTGATACTGGTAACTATTCTGTATGTTTCAGTTGTTCCATCATCTTCAAACATAACTTCAACGGTATTATTAAGGCCTATCGCATCTGACTCCGACTCATCCTTAACAATAGTAGCCGTTTTTAGCATTTTCTCCAAATATCTTATCCTACTCTCATTTTTGTTTTTATCTTTTTTTGCAGCATAATACTCAAAGTTTTCGCTAAGGTCACCCTGTGCTCTTGCTTCTTTTACAGCTTCAATAGCATCTTTTCTTACCACAAGTTTACGATATTCTATCTCATCCTGTATCTTTTTTACATCTGCCTCTGTTAATCTCTCTCCCATAACTATCCTCTCTAATATGCTAATAATTCATAACCATCTTCAGTTATTGCAATCATAACTTCCCACTGTGCCGAAGGATATCCGTCAGCGGTAAACACCGTCCAATCATCCTCTTCATCTATACAAACCTCTGCATCTCCCATATTTACCATAGGTTCTATAGTAATAACCATTCCCGGCACAAGCAACATTCCTGTTCCCTTGGTTCCAACATGACTAACCCAAGGCTCCTCGTGAAATTCAAGCCCTATACCATGACCACCTATTTCACGCACAACTGTATAACCATTTGCCTTCGCATGGTCATTTATTGCCTGTCCTATATCTCCAAGAAATCCCCAAGGTCGTACTTGCTCTAATGCTTTTTCCACACATTCCTTAGTTACATCCACAAGTCTTTTCATTTCCTCATGAACCTCTCCAATCATAAACATCCTTGATGAATCAGAATAATATCCATTATATATAGTAGAAATATCTACATTTACAATATCTCCTTCTTCTAGTATCTCATCCTCCGACGGAATTCCATGACACACTACATCATTAATAGATGTACATACGCTCTTAGGATATCCTTCATAATTAAGCGGTGCCGGTATGCCACCAAGCTCTATTGTCTTCTCATAAACAAGCTTATCTATCTCCTCTGTAGACATTCCTTCTCTGATATTTTCTGCCACATAGTCAAGAACAGCTATGTTAATTTTAGCGCTTTCCCTTATTCCTTCTAGTTGTTCAGGTGTCTTTATTATATCTCTCGGCGGAAGCACGCACCCTTCTCTTTCATATTTCTTAATCTTATCATCAAATGCTGCATGACATAATTTATATTTTTTACCACTTCCGCATGGACATGGTGCATTTCTCTCAATCTTCATAATTTTCACTCTCTATTCAAAATATGATACATAGACAATCTTCTTGTCATCCTCCGGAAACATACTCTTATACAAATCCATAAAGTAATCATCCGTCATACTTGCTATATAATCCACAACTATCTGATTCTTCTCAGTCTTTTCGTAACCGTCGCTATCGTAAAATCTCTGATGCATGTTTATATAGTCAATATGATGAGTATATATGTATGAATCTTTATTTTCCCTTTCTAAATCTTCCAGTAATCTATAATACATCTTCTCAAACATAGGTTCAATTACTTTTATATACTTTTCTTCAAGAGCATCATTTCGATATATATACTCATAGTTTTCCTTTTTGGCAATCTTAAGTGCATTGTAATAATCTTCATCAAGCATAATATAATCCTTACCATAGCTATTTTCTAAAATATTTACAGTAAGGTTATTAATCAGTTCTGCATTATCTATACCTATTGCACCATTTGTAAACATCTCTGTATTATCTATGATTTTAGCAAGAATGGCATCCTGCCTGTCCTTACCAAGATACGCTACCATATCACAAATTCTTACAACACAGCCCTCAAGCGTAGAAGGGATAAGCCTCTTGATTGCACCCTTATCTACATAGCATTCCTCGAACTTCTTATCAAACTCTTCAAAGCTATTAATTGGGCATGGTCTGTATTCCTTAAGTTCAAATTCTCCATTATGACATAATATTCCATCCAAAGCCTGCAGGCTTATATTCCTTGAAAATATTTTATCAAGAACCCTTACACTATGAACGTTATGATTAAAATATCTTCCAGTCTCAGTATTATATAGTTTATTTAAAAATCTCTCTCCCGCATGCCCAAATGGCGTATGACCTATATCATGCCCCAGCGCAATTGCTTCTATCAAATCCTCGTTAAGCCCGAGTACTCTGCCGATATTTCTTGCTATTCTTGATACCAGTTGTACATGCAAAGCTCTCCTTGATATATCATCATTTTTATAAAACGAAAATACCTGAGTTTTGTCCGTATAACGATTATAATATGGACAGTGCATAATCTTCTCAACGTCTCTGATGTATGCCGGACGCCACAGATTTGCTTTGTCCCTGTCCATATTTCTTCTAATTGCCTGTCCATCATGACAAGCATATTCATTTGTAATATTATTTTTCTTATCCTCAAGTATTCTGTTATTGATACTGTAACTCAGATAATTGTACTTAGACACTTTTTCCCTCCATTTTTAAAACCATCACTCATGTTGCAGCTTAATAATTCTTCTAATATCCTGTAAGGTCTTGATTTTTATTCCATCCGTATAGATATTATAATCATAAAACGTTGTAACAAAATATTCAGTTATAAACCTTGCATGATGTTGTGGCATAGCTCCTATATTACTTTTCCTTACGTCGTCAAAATCGAAGTCCTTGCCATATTTAAAAGATAATGCCCACACTGTTATAAATGCCAACGGATACTTCATAAATAATTCTGTATTGTTTACCATTAATACTTTTTGGTACAATAATTCAAAATCCTGTGGGTCGGGTTTGAATACATCACAAATTAGAATACCACCGCCCAGCTGTTTTTGAAAAATATCACCAATTTGCTGTTGCATAGCATCAAGACTTGTATATTCGTTCCACATCCTGCTCATATGTAACATCTCCCTTCGCTTGGGGCTTATCTTTAAATATATTATAACATAAATATAATATTATTGTAATAAAAAAACTCATAATAATATGTTAATATAATTGCAAAAGGAGATTAAATTTATGAAGAAAAAATATATACGTATACCTATTATTATTTCGTTAAGTTTATGTTTGATATATGGTTGTAGCACAGATAAAATTTCAAATCAAACCCCAACAACGACCGAAATAACTACTGAAAAAATAACTAAAACGCCCGAACAAATTCATGCCGAGATGTTTCCTACCATCAATGATTTAATCAAGAATAAAGTCAGTGCAAATGCTGCCTGGACCATAACAGAGGATTTTCTGGATTTTGTCGAAAAAAACCTTAATATTGATATATATCCAGAATTAGATAGCTTTTTAAATTCTGATACACATTTAGAAAACAAATATCCTGATTTCTGGTATAACGTGACCGGACTAAGTTTGAATACTTTAATGGACTGGTATAACGGAACCATCACAGAAGAGGTTGCCACCTACAATAACGGCAAATCTACAGTTTCACTAGGCTTTGCCGGAGATTTATGTCTCAGCGAGGGCTGGTCAACACTTGATTTCTATGATTCCCATAATCAGGATTTATCTCAGGGTATCAGTAACGGTCTTATCGAGCTTACTAACTCATATGATATTTTTATGTTGAACAACGAATTTACCTATAGCACAAGAGGCGAAGCTCTTGCAGGTAAATATTATACCTTCCGTGCAAATCCTGAACGAGTTGGTATTATTCAGGAATTAGGAACAGATATAGTGTCTCTTTCTAATAACCACGTCTATGACTTTGGAGAGGAAGCGTTTGTAGATACACTTGATACTCTCAAAAATGCCGGAATTCCTTATGTTGGTGCAGGACGCAATATTGATGAAGCAAGTGCTCCTGTATACTTCTACATAAACGGAATTAAGATAGGTTACGTTGCTGCTAATCGCTCAGAAAAATATATCTTTACTCCAGAAGCAACTAACGATTCCTCAGGAGTTCTTAGAACCTATGAATCCGAAAAATTTGTTAAGGCAATACGTGAAGCAAAGGATGACTGTGATTATTTAGTTGCTTATGTCCATTGGGGAACTGAAGACAGTAATGTTGTTGCCGACTATCAATTTGAAATGGGTGAAGAATTTTTCGAAGCCGGAGCCGATGCTGTAATCGGCGGACACCCTCATGTACTTCAGGGTGTAGATTATTATGATGATTCTCCTATTGCTTACAGTCTTGGTGACTTTTGGTTTAATGACCTGCATGATGACACTGGTATTCTTTGTCTTAACATCAACTTCAAGGGGACTAGCAAGATGTCTTTTGTTCCTTGCAGAAGGGAAGATGGTATAACCTCCCTTGTTACCGACAAGGAAGAAAGCAGACGTATTTATGATTATATGGAAGACATTTCATTTGGAATAAAAATAGATGATGATGGTGTTATTAGAAAAGAAGGCGTTAAGACAGACAATAATGAGGACGAGGAATTTTTCTTACCATCTGACATTGAGATTAAGGAATATTCTGCAGATACTCCTTATCAGACAGCCTATGCTGATATTGTGGCTGAATTCGAAAGACTATTCCCTAATGATGATTATACCTATAATCTGATTTATTTTGATGGAGATGATGTACCCGAGCTTGTCGCCGCACTCCCTTGCTTCATCAATATGTACACCTACGATTCCGGTAAAATTTATACCATCATCGATGATTGGGGATATGGCGCTATGGGCAATGTAGGATATGAATATGCTCCTTACAAAAATACACTTAGGAACTATAACGCTGACCTTGCTGGTGCAATTGTATATGAAACTTATATGAAAATAAACGAAAACAACGAAATAGACTATCATTATGAGGAAAGTCTAACCCGCTGGCTCTTCGATGATAAAGATGATAGCGGATACCCTTCTGACGATGAATTTGTTGATGAAACTCTATATTATTACGGCAATAAAAAAATCACTGAAGAAGAATATAATTCTTATGTTATAGACGGTGAATATGAATATATCGAAGGCAAGATGAATGTAGATGAGATAATGGCTGAGCTCGGAAGATAGTTTTCCCAAAAAATCCCAAACTAACACAGAATTTTGAGATGCAACCACTGTATTAGTTTGGGATCAATATTTTTTATTCGGTAATTTTAACCTGATTGCAAACCCATTCAACTACCTTGTAGTATAATACATTTGCAACAACCTCTTCTTTTGCGTACTGTTCTTCGAATTCCTCTTTTGTTTTAATATCATATGTCTCCATATAATACTCAACTTCTTTTTCGTATTCTTCCTCAGTCACTTCAATCTTTTCTTTCGATGCAATTTCCTCGATAACGCCCTGTTCCTTGATGCTTACAACTGCCTCTTCTCTTAACACTTCCTTAAATTCATCAAGCGAAGAACCCTGCTCAACAAGATAATCTTCAAGCTTCGTCTCTGTCATAGAAGAAAGATATGCTTCATAATAACTAACACCTGACTCAACGAGGTCTTCAACCTTTTCTTTTGATACATTTGCTACACAATCAGACATATATTTTGACCATACTAATTCATATATCTTGCTAAGTCTCATCTGGTCTTCAACATAAGCTTTAAGCTCTTCTACATTACTGACATCATACTGGCTCTTAAGATTCTTTTCTACAAACTCATCTGTAAGCTCTGAGGATACAGAATTAATTGTTACAGTAAAGACAACATCCTTACCATTAAGTTCTTCCTTACCATAATCTTCTGGAAATTTAAGATTTAAATCTACTGTATCACCAATCTTTTTACCCACAAGACCTTCTGCAAAGCCTTCAATATATGTGCTATTTGCTATATCAAGTGTCTGACCTTCTGCAGAACCACCTTCAAACTCTTCGCCATTCAATTTTCCCACAAAATCAATGTTAACAACATCTGTATCTTTTACCGTTCCCTCTGTAACCGGAAATCCGGCTAAAATACTATCAATTGATGATTCCACATCTGTTGCAGCAACCTCAACATCCGCCTTAGGGGCTTCAAGCTTAGTATAATCCGCAAGTTCTACCACTTCACTATCACCATCTACAACCTTATCCTTTTCATTAGAACCGGCAATTGTTGTTTCTTCTTCCGAACTATCCTCGCTAGCTGTTGTAGTTGTTTCGTTTTCTTTCTTATCCTTATCGCTACAAGCAGTAATCGAAAATGCCATTGCGACACACATACCTAAAATTAAAATCTTCTTTTTCATTTTCATACCTTTCTTTCTCACAAATTTTAAGGAAAACTCCAATAAAAGTTATACCATATAAAACACCAAATGTAAAAGGAAATAATACTAATTCACACTTTTTTCACATTTATAATCTAAATCGGCAAATCTTCCTTCTCTATTATTGCCAAAATATTATTATCAACCTCTGTCAGATTAACTATTCTGCTTGCCTGCTTAGCTATAGCTTTTTCAAGATAATTTCTTACATCTCTTGCATTTGCAAATCCTTCCGGCTTTTCCTCACATCTATTCTTAAAATATTCCATAGACGCATCATAAGCATCTCTTGATAACATATAATCCTGATTCTTACACATACTATTAAGAATTTCCATCAATTCCTCTGCCTTGTAGTCCTCAAACATAATAAATTTATTAAATCTTGAACGTAGTCCGGGATTTGAGTCAAGAAACTCTTCCATTAAATCAGTGTAGCCGGCAACAATTACAATAAGGTCGTCCCTGTTATCCTCCATTGCTTTAAGAAGTGTATCGATAGCCTCCTGTCCAAAATCACCCTCACCCTTTCCCGCTGTAAGAGTGTACGCCTCATCAATAAACAATATTCCACCAAGAGACTCTTCTATAACATCTGTCACTTTCATAGCTGTCTGACCTATATATCCACTAACAAGTCCGGAACGATCAACCTCAACCAGATGTCCCTTGCTTACAACACCAATTGCAGCATATATTTTAGACAAAAGTCTTGCAACTGTAGTCTTACCTGTACCGGGATTTCCCATAAATACCATATGCTTATTAACAGATGTCTGCTTCATTCCACGTTCCTCACGCATTTTCTGAACCTTCATAAGATTAATCATCTCATTAACATCCTGCTTAACTGCACCAAGACCTGTAAGACCATTAAATTCACCCATAAGTGTATCCAGATCCAGCTTTTCTACTTCTTTTTCGATTTCTACCTTTGTCTTTTTATCCTGTCTCAAAAGGCCAAATTCTTTAAGGTAAATATCTAGCATCGTACAATATTTTGTCAGACATTCCACTTCCTTGCCACTATTAATATCAGTACTTGCTGCATAACTCTGTCCCAATAATCTATATGTATCAGAAAGCATCTTAGCCTTCTTATTCTTATATTCATCATTTTCTATTTTCCTGCCTGCATCAGCCAGAACAAAATATTTAAACACCATTGGTACAACTGAATCATACTTTCCTACATATAAAGCATTATCATATTTCAACTTATTGGCTCTCTCAAGATTAATATCAAAGTCAAGCATATCCTTAATAAACTTTTGTTCTGCCGCAAGTATGGTTCCATCAAGGCATGACAAATACACAAGAAATTTCAAAAACTCAAACTTAAGATTTTCCCTGAGACTAGTCTTCATCGGTTGCTTTACAACCCCTGCTTTTTCAATCGCATCACACATATTATAACATTCTTCAATTTTCTTCTTTAATTCTTCCATATCGACACCTTCTATATAAATTAATCATTTTGTGATACATTTTTAATCCATTTACCCCTAACCAAAATAATTCCTATAGGTAACAAAATAATACTAATTATCTGTGAGGTTGAAAATATCCCAATTCCACCTCTTATCACATCACCTCGAAGCATCTCTAAAATGTACCTTATAATTGTATAGTATATCAGATAAATTCCTAAAGCTCTACCCGGTTTTAATTTCTTTTTTTTCATTATAGTAAATAGCACAATAAATAAAATCAAATTAAGTCCTGCCTCCACAAGCTGTACCGGAAATCTTGGCACTTCGTTAAGTTCAGGCACCATTTCATTATACGGAAATTCAACAGCCAAAAAACCATGATATTCTACTCCATAGCAACAACCTGCAAGGAAACATCCTACCCTTCCAAATGCATGAACCAATGGTATTAATGGTGCATATATATCTATAACTCCAAGAAAGTTGACATCGTATCTTTTACAGTACCAAAAAGCTGCAAGTATTGCTCCTATAAGTCCTCCATAGAAAACCAAACCACCAAAGGCATAATTTACTACATAATTTATATCTGTTGATATTTGATTAACTAATTTGTCAAAATTGTCAATTATGTCCGGAAGCTTTGTTATAAAAAACAATATTTTAGCTCCAACAAACATTCCAACAGCCGCAAGTATCGACGTAAAGAGCATATCTTCTCTTGATACATCATACTTAGGTGCAATTTTAATAGCGATAGCTATAGCTATAATCAAACCAATTAAAAAAACCGGTCCGTATAATGGCATTTTAAATTTATCAAACACCGTAATAAATGGTAACATTTTCCCTCCTAATATTAATAGAAATGGCTGCTGCACAAGCAACAGCCCACTATAATTTATTTTTTACGTTTAACTACTCTGTGAACCTTTAACATATTAGTTGTTCCGGAGCGACCAAGCGGAACTCCTGCGGTAATTACTACCAAATCATCTGTATCAAGATATCCCTCCTGTGCAATTGTCTGTACAGCATTTTCAAACAATTCAAATGTATCCTGCTCTTCTTCTATTAAAATTGGCGTAACTCCCCATGACATATTAAGCTGTCTGCACACATTAGGATATGTGGTGCAACCAAAAATATCACATGTTGGGCGATACTTAGAAATCATTCTCGCTGTAACACCAGACTTTGTTACAGTTACTATGGATTTAGCATTAAGGTCATGTGCCGTTGTACATGTCGCGTGAGAAATCGCATCTGTTATGTTCGGATTTGCCTTTCTCTCATTATGGAAGAAACGCTTCTTATAATCAATATCCTTTTCTGTTCTTTCAGCGATTCTAACCATTGTCTTAAGTGCCTCTACAGGATATTTACCGGCTGCTGTTTCTCCTGAAAGCATTATTGCCGATGTTCCGTCATAAATGGCATTGGCAACGTCAGCAGTCTCAGCTCTTGTAGGTCTAGGATTTTTCATCATCGAATCAAGCATCTGCGTAGCTGTAATAACCTGTTTACCGGCATTATAAACCTTTCTGATAATCATTTTCTGAATAACCGGAACATCCTCACTTGGAATCTCAACACCCATATCTCCACGAGCCACCATGATACCATCTGATACCTGAATTATCTCATCAATATGTTCCACACCCTGATTATTCTCAATTTTTGCGATAATATTAATTGATGTACAATTGTATTCATCAAGAATTCTTCTTATAGCAAGTACATCTCCCGCTGTTCTAACAAATGAAGCAGCAATAAAATCAAATCCCTGTTCAATACCAAATAATATATCTTCTTTATCTTTTTCACTAATATATGGCATGGATAACTCAACATTAGGCACATTAACACCCTTGCTGTTTGATACAGCACCACCATTAATAACCCTACAAACAATATCTGTTTCATCTACAATATCTTCAACTACCATTTCAATAAGACCATCATCAATAAGAATTCTGGTTCCTATGGTTATATCTTTTGGTAGATTTTCATATGTTATACTAACTATCTCATTAGTACCATCAACTTCCCTTGTGGTTAATGTAAATGTCTGATCATTTTCAAGCATTACCTTACCATCAACAAAACTTCTTACACGAATCTCGGGACCCTTAGTATCAAGAAGTGCTGCAACATGCTTTCCTTCCTGTTCACGGAGGCGTTTAAGCATCTCTAGTCTCTCTTTATGAATATCGTGGTCACCATGAGAAAAATTAAATCTGGCAACATCCATACCTTCATCAACAAGTGTTTTAAGAACATTTTCCTCATCCGTTGCCGGACCAAGAGTACATACTATTTTAGTCTTTCTCATATATCCTCCTAATATCTACGTTGATTATTTTATTTTTCTATAAATTATTATAACCAAAATTTAGTTTTTTTCAACTAAAAGAGATTGACGGTAACGTAAAATTATTGTAAGATAATAATAGTAATAGTTACTGTTATTAATTCTAAGGAGGTTCATATGAAAAAGATGAATTACAGTAGGCAACGTGAAGCTATTCTCGAGTCCCTACATAACAGATACGACCACCCTACAGCTGAGGTACTATATAACGATATCCGCAAGGAATTTCCTAATATTAGTCTTGGTACAGTATATAGAAATCTTGCTCTTTTATCTGATAACGGCATGATTCTTAAGCTTAACTGCGGTGATGGTGTGGAACATTTTGACGGAAACGTCGAGCCTCATATTCATTTTATATGTAAGGACTGTGGTGATGTTCTAGATATTAAAATGGATAACTTTGACTTTATAAATACCCTTGCTTCATCAGCATTTGATGGCGAGATTTTGGGGAATTTCACATATTTTTATGGTTTTTGTAAAAAATGTGTTGACAAAAGAAAAAACGAATGTTAATATAAAACAGTAATGATTATCAATTTTAAATTTTAGATGTCACTTAGCGGTGACAGGATGGAGGTAAAATATGAGTAAATTTGTATGTTCAGTATGTGGTTATGTTCACGAAGGAGATTCAGCACCAGAAGAGTGCCCAATCTGCCATGTAAGTTCTGATAAATTCGAGGAACAGAAGGGTGAAATGACTTGGGCAGCAGAGCACGTAATCGGTGTTGCACAGGGCGTAAGAGAAGATATTATTGCTGACCTTAGAGCTAATTTCGAAGGTGAATGTTCAGAAGTTGGTATGTATCTTGCAATGGCAAGAGTTGCACATAGAGAAGGCTACCCAGAAGTAGGTTTATACTACGAAAAAGCCGCATGGGAAGAAGCAGAACATGCTGCTAAGTTTGCAGAATTACTTGGTGAAGTTGTAACAAACAGTACAAAGAAGAACCTTGAGCTTAGAGTAGCTGCTGAAAACGGAGCAACAGCAGGTAAGGTAGACCTTGCTAAGAGAGCAAAAGAATTAGACCTTGATGCTATCCATGATACAGTTCATGAAATGGCTAGAGATGAGGCTAGACATGGTAAAGCATTCGAAGGTCTGTTGAAGAGATACTTTGGCTAAACCAACGAAGTTGGTTTTGATACAAGCCATGCAAGGATAAAATAAAAATAGCTGGATGGCACTTGTGCTAATCCAGTTATTTTTATTTTAGACTTATACGGCGCCAGCCGTCCAACGAGAAAGCTGTAGGCTTTCGAGATGGAGCATGGCTTGTACTGTTATTTATAATCTAAATATCGATTTCTAGTAGCTTAAAGAAAGTCTCAATATCTTCAAACTCTAATGTGACATCATTCATTAAGCCATCAAATTTATATATTTTTCCTTTATTAACACCCTTAACCTTGAGCAAATATATATGAAACTTTGTTGGAGTAAGAGCAATCGGCCAATAACCACTTTTAGTTTTTTTAATTTCCTGCAATCTTTCATAATATGGCATTGCTTGTTCAAACGGAAGAACAATAGGTACAATCATTGTAATCCTTGTTCCTCGTGTATTATGGTAAACAATAGTTTTATCAACTTCAACACCATTGTATTTTTTTAGAAAATTTATATAGGTTTGTGGAAATGTAAATTTATTATTTTTCGCAAATGAATCAAATGTTTCTTCGTCAAATTCCTGTTCTATTTTTACAAATTGCTCTCTAATATCATTTTCCAACCATAATCCATTACTTCTTTGTTCCCAATACGAAATATCCATCATAGTCCCTCCTTAAATCGCTATCTTTATTATATTAGTATCATGTTTCATTAGTGTCAACATCACATACTATTTTTTTATTTTCAGCTCATAATAAATAGAAATTCGTTTTAAAATGTTCTAAAGCGAATTTCTATTGACTTAAAGCGAATTACTCGTATAATAAAGAGAAGAGGTGATTAGAATGAAGTTTGATAAAGAAAGAAAAGAAACCATTATAATTTATCTTTTAGAAAAAATTCAAAATAAGGATAGTGAAATATCTAAAAAAGTATCTGAAAATTTCTCAATAAACCAAAATACCGTTCATACCTATATTAATGAACTGGTTAATAGTAATATTATCAGAAGAGTCAAACGTGGCGAATACGAACTAATTAAAACAAAATCTGTGTACTCTTTAGAGCGTAAAAGAGGCGAATTAGATTCCGATACTTATGCCTTTGAGACATATTTTATAAATCACATAAAAAATATGAGTAGTAATATAAAATCAATATGGAGCTATGTTTTTACAGAAATGACAAACAATGTTATTGATCATTCACAATCGGATATTTTTAATATAATAGTTGAGCAAGATTATCTTACTACAACGGTGGCTATGACAGACAATGGAATTGGAATATTTAAAAAAATAAAAGAGCACTTTAACTTTCCAACCCTTGATGATGCTATATGCGAACTATTTAAGGGAAAATTAACAACAGACCATATAAATCATTCCGGTGAAGGAATTTTCTTTTCTTCTAGAATGATGGATGATTTTTTTATAATTTCAGATAATAAAATATTCACAATTATTAAATTTGATAACAGTCACATTATAGACTTGGTCTCATCCAATATACAAGGTACCTGTGTAGTAATGAGTTTATCCAACTATTCACACAAAGAAGCAAAGGAAGTCTTTGACTTATACGCAAATGATGATGGCAGTTTTACTAAAACCAAGATTCCAATCAAAAATATATTTGAATCTTCTCCCGTATCAAGATCTCAGGCTAAAAGAATATGTAACCGACTTGAAAAATTCAAAGAAGTTATACTTGATTTTGATGGAGTAGAATGGATAGGACAGGGATTTGCACATCAGTTATTTGTTGTATTTACCAATGCATATCCTGAAATAGAACTAATTCCTATTAATATGAACGAAGATATATCTAAAATGTATAACCATGTACGCGGGTAATTCGCTTTAACCAAAGAGAAATTCGCTTTAAAATAATTTAAAGCGAATTTCTATAATAAACAAAGCATTTGAAATAACTTGGCTTTATTATTCATATTACTCATAACTTAAAAATCCCAATTCCTTTAATCCAATGCCTATCTCATTATACAACAACTCATCCCACATAATAAACGACAAAGTATCTATCGAAGTTAACATTTCTTCATAATCTTTTGGTTTAAGCTCACCCGCTGTAACTATGGTCATATCCAATCCATAACTATTATAGTATTTTTCTATAGGAACAGTATATTTAGCTCTGCATGCACATTCTAAACTTGGAATTATAATCAGTTGCTTTACCCAAATTCTATTTTCTCCCTTGTACAAATTAAATGAAACTTTTACATTAGTATCTATATCCGCAAATTCCATCCAGACAGTAAATCTTAATCGTTTATAACCTTTATCATAGTTTATTTTAGTTCTATAGCAATCACCATCTGATTCAATTTCTTCAGAATATATAAATAAATCATCCGTGGAATTTCCCCTACTATTTTTAAGCAAATATTTCTTAACAACATCAAAATATGACTCTTTAACGATTACCTTGCAGGTTCTCTTATACGTTTTTCCCTTGACTTTTATCTTGGCTGTTATCGTTGCCTTCCCTTTCCTTATCCCCTTTATAGTTCCTTTTGAAACAGTAGCAACTCGCTTATTACTTGTCTTCCACGTAACCTTCGAATTTGAAGGATACTTTGTTGCCTTTATTTTCACTTTTTCTCCAACACGAAGAGTAACTTTTTTTCTATTAAGGCTAATACCTACTTCTTTTTTTGCTTTTTTGGTTGTGTTTTGAATCATTGAAATATCCGTTGCAGCATTTACATTTTGAGGTACAAATATTAGCAACAATAATATCATCATAAAAGTACTTACAAATAATCTTTTCAAAAAATTTTTATTATAGCTATTTTTTATCTTCATAGTTAGTCTCCTCAAATCAAAGATAAACTTATATTACTTATTTTATATTAGTATCATATTCTCCTGATGTCAACATTGTAAAATTCACATCAATTCTCCCTTCACACATATTACACAAAATTTTGTTCAAACTAATATAGATGAATTTTATTACATCAAAATGGAGGGAAATTATGAAACGAACATTGTTACTATTAACTACATTTATTGCTTGTTTAGCACTTTCTGCATGTTCTTATTCAAAAAAGAGCTATGACGATATTAGTCTCACTCAAGACAACGGAACTTACAGAGCCAATGATGCTACTACTGTGTCTGCAGCAAAAATATCAGCTGATGAAGCTTTAGGAATTGCTCTTGAATATGCAGGAGTAACCAAAGACCAGGTATCTGTTATTGAAAATAAATTAGATTACGATGATGAAATTCTTGTGTACGAAATTGATTTTATATTCGATAATACCGAATATTCATTTAACGTAGATGCACATTCCGGCGAGATAATAGAACTGGATAGAGATAACAATATAGGGCACTAAACTTATGCGAAAAAAATTCTTTATATGCGGACTTACCGGTTGGTGTATGGAAATCCTTTTCACTGCTTTTTGTTCCTTACGTCATCGAGAATTAAAATTAATAGGGCAAACCTCCCTGTGGATGTTCCCTATTTATGGTATGGCTATTCTTATTCAACCTATTTATTTCTTAATAAAGAAATTCCCACTTTTACTTAGAGGAACTATCTATGCTGCTGGAATTTTCACTGTTGAATTCTTATCCGGCTCTTTTCTAAAAAAGCACAATATTTGTCCATGGGATTATAGCAAATCCAAAAGTAATATTAATGGTGTTATACGACTAGACTATACTCCTTGCTGGATGTTGGCAGGACTACTATTTGAAAAAATATTAGCGAAGACAAATAGAAATAGATAGAATTTACTGTTTAGTTGTATCTGCCTGTTCTTACCCCAAAATAGATATATCAAATATACAAATAATTTTTTTAAAAAACACTTGACAATATATTCATATAGACATATTATAAAACTAGAAGAATACTTCTTGAGACGCGCACTCACTAAAATGCTTTATTTACCTTTGAAGTAGAATCCGTGATGGAATGCGGTGACTATGGAGGTTTACAAAGGTGGCAACTTACCATAATCCATCTTAGCGTATGCGAAAGAAAGTTGTATTACAAATAGAACTAAAAAGTCTTGCTTTATAGCAAGGCTTTTTACATAGGGAGTATTATATGGATTTGATATATGCATGTGCAACCAAATTCGTTGCTATAAAACATTGCGAATATCGTTTTGTTGTTTCTAAAAATCGTAAGACACAAGAACTAATCTTAAATTTTTCTAATAGTGATTTCTTTCATCTAGCTGGTTTACAGCATCTTACAGATATTAACATTCCTAGAAATCGAAAAGATATTCTCAAAAACATCCTCATTAAAAACAAGATAACAGATTCTACATTAAACAAAAGTCGTTTTTACACATGTGCTGAACATAATATAAAATCAAGAATTACATTATTGTGTTTCTTAGAGGAATATCTAGATACCGATAATCTGATTAGTATTTATAACACTAAAAATATGAGATATCTTAATACCAATATAAAAGCTGATTATCTCATAGAAAGCAAACTAAACAATACCAAAGATACTGTATACATATTTCTTAGAAAAAGAAAGGAGCAACCCAATACTTACTGCATAGTTTCATTTTTTAGAAAAAATGATATAATATATGGTGGCGACGCTCTATATTGGATGATAAAAGAAAAAATATACCCTCATACACGTATTACTCTTTACAAACATCCAGATTATAAAGAAAAGTGACGCATACTACATACCCTCTCTTCAATTTCCTTAATAACCTTTGTATATTCCTCATCCGATTTTCCACTAGGATCATCTAATCCCCAATTATCATCAAATCCTCTTCCTATAAAAGGACATCCCACATTACATCCCATAGAGATAGCTATGTCTGGC
This sequence comes from Lachnospiraceae bacterium, assembly GCA_017396555.1. Taxonomy (GTDB): domain Bacteria; phylum Bacillota; class Clostridia; order Lachnospirales; family Lachnospiraceae; genus RGIG1934. Next base: position 25,445 of record JAFQLS010000024.1, on the reverse strand, counting down.
TCCGGAATATCCTTAAGCAATTTAGAATACTGTGTTTCTTCCATATCTATACCATATAGCTTTTTCATAAGTCTAACAGCATCTTGATTGATTTGCGGTTTTGTTTCAGTTCCCGCTGAATAACAATCATAAATATCCGATAAATACTTTTTTCCTAATGCCTCAGCTATCTGACTTCTACATGAATTGTGAACACATATAAACGCAACTTTCTTTCTATTTTTTAGCATAAAACGGACACCTCTCCTTAATACATTGTGCATTCCTATCGCTATGACAACATACAATTTCATCTTTCTTAAGTTCTACATCATAATTTTTATTTATGTGAGCTATTACTTCTTCAAAAGATAAAAATGCATCTCTTTTACAGCATCTAGGTCCACCTACTTCTGATAAGCTATGTAATGCCTTAGAAGTGAACTCCATATGTTTTCCCCATGAAGCATCCTCTGTTAAAGGACCTGTACCATCAATAATAGATAATGCAGCTCCCATTGAACTAACTGCTCCGCATACGCCCCACATACCACAGGTCGCACCTGGCATCTGCAAACCACGTTTCATAAGTTCATTAAGACTGTCTTCCAAATCAATCCTCCCACCAGCATTGTAAAATGCTGTAAGCATTGCTGCACCATCTAAAATGTGATGTTCCGGACCATGAATTCTTACAAAATCTTTCTGTGCAATATTTAGAAATATTTCTACCGGGCTAATACTTTTCTCATTTAAACATGCTTTAATTATTTCATTTGCTCTTTCTTCCATAACTATTTCGCTATTCCCTTCAATTCCTCCATCAACTCAAGATCCGACTGTAACACCTTAATATTCGAAGTAATCGGTTGTTCTCCCGGTCTTGTAACCGTAATCTCAATAATTGTGCCTTCCGTTATTCCTCTTGAAAATATCATATTTAAAAACGCCACAAATCTTGGATGATTCTCGCTAAACTTGTTCTTTGCTTTCATAAGCTTCATTACAGATGCTGGATTTACCATAATTATATACCAACCTTTCTTTTCTTATGTTCTATGATTTAATGCATTAAATTCAAACGCCTTACAATTTCACTTATTGTACTTATTAATAATTTCTTTAATATCATATTAACCTCCATTTTGAAGCATCTCAAGAATCAAGATTAATACGCTCCTATTTTTTAATATTAAAATATACAGCTTAAAATGTAAATGATTTTATTTTCTCATTACACATGCTTGCCCATGAAACATCATAAATCTTCGTGCATAATCCAACACATTAAATACATATAAAATATCCATTTACCACTTTTATATCTAATATTATTATGATAAAATTATTAAAAATTTTGATTGAAAGGGAGATGTATATTTATGTCCAGACCAAGAGCAGGCCATGGTTATGGTGCCATGACAAGAGAAGAAAAAAAAGGATTTGTAAATTTTACTATGGTAGGTGCTATTCTATTATGCGTCTTCGTAGAAATCGCATCTATATACAGATACTACACTGGAAAATATGTTGATTTATCGATGTTCCTTGTACCTGCACTTGCCATTTTTTATTGTATTCTATTTCTATTTGTCAATAACCGCAAAAAGGGAGTTAATAAGTGCAAGAAAAATGGTATTAGGGTTATGGGAAAGGTTGAGGAGTTCGAAAAATATAGCATATACCATAACAGACATACAAGAAGTGCAAGCACAGAATTCACTGACTACAGTAATTCCGGCTATGGCCGTCAAGCATACCGAGTATATGTAAGAGTCACTAATCCACATACCGGAGAAGATATGGTATGCATAAGTCCAGGGCACTTACATCCAATAGATGGATACAACTTAAAAGAAATTCCTGTTTATTTCCACAAGAAAAAAACAGGCGGTTATTATGTAGATGTTAAGGAAGCTATTGAAAATAACTTATAATAAATAAGCAAAAAAGTTGCCATTTTGGCAACTTTTTATATTTTTGGTATTGACTATTTTGTATCTTTTTTGTATACTATATTTATAATATATAAATTATGCGCATAATAACTAGATTGGAGGAATATTTATATCAAATAACAACATTCAACATATTTACGATAAGATTTTTAAAAAAGTTATCACTCTATCCTCAACCGCAGTAATCAATATGATTAACGGATTATTTGACACAGATTATCCTTTAGATAGCGAGATAGAATATCATTGGACGGAGTTTATAGATGACGATCTTAGGAAAACATTGGCAGATACTATAATCACCGTTAACAGACATAATATTTATCATATTGAGGCACAGCTTTACGAAGATGATGACATTGTTATGCGTGTCTTTGACTACGGATATAAGCATAGTATTATGAATCAATATGAACCTGATATATTACATTTTCCAGAGCCAAAAATAGTTTACTTTGGAAATACCAAAAAAGTACCTGATACATACACTTTAACTATTGATTTTGGTGAGCAGGGTCAGTTTAAATATAAGGTTAAAACTTTTAAGTATCAAGAATACTCCGTAGAAGAAATTAATAACAAAAAAATGATTATATTAATACCTTTTGAATTGCTTAGACTGCGAGATTTATTAAAAAAAGATCATTCAGAGAAGAATTTAATCGCATTGAAAAAATTAATTCACAATGATATAATCGGTAGTATACAGATGAATCACTCTGTAGGAAATATAACCGGAAGCGATGCTGGTCGATTAATTCAGCTAACAAAACTATTATACAAGCATCTCTATTCCGACTATACTCAAATGGAGGTTATAGAAGATATGGATGAATCAATAATACTTGAATATGACCATCTTGATAAAATGTACGAAGAAAAAGATAAAATGTATCAGCAAAAAGAAAAAGTCTACCAAGAAAAAGATAAAACCTATCAAGAAAAAGATAAAACCTATCAAGAAAAAGATAAAACCTATCAAGAAAAAGATAAAACCTATCAAGAAAAAGATAAAATTTATCTAGAAAAAGAGAAGCGCTATCAGGAAACTGATGAAAAATTAGCTGCTGCTGAAGCAGAAATAGCTAAATTAAAGGATGAGCTAAATAAGTTAACCAACTAATCACAGACAAGTGCCCTTGGCTAAATCCAGAGCACTTGTTTTATTTATTATTAACCGTTCTTTTTAATACCTCTCTATGCATTTCACTCATCACAATCAATATAAGTAAAAGATACATTGGCAACAAATTTACACTGATGTTATTTGCAATTACGCCAAATAGTGGTGGCATGATAATATTTCCTAAATATGCACTTGCCATTTGCACTCCTATTAATGCTTGCGATTTATCTGAGCCAAAATTTTTCGGAGTAGAATGGATTATACAAGGATAGATTGGAGCACAACCAAATCCAACAATTATTATACCAATCAAAGAAATCTGATATCCAAAAGGTATAAACATAAATACTACTCCTATAAGTATTATGTAACATCCTAGTTTAATCATCTTATGGTCGTCCAACTTCATAGCAACAAAACCACTTATTGCTCGACCTATTGTAATACCTATAAAAAACATACTTCCATAGCTTGCAGCAATTTCTTCACTTAATCCATATTTAAGCACCATATAACTACTTGCCCAAAGTCCCGCTGATTGTTCTAATGCACAATAGCAAAAAAACATAAGCATTACCTGTTTTGCTCCGGGAATACTGAATATCTCCTTAAGTGTTAATGCGTTCTTACGCTCATCATCCCTTTTAACATCCTGCCTTTCATTCACACATTTCCATAGTGGAAGACTCGCAAATATAATCACAACAAGTATTATCTGAAGAATGGCAATATATCTATATCCACTACTCCAATGCTGCCCTACCGACAAAGCAAAACTCATTATGTATGGTCCTACACTTGCACCAACACCCCACATACAATGCAACCAACTCATATGCGAGCTCTTATAATGAAGTGCCACGTAATTATTAAGTGCTGCATCAACACTACCTGCTCCAAGACCATATGGCACTGCCCACACAAGAAGCATCCAGTATGACGTACTGAAAGAATAACCTGCTAATGCAATGGCCGTTATCATTACACTAATCACTGTAACTCTGCCTGGTCCAACCCACTTAGTAAGCCTGTCACTAAGGAGACTGGATATAACTGTTCCACCACAAATAACAATAAAAATCACACCGGCGAACGATACCGGCACACCAAATTCCGGATATATAGTAGGCCATGCAGCACCCAACAACGAATCCGGTAATCCCAGACTTATAAATGAAATATATATAACTGCCAAAAGTAAACTATACATATTAATTCTCCGTTTGTTATTCAAAATATCTTAGATAATTCTACATCAAGCCAACCATAAATGCAATCAAATAGTTCCTATAAATCTTCTAGGAGTTGTTGCTCTTTTTATTTTTAAAATAATGCTACTCGTATAATTATGTAGAGCGTGCTCCTGCACGCTCACCCACTGGGTAAAATCTATATCAAGCAACAGACTTTAATAGAGTTATCAAACGAATTAATTCGTGTAAAATAGTCTTGTTGCGAATTTTTTTGCTTGATATATTATATTCAAAATTTTTCTAATAGTTCAAATAATCTAATGGGTCTATTGGAGTTCCATTCTCCGTAAGCTTTAGATATAGATTATAACCCTCTAAAGTATAGTATTTTGTTGGCTCATTAATATATCCAATCAATTCCTGACTTTCAACCACTTGTCCCTCATTAACTTGAATATCCTTTAACTGACCATATGTCAATTCATATCCATCCCCTAAGGACATAACTACATAATTACCAATCTCCTCATTTGTACCCACTTCAACAACTTCTCCTGTAGCCGCACATAATACATCATTATTTAATTCAGACTGAATAGCGATAGCTGAACTACATTTATACTGATTAAGTGTTTTAAAATAAATTGTGTTCTCCATATTAAAATCAACTATAACGTTACCATCTACAGGCCATGTAAGTATATCATTTTTATCAAAATGTAATTTTGATACCTCAGCATTTACAGTCTCGGCAACAGCAGTTGTCTCTGTCTGAGCAGTATTTTCCATAGCCTTGGTTGTAGTTACCTCTTCCCCATCGATATCTTCAAATGTTTCATCACTTTTTTCGGTTACATCAATAGAACTTACAAGCTTGCTCGTCGGTTCCTGAGTAGTTACCTCTTCTGTATTCATAGCAACATCTTCCTGAGAATTAATATCAAGAATTTCTGTTGTCTCATTTTCCTTCCCCTGTCTTATGGCAACAGCACCAACAGCAATAACTGTAATTGCTACCAGACATACCAAAAGAAGGCCCAAATATGTTTTACTCTTCATATAATACCATTCCTTTCTATTTTAGGTCTGATATTATCTTGCCCAAAAATATTTGGCATTATACTTCCAATTCAGCTATGTTTACACCGGTAAAATAATGCTTAATTATTGTTTCATAGCTATTTCCTTTTTCCGCCATAACAGAAGCTCCATACATACTCACACCATATCCATGCCCAATGCCTTTACTTATAATTCTAAGCTGTCCTTCATAATCTTCAATGGCAAAAGCATGTGATGGAAGTTCAAACATTTTAACAAACTCGCTTCCGGAAATTTCCTCTTCTCCTACCTTAACGGCTTCAACATATTCCGTACCCTCATTATAGACAAATTCAAAATTTGAAGCGCCTTTACCTTTATCTATTTTTATCTTATTGTTAACTTCATCAAGGGTAAAATATTGAATTTTTAGGAAATTTTTAGCCATAATATCATTTTCGCTTTTTACAGTCTTCAAATATTCTTTGTCCGAATTTCTTGTCTTACCGTAACTAGCCTCATGATAATATGGCATAATTAATTTATCTTCATAAGTTATAACCTGCATAGAGGTATTAGAAATTATTTTATTAAGAAAATTATAGTTTTTTGTAAAATCATTTCCCCAGATATTTTTCATTTTATCATAGGTTAAATAATCCAAATTCAAGTCTGAAACAGATATACTTGTAGTTTTATTTTCCTCCATTTTCCCGGCAATGAAGGTTCTGATAATAACAGCCTGAACCTTTAGCGCTTCCTCCTCGGAATCAATATCCATCCTCGTCATTAACACCATTGGTATAAACCTTTCCATGTCAACACTGCCATTTTCTAATTTAATTGTATATCCGCTATCTTTCACTTCATATACCTTATACAAACTACCACTATGTCTGACACACATCAGAGTTGCTATATAAGGTATAATCAGTGAAATGCATATAATAATTATTTTTGTCTTCATAGTAAAATGTATTCATAATATACAAATTTATTCATATATTACCTACATTTTTACTTCTACCTTTTTAAGCTTCCAAATCTCGGTTGCATATTCTTCAATCGTACGGTCTGAAGAGAATTTTCCGACATGAGCCACGTTTGTCATTGCCATTTTAGCCCATCTATTTTTATCCTTATATGCCTCTTCAACCTTTTTCTGTGCTTCTGCATAGCTTCTAAAATCTTTAAGAATAAAATACACATCTGCACGACCATATTTATCCGTTAAAAGAGAGTCATAAATTTCTCTAAAACGCTCTGTATCCTCTGGAGAATATGTGCCATTTATAAGCTGCATCATAACCTTGCGTACATCCATATCATTGTTATAAATGTCCATCGGATTATATCCACCGTATTTCTCGTGATTAATAACTTCATCTGAGCTCATACCAAAGATAAATGCATTATCTCCACCAACCTCTTCAACAATTTCGACATTTGCTCCGTCCATTGTACCAAGAGTAACCGCACCATTTAACATAAATTTCATATTACCAGTACCTGACGCTTCCTTACTTGCAGTAGAAATCTGTTCGCTTACATCTGCTGCTGCAAAAATAAGTTCTGCATTCGATACTCTATAATTTTCAATAAATACAACCTTAAGTTTTCCTTCAATTGACGCATCATTATTGATAACATCAGCTACGCTATTGATAAGCTTGATAGTAAGCTTAGCTCTTCTGTAGCCTGCTGCTGCTTTTGCACCAAAGATAAATGTTCTTGGGTAAAATTCTCTCTCCGGATGCTCCTTAATCTCATTATAGAGGTACATTACATGAAGTATATTGAGAAGCTGTCTCTTATATTCATGAAGTCTCTTAACCTGTACATCAAATATAGAATATGGATTAACATCAACACCATTATGTTCTTTGATATATTTAGCAAGTCTTATCTTATTTCTGTACTTGATATCCATAAATTCTTTCTGACATTTTTTGTTATCAATAAATTCTTCAAGCTTAATCATCTGAGACAAATCAACCGGCCATTTATCTCCGATTTTCTTAGTTATCCAATCGGCAAGCAACGGATTACCATGCTTTAAGAATCTTCTCTGTGTGATACCATTTGTCTTATTATTAAATTTATTTGGCATCATTTCATAGAAATCCTTTAATTCCTGATTCTTTAGAATCTCTGTGTGCAACCTTGCAACTCCATTTACAGAAAAGCCTGCGCAAATTGCAAGATTTGCCATTCTTACCTGACCATCATAGAGAATTGCCATTTTAGCAACCTTTTCATTATTACCAGGATACATCTTCTGTATTTCCAATACAAATCTTCTGTTAATTTCCTCTATAATATCATAGCATCTTGGAAGTAGTGTTCTAAATAAATCAACTGGCCATTTCTCAAGTGCCTCACTCATAATTGTATGATTAGTATATGCACAGCATTTGTTAGTTACTTCCCAAGCCTCATCCCATGTAAGGTAGTATTCATCAAGAAGAATTCTCATAAGCTCTGCAACAGTAATAGTTGGATGAGTATCATTCATCTGGAATATAACCTTTTCGTATAACTTCTTAATATTCTTGTGATTATCCATATATTTTTTAATTGCAGTCTGGATACTTGCCGATACAAAGAAATACTGCTGCTTTAATCTAAGCTCTTTTCCTGCATAATGATCGTCACAAGGATATAATACCTCTACAATAGTCTTTGCAAGGTTTTCCTGCTCTGTTGCTTTTTGATAATCTCCTCTGTTAAATGAGTCAAGCATAAAATACTGTATAGGCTCTGCATCCCATATTCTAAGTGTATTTACAACATTATTGCCATATCCTACAATTGGCAAATCATATGGAATCGCTTTAACTGAACGATAATCCTCGAGAACGTATACTACTCTGCCGTCCTCTTTTGTAACAGGTTTGGTATGTCCTCCAAACTTGACTTCACAAGCATATTCATCTCTTCTTACTTCAAAAGGATTACCATTCTTTAACCAGTTATCAGGCACCTCTACCTGATATCCGTCTATAATCTTCTGCTCAAACATGCCGTATTTATAACGGATACCACATCCATATGCAGGATATCCAAGTGTTGCGAGTGAATCAAGGAAACATGCCGCAAGTCTTCCAAGTCCACCGTTACCAAGTGCCGCATCTGGTTCCTGATCTTCAATTACGTTCAAATCTAATCCTAATTCTTCTATAGCCTCTTTAATATCGTCCCTTGCAGAAAGGTTAATAATAATATTTCCAAGTGCTCTTCCTGTGAGGAATTCCATAGATAAATAATACACCGTTTTTGCATCCTGTTTCTCGTACTCTTTATGAGTCTCAATCCACTGGTCGATTATGAAATCCTTAAGAGCATATGCAACACCATGATATAAATCCAACTGTGACGCCTCTTTAATTGTCTTTCTTGACAACATCTTAACATAATCATTTACTTCTTTTTTAAATTCGTCCTTAGAAAATGTGTTCATAACTAGTCTCCATTCAGTAAAATTTTCTATATCTATTTTACTCCTAAATGGCATTATTTTCAACATTTCCATTCGCTATTTAACGTTTTTTTCCTTTGATTCTTTTTCTTTCTTGTTTTTTTCTTCTTTGCTCTCTTTTTCCTTCTTCGTTTTCTCTTCCTTGCTTTCTTTTTCTTTCTTCGTTTTCTCTTCCTTGCTTTCTTTTTCTTTCTTCGTTTTCTCTTCTTTGCTCTCTTTTTCCTTCTTCGTTTTCTCTTCCTTGCTTTCTTTTTCCTTCTTCGTCTTTTCTTCCTTTGTTTCCTTATCCATCTCCATTGTTGTATCTTCTATATTCGTTTGTTTCAATGTGGTTTCATCTTGAGTTTCAAATTCTTTTGTAGTAGTTTCAAGATTAATTTTCGATTCCTCATTAATGGTCTCTATCAATTCAGGTTCTTTTGTATCATCTTGCTTATTATCACCAACTGTCTGATTTGACTTATTTTTCTGATAAAACTCTACTTCTATGTCCTCTATTTCATTTTCTTTTAAACTTTCATATATTTCATATTTGATTGCTTCTTCCATCTTTCCATATATTTCATAATCAACTGTCTGTATAGTAACCTGTATATCTGATTCATTTTTTATATAAGCTTCCTCCGCCATTATTTTAATCATTTTTTTTATAACAGATTCCGATGAATCTTTTTTCTCCCAGTCAAGCATATTCACTACTCTTTCTCCGTCTTCATTAAGTCCATTAATACTAATCACTTCCTGTGATTCATTAATAACAAGTTTTATACTTGGATTAACATCGATTATTATACTCACATTTTCTTCCGAATTAATCATAATTAGAAAAAACACTACACAAACTACAGCCAGACTTACTCCTGAAAATATATACTTAATCATGCTAATTTTTGAATTTTCTTTTTCATAGATAATCTCTGTTTTCGCAATAGATTTTTCTACTTCTGAATATACATCAGGTGCCAGCTCATCAAATCCATCTTGTAACTTTGCTATTAATTCATTTGTTTTCATTACTGATCACCTCCCATATACTCTTTCTTCATTTTTTTATTGCTCTACTATATTTTGCCAAAACAGTTCCTATTGGCAAATCTAAAATATTTGCAATTTCTCTATTTTTAAGACCTGCAACATCATGCAAGACAATTATTTTTCGCTCTACATCAGACAGTACTTTAAACAAAGATTCTATAAGGATTCTATTATCTACATTAGATATTTGTTCTAATCCACATACGCTATTTATATGCTCAAAATTAACTTCCTGTATATTTTTTTCTTTTCTATGTTTCATTAAAAATAAATTTTTTGCTATCTCCATCATCCATGCCATGGGATTACCTTTTTCTTTATATCGGTAGCAATTCTTATATATATTTATATATGTTTCCTGTAATAAGTCTTTTGCATCCTCAGCATTTTGAGTATACGAAAGAAGGAATGCATAAAGTACTGTATGTGTTTTCTCATATAGTTCTTTAAATGCATCCTTATCATTTTCTACAATTCTTTTAAATATTTCTTTGTCTACATTAAACCTTTGTCTTGGAGCACTTCCCATTAGCTGTTCTCCTTTTTGTATATATATTGTAGTAGGACAAATTCTGAAACATTGCAAGAGAGTGCCTTATCGGCACTCTTACTTAACCTTAACTGTCTTTGTAATAGACGAAAAGTTCTGTTCTTTCTTTGTTTTAATTCCAGTAATTGTAACAGTATAGCTATTTCCTTTTTTCATTCCATTAATCTGTACCTTAATCGAGCTACGTGATTTCTTTATAATCTTAGCTTCACATACATTTCCATCTGAATCCTTTACTGTTACTACAGCATCCTTATAGTAAGCAGGAGCACTTGTTTTTATATTAACAAATTTCTTACCTATAACCTTAGCTGTTTTTACCTTACATGTTGTCTTCATTCCCTTTGCAACAAAGGTCTTTGTAATTGTTGCAGGCTCTTCTACATTTTTAGCTAAAACACCTTCAATTGTAATTGTATATTTCTGACCTTTAACTAATCCTGTTGCCTTAACTGACATAAGTGCTTTATTTTTCTTAGCTATTTTACATTCAATTACTTTTCCTTCTTCGTCAACTATTGTAACTTTTAATGAATCTGTATATGTAACTTTTCCTCTAAACGAAACATTTACTTTTCCTGCCGCTGTACATGTAACCTTAGATACCTTTTGCGCTTCTGCCTTAACCTTATTGGTTTTCTTATCCTTCTTATCCGTTTTATTCTTCTTGTCCTTCTGTGTTGTCACAATTGTCTGCTCTGTTTGAGCCTCCGCTGCATATGTTACCACACTCATACCAGCAAGTAAACTCATTGCTACAGTTCCAATAACCAACTTTCTTAATAATCTTCTCATTAAAATACCTCTCTTTCTAACGCTTCCTATTTTCAGAATTTGCCTTACTAAATATTCACTTACATTGAGTAAATGCAAAAAAAGAAAATTTTATTGCATCAAAAGAAAAAATTTTTATTATTCGCAAAAATAGCCACAATGCTAATGCATTATGGCCATTTTTATTTTTTAATTAATTCTTCTTAACTGTTAATGTTACATCTTCCCCATTGATATTCCACTCTTTTGCATATCCGTCTGCAGTTCCAATTACAATATCAGATGCCATTACTACTGACATGATATCATCCTTATTTGCTGTCATGATACCAGCAATCTTATCGTTACCTTCAGCATATACTGTAATCTTATCCATTACTTCGAATCCGGCTTCTTTTCTCATAGTCTGAACCTTACTGATGATTTCACTTACGAAACCTTCTTCAATAAGCTCTTCGCTAAGATTTGTGTCAAGTACAACAGTAATCTTGTTGTCATTTTCTGATACATAGCCTTCCATCTGAGTCATTTCGATAAGTAAATCTTCCTTAGTAAGAACCACTTCTCCACCTGGTAAATCAAATTTAAGCTCGCCATTTGCATTTAACTCATCCATAGCTGCATTTCCATCAAGATTTGTTAATGCTTCCTTGATAGCTCCTAACTGCTTGCCGTATTTTGGTCCAACAGTCTTAAGCTGTGGCTTGAATGTGTATGAAGTGAAGTTTCTTACATCGTCTGTAAATTCAACCTTCTTAACATTTAACTCATCTGCAATGATATCTACATAGAACTGTGAAAGCTCAAATTCTGCCTTAACATACATCTGGCCGATTGGCTGTCTGTTCTTGATGTTGGATGCATTTCTACAAGCACGACCCATTACAACGATGTCTAATAAGTCTTCCATATCAGCCTCAAGCTTCTTATCGATAAATGTCTCATCAGATACAGGGAAGTCACAAAGGTGAATACTTTCCGGTGCATCCTTATCAATATTTCTAACAAGGTTCTGGTAAATATCCTCTGTCATAAACGGAATCATTGGTGCTGCTGCCTTTGAAATTGTCACAAGTGATGTATACAATGTCATATAAGCATTAATCTTATCCTGTTCCATTCCCTTAGCCCAGAATCTTTCTCTTGAACGTCTTACATACCAATTACTCATTTCATCTACAAAATCCTGTAATGCTCTTGCTGCTTCAGGAATTCTGTATTTGTCAAGGTTGTCATCAACTGTTTTAACTACTGTGTTGAGTCTTGATAATAACCATTTATCCATTACAGATAATTTATCATATTCAAGCTTGTAATCCATTGGATTGAACTTGTCAATATTTGCATATAATACATAGAATGCATATGTGTTCCAAAGTGTACCCATGAACTTACGTTGTCCTTCTGTAACAGCCTTAGCATGGAAACGGTTTGGTAACCATGGTGCACTATTTGTATAGAAATACCATCTGATTGCATCTGCTCCATGCTCCTCAAGTGCATCGAACGGATCAACTGCATTACCCTTTGACTTAGACATCTTCTGTCCGTTTTCATCCTGTACATGTCCAAGAACGATAACATTTTCATACGGTGCCTTATTAAATAATAATGTTGATTCAGCCATTAATGAATAGAACCATCCACGAGTCTGGTCAACAGCCTCTGAAATAAACTGTGCAGGGAATTGCTGCTCAAATAATTCCTTATTTTCAAATGGATAATGATGCTGTGCAAATGGCATTGCTCCCGAGTCGAACCAGCAGTCAATTACTTCCGGTACTCTGTGCATATCCTTGCCACAATCCGGACATTTAATTGTAACTTCATCAATATATGGTCTGTGAAGCTCTACATTTACTGCATCAGGATTACCGCTCATCTTAGCAAGCTCTTCACGGCTTCCGATTGCATGCTGGCATCCACACTCACATTCCCAAATATTAAGCGGTGTTCCCCAATATCTGTTACGGGAAATACCCCAGTCCTGAATATTTTCTAACCAGTCACCAAATCTTCCCTTACCAATTGATTCAGGAATCCAGTTAACTGTATTGTTATTTCTTACAAGGTCATCCTTAACTGCTGTCATCTTGATGAACCAAGATTCTCTAGCGTAGTAAATAAGCGGAGTATCACATCTCCAGCAGTGTGGATAGCTATGCTCAAACTTAGGAGCATCAAATAATAATCCCTTCTTATCAAGGTCTGTAAGTACCATAGGGTCAGCCTTCTTACAGAATACTCCTGCGTATGCTGTTTCAGCAGTCATTTCACCCTTACCATCAACGAGCTGTACAAACGGAAGGTCATAGTTACGTCCAACCTTAGCATCGTCTTCACCGAATGCAGGTGCAATATGAACTACACCAGTACCATCTGTAAGTGTTACGTAAGTATCACATACAACATAGTGTCCCTTCTTATGCTGTTTTGCAATTATTTCGTTTGCAAAATCAAATAATGGCTCGTATTCTTTTCCTTCAAGTTCTTTTCCTTTATATGTTTCAACTACTTCATATGGTGCAGTAGGCTTATCTCCGCCTAATACCTGTTCGCACAATGCCTCAGCCATATAATATGTGTATCCATCTGCTGTCTTTACCTTTACATATGTTTCATCCGGATTTACACAAAGTGCAACGTTAGATGGAAGTGTCCAAGGTGTTGTTGTCCATGCAAGAATGTATGACTCTTCACCTACAACCTTAAATCTAGCGATTGCTGAACGTTCCTTAACATCCTTATATCCCTGTGCCACCTCATGGCTTGATAATGGTGTACCACATCTTGGGCAGTAAGGTACAATCTTAAATCCCTTATAAAGAAGCTTCTTATCCCAAATCTGCTTAAGTGCCCACCACTCAGACTCGATAAAGTCATCATGATATGTTACATATGGATCATCCATATCAGCCCAGAAACCAACTGTTCCTGAGAAATCTTCCCACATTCCTTTGTATTTCCAAACGCTTTCCTTACATTTTGAAATAAATGGGTCAAGACCATATTCTTCAATCTGTTCCTTACCGTCAAGCCCAAGTAACTTCTCTACTTCAAGCTCAACCGGAAGACCATGGGTATCCCATCCGGCCTTTCTTGGAACCATGTAACCCTTCATAGTTCTATATCTTGGAATCATATCCTTAATTACACGAGTAAGCACGTGTCCGATATGTGGCTTACCATTTGCAGTCGGAGGGCCATCGTAGAAGGTATAAGTCTTTCCTTCCTTTCTATTCTCCATACTCTTTCTAAAAATGTCATTGTCTTTCCAAAATTGTTCTGTCTGCTTTTCTCTCTCAACGAAATTGAGATTGTTCGATACTTTGTTATACATTTTTTTACCTCCAAATAAATACTAAAAAGAGCTTCAATCCTGTAATAGGACGAAAGCTCTTAAAATTCGTTATACCACCTGTTACAGCCATACTTAAATATTAGGATTATTCCTTCATACTTGTATATGTGTTCCATATAACGGTGGAAAAACCGTCAACACCTACTCGCACATAAATGTGTCTCTTCAGGTTGCTGCTCCGGAGTGATTCATCATTATCCTTACTCGTATCCACTCGCACCAACGTGGACTCTCTGTGACTTTCCAAATAATGCCTGTCTCCATCTTCGCATTTGAATATTATCTATGATATTATACTTATTTATAATTAAAATGTCAATTAGTTTAATTCAAAACCTTCAATTCACAAAGTATACTCGAAGTAGTTATATGCATATTTATTTTTTAATAGAATTATGTCGTTTATTGTTATATAATTACTATATGATTTTGGACTACGTAAATGTATATTTTATTTAATTAATTGAGGTGATTTGAATGACGGCAAGACACGAACTATTAAAACTCGAAAATGTTTATGATCACAAGCATTCGTCAGAACTTTTCTTAGAAGCTATGAGGGAATGTTTGGAACATCATATTAAAAACTGTGATTTTTTTTCAAAACTCTGCGAAGATTCAGGATTTAAAGCAGAATGTCTACAAACAGAAGCTGATTTAGAAAAAATCCCGGTTATTCATGCAAATTTCTTTAAAAAGTACGAGGTTCTTTCTGTTCCACGGGAATCAATTACAGAACATGCTACAAGCTCCGGAACCGGCGGACAAAAGAGTCAGATGTTTTTTGATAAAGATAGTTTTGATTTTGGAAATTCCATGATAGAAAATGAGTTTCGTTATTATGGTTTTCTTTCAGAAGAACTTACAAACTATCTTTTATTTACATATGAACCAGCTGAAGTCAGCAAAGATTTAGGTACTGCCAAAACAGATTTAGGTCTTTTAAGTTATGCACCGGTAAATGATACTTTTTTTGCCCTTCGCTATAATGGTCAAGGTCATGATTTTGATGTATATGGCACAATTAACATATTAGAAGAATACGAAAAACAAGGTAAACCTGTTAGAATCTTTGGTTTCCCATCATTCTTGTATTTTACAGTTAGACAGATGAAAGAAACTAATCATCGACCATTAAAACTTAACCCTCAATCAATGACACTGCTCGGTGGTGGCTGGAAGGGCTATGCAGATAAACAAATTCAAAAAAGTGAACTCTACGCATTAGTTGAAGAAATGCTTGGAATCCCTCAGGAAAATTGCCGTGATGGTTATGGTTCCACAGAACATTCTGTACCATACTTTGAATGTAAAAATCATCATTTTCACATTCCTGTATATAGCAGAATGATTATTCGTGATGTAGAAACACTTAAACCTTTACCTTACGGTCAACCAGGATTTGCTAATTTTATTACTCCACATCTTATGAGTGTACCTGCGGTCTCTGTTCTTATGGGAGATATGGCTGTATTACACGAACCGGGCAAATGCGGTTGCGGTATAGATACGCCATATATGGAAATTCTTGGAAGAGCGGGAACAAGTGCTACAAAAAGCTGTGCAATAAAAGCAAGCGAGTTGTTAAAAAGATAAGGAGGTGTTACAACATGACAGAATTTATAATTAGAGGAAAAAGAGAAACACTAAAAAAAGAAGGCTGTTTTCAAGGTATAAACGAACAAATCAGCAAAGACCTGTCTAATGGAGTTCCTGACACCAGAAGAGTGATTACCAGTCTTGATAAACTTGGTAAATTCCTTGCTGAAGATGAAATATTTTTAGTTCCGGAACTTATGGAACTAGGTTTATCAAAGGAAGAAGCTATTCAGACAAAAAAGGATTCTCTTGGTATTTTATCTGCCGAGGAACTTTACAAAAAAATAGATAGAGAGCTTGGTTGTCTTCCCTTTGAAATCACTTTACAAAACACAAGAGAAAATCATTTTGAAGGCTGGATGCCTGTAGGTGTCTTAGGACATGTTACAAGTTCAAACGATGCAATGCTTCCTTTTTACAGTTCTGTTGAAGGAATTTTAACAGGCAATATAAATGTTATAAAAACAGCTTCCGGTGCTCACAAGGTTGCTATGAAGCTTGTAGAAAAACTTTGTGAAATTGACGAATTACTTTGTCCTTATTTTTATGTATTTCCACTTTCTTCAAAGGATAAAGAGCTATTAAAGGAGCTTTTTAGTCTCTGTAACTCTGTTGCTGTCTGGGGTGGCGACGGTGCTGTTTCAGGTGTAAGGGAACTTGCACCGACCGGTGTAAATATTATTGAATGGGGTAATAGAATAAGCTTTGCTTACTTCACTCCAAATGGTTGTAGCAAAGAAAAATTAGTAGGGCTTTCTCATGATATATGTATAAATGACCAACAAGCTTGTAGTGCACCTCAAATTGTGTACTTTGAAACCGACTCGAGGGAACAGCTTTTGAAATTTGCCGATGATTTATTCATGGCACTTAGTCAGGTGTCTGATACATATCCTCTCCATCCTATGACACAAGCTGAGAGAGCCGAACTTACAGCTCAAACCAAATTGTGTTATCTTGATGAAATTATGGGAGAAGCCAAACTTATTGAAGGAAAAGATTGCCGTATATTTGTTAAATTTGATAATGAACTTTGTGCCTCACCACTATATCGCACAATTATTGTTAAAGCTATAAAAAGAAGTGATTTGATTAGCGTATTAAGACCATTTCGCTCATATCTTCAAAGTGTTGGTCTTGCTTGCAGGTCGGATGAAATTATTGAACTTACAAATCTATTAATTGCCGGTGGCGTTACACGTATAACAGAGCCGGGACTTATGATGGGTGGATACACCGGCGAACCTCATGATGGTGTATATGCCATGACCCGTTATCTTAAAAGAATAAGTTTCATTAACAACAGACTACCAAAAGGTTGTACCTCTCTTGTCGAAATGACTACTGACATTATGAAACCTTTTGAAGACGGCACCCCTATACTAAAGAAAGACGACTTTCCTACAACGAGAGAAATCGAGAATGAAGGTTATCTTGTATTAAAAAGTGGTGGCAGCTCAGGAAAATCAAAATATGCACTTCATACCTATAGCGATGCAGAAGTCACTTACAAAGAAACAGGTCGTTTTATCATAGCCGCAGGTGTTGATCCCGAAAAAGATATATGTATGAATCTATTTTATTCAGGAGAATTATATGGAGGTTTCATAAGCATTTATGAAGCACTAAAAAGTGCAAACATTATTCAGCTTCCTATGACTGCAGCCATGGACATGAAACATGTTGCAGAAGAAATTGTAGCAAATAAAGTAAACGTACTTATGGGAATGCCTACATACCTTTTGAGACTATTTTCGGAAGAGAAGGAAACCTTAAAAGAATATGGCGGAATAGACCTTATTTTATATGGTGGTGAACATTTTGATACTGCTCAGGCAGAATATCTCAAGGAAACGTTTAATATAAAAAGAATCGCCTCAATCACCTACGGTTGTAATGAAATCGGTTCTATGGGTTATGCTTGTGAATACTGTGATGGAGGAATTCATCATATTGCGCCAAGCAAATATCTTGAAATTTTAAAGCTTGATAGTGATGAACCTGTAGATGAAGGTGAAATAGGAAGACTTATATGGACTCCAACAAATCAAGAAAATACAACAATCAAAAGATATGAAATAGGTGACCTTGGCCGCTTTATAAAAGAACCTTGTAAATGTGGCAGACTCTCACCTCGTTTTGAACTTTTAGGTAGATTTGGTGACGTGTTCAAATTTGCAACAAACTATGTAAACTACAAAAATATCAAGGCGATTTTTTCTAAAGAAATGAATTATAACGGCTGGCTTCAGGTTATCTTATCATATGATACCATTAGTGTTTTAACAATTTGTGTCGAAGAAGATTTTGACTATACTACTGAAGCTGCAATTGAGATTCTAATGAAGAATTATGACGAAATTAAAGAATGTCTTACAGATAAAACTGGTGATGTACGTATTTTAAAGCAGAAAAAAGATGAATTCGAACTTAGTTCTGCCGGAGGAAAAGTAAGAAGTGTCATCGACCGTAGAAATTCTAATTAAGGTGGGTGACTCTATGGAAAATACATTTTATGTAAAACGAAATCCTCTCGTAATCAAAACATTTATGAGCATTTTAATACCCACAATTCTTATGAATCTTACAACTGCAATAGGTTCAATGGCTGACACCGTAATAATAGGTCAATACCTTGATGATTTATCCTTATCAGTTGTAACCTATGCAACACCCGTTTATATGGTCATAAATACATTGGCAGCTCTTTTTGCAGTTGGTGGCTGTATAGCAATGAGCGTTGACATTGGAAAGGGCGATAAAAAAAGTGCCAACCGCTCCTTTAGTATTTCTATGGAGTTTTTACTGGCTACAGCTTTGATTTTATTTATTTCAGGAATATTTTTCACCGAACAAATAACCTATTTGCTCGGTGCCGGAAATACCGAGGTGTTTGAACAAGTTAAGACATATGTAAAGATTATTTTAATGGGAGCACCAATATTTATAATGAATATTGCTATTGCATTTTTTGTAAGAAATGATGGTAGACCTAACCTCTCAATGGCAGGAATGTTTACATCAATTGTTGTAGATATTACTTTCAATCTTGTATTCGTTGGATATATGAATATGGGCGTTGCAGGAGCAGCTTATTCAACCGTATTAGGTCAAGGTATTAGTGTTATCATAATAGCGAGTCACTTTTTTTCATCCAAAAATACTCTTCGCCTATCTTTAGCATTTGACCGTTCAATACTTCGAATTATAAAAAACGGTATTGGTTCTGCGCTTACCTTTATATATCAGTTTATCACAATAATTATACTAAACCATTATGTGGTATCAATGGCCGGCGAAAAGGGTGTCGTAATTTATACAGTAGTATTTAATCTTTGCACTGTTTCTCTTGCGGTATTTGAAGGTCTAAGCCAAACAATCCAACCTATGGTAGGTGTGTATTATGGTGAAAACAGCAATAAGAAAATCAAAGGCAGCATCAAGCTTGCACTACTGGCAGCAGTTGTAATATGCGGCAGTATTATGCTTGTATTAGAAATCATTCCGGAAATTGTTCCTCATATTTTCGGAATTGCAGATATAGATTTAGTAAACCAGTCTTCTATGGCAGTTAGAATTTATGCTACAAGCATGCTTATTATGACAGTAAATGTAATAATAGGATATTATCTTCAATCTATTGAAATGAGTTCTATGGCAAGTGTACTTATCAGCCTTAGATGTTGTGTTCTACTCCTCGCAAGCACTTTTGTTCTAAGCAAAATATTTGGAGTAAACGGTATATGGGCAGCTTACACAGTAGCAGAATTTTTAACCTTAGTAATATTTGGTATATTAAATATCCTTAAAAGAAAAAAGCTTTCTAAAAATGGCACTAACCTTAATTTACTCTTTTTAAATAAAGATGAAGAAAAAAATACATCTTCTTTTATTTTAAAGTGTAATTCAGATGATTTCGAAAGCTTTAATAACATCGTTATTTCAACTATAGAAAAAGACAAAATTTATGGTACACAAATCTTAAACATTGTTAAAGAATATCTTGTAAAGCTTCAATCCGTAGCCGACATAAAGACCGGCAAATACATAGAGGTTGAAAAAAACAATTACCAAAAGAAGGTAATTATACGCGATAATATTAACCACTCAAGTATTCGCAATGACTTAAATGCACTCCACTATGAGGGTCTCGAAACAGAATATGGACCTGTCCTTGGACTTAACAGATTATGCATCAAAGGAGCTGAAAATAATGAATAGAAAAAAACTAGTTTCTATAGAAATAAAAAATGACAAGGCGTATATTTTCCCTGTACTAAGCTTTATAGATTCTCTTGCTCAACGCCATACAACTATGGATGTTTCAAGATATCAACAACTAAGATATGTAGCAGCAGGAATGTTAAAGCAAAGAATTGAAAATTCATATCCCGGAGCAACAGGTCCAATATATGTAGAGCTTTATTTAGTAGGTGATTTTATTGAAATTTCCGTAAAAGATAAGGGCGTACCCGGTTGGCAGGATTTTACCTATGATAAAAATGAAATTACAGAAAACAGGGACGATCTAAATAATTATCTTATCAGTCTCTATGTAGACGAAGTTGGTATGGAAAAGCTAGGTAACGAAGGACAACGCGTTTATATACGCAAAAAATTCATTAATCCTTTAGAATTTGCAAAACCGGAGCCTTACAAAGAAACAGTCGCACTTGATACAAATATATCAATTCGTCCCGTTACAAGTCAGGAAGATGTTATTGAAGCAATCCGATGCATTTACTCTGAATATGGATATTCATATTCTTATGAGCGACTTTATTACGTGAATTCCTTTATTCAACTTATCAAAAACAGAGAAATAATGTCTTTCCTAGCTGTAAACGAGCACGGACAAACCGCAGGACATTTTGCCCTCGCCTTCTCTGACCTTTACAAAAATATGCCGGAAATTTCTACAGTAGTTATAAAAAAAGAATTTCGTGGATTAGGTCTATTTGCAAAATTTATTGAATACTGTGAAATTTTAGGCAAAGAAGAAGGCTTCCGCGCACTCATGGGACAACCTGTTACCTACCACCCTATGTCACAGAAAGCCTTTTTAAGAGCCGGCTACACTGCAACCGCCTTACTTATGTCATACATAAATACGGAAATCGAAACGGAATACAATAAAGGTGAAAGATTAGGTCTTAGCGCTTGTGTAAAAATTCTTGATAAAGATATATACAGCAAGATATATTCACCTGATGAACTCAGAGATTTCCTAGATAAGATATATAAAAGATTAGGGATACGATACGATATTATCTGCGAATCTAAAGCTGATAATTGTACGGAAATATCCTTGGAAACAAGTACAACTCTTAAAATGTCTAAAATTATTATTCGCAAGGCAGGCTTTGATTTGGAAAATGAGTTACAACAATCCATAAAAAACATAATAAAACAAAAAAGCGAAATGGTAGAACTCGTCATATTACTCAACACACAAAGTTGTGCTTATGCCTATGATATCGCTAAAAAATGCGGGTTTGCACTTTCCGGTGTTATTCCCGGTAGTGAAAATGGTGATTACCTCATAATGCAAATGCTCCCTGGCGATAGTTTTAACTACAATGATTTGGTTGTTGTGGGAGAATTTGAAGAACTTAAAAACGATATAATTAATATGACATCAAACAAAGAATAGGAGGTACATTTATGAGTTACAAGCTATATTCTCTGAATGAGATAATAAAACATGCAAGAACTAATTCACCTTATTACAAAGAGCTTTATAGGGACATTCCTGAAAATGCAACATTAGAAGAACTACCACTTATAAACCAAAGTGATTTTTGGGATAATTGTGATAAACACGGCGGCAAAGTAGCAACATTTACCCAACACGATGGACAAGTATTTAAAAGTGGCGGTACCACCGGTGAACCAAAATATTCGCTTTATTCTGCCGAAGAATGGCAAACTATGTGTGAATATAGTGGTGCAGTCCTCGCAAAGGGTGGTCTTAAAAACGGAAGCAAGATAGCAAACTTATTTTATGCTGGCGGAATGTATGCAAGTTTTCTCTATACTTATAGTATGCTATATTTTGCTCCTGCAAAAACCATAATGTATAACATTTCCGGAAACGGTTCTATTGAAGAAATGACAAAAACTATTTTAGAACATCAGATAAATTGTATTGCCGGACTTCCTTCTATTATCAACCAAATAATATCATACATAAATGAAAATAACCTTACAGGCTTTACTGTTGACACAATATATTTTGCAGGTGAAACTCTCTATCCCGATCAAAGAGAACGAATCTGTAAAACATTTGGACGAGAAATTGAGTTTCGTTCAGTATTCTATGCTTCAAATGATGGCGGTCCCATAGGCTATTTTACCAAAGATTGCGGCTATAACGAACATAGGACTCTATCAGACCTTACTATTATTGAGCTTATTGATCCTGATACAGGTGAGGTAATTCATGAAATGAACCGTCCGGGAGCCATATATATTACTTCACTTTTCAAAACACTTATTCCTCTAATCCGTTATCCTGCAGGAGATCTTGGTGAATACACTGAACCAGAAGGTATACCGGATCGAAAGTTCAGATTACTGGGAAGAGCACAAACCTCAGCTAAAGCCGGTTATGTTTCCATATCTCCTCAAGATATTGCCGATGTGCTTAAAATAGCTTCTATTGATTACGAAGCATATCAGATTATAGTTACTCATGATATAAAGGACAAGTTTACTTTCAAAATTGCAGTTTCTGATACTAACAACGTAAATACAGAAAAATTTATAGAGATACTCTACGAACAACGACCTTTATTAAAGGATGCTGTGGATGCCGATGATGTTATCGCTCCAGAAATTATTTGGTGTTCTACCTCTGAGCTTGAATATAATCAAAGAACAGGTAAGCTTAAAACTATTATAGATAAAAGAGGTTAATAAAAATTTATCCTTGCTTTGCGTAACTTACACAAAGCAAGGATTTCTTTATAGTTTTTTTAATATCAAATGATGAAAAAATGCTATCGCCCTATATTCATCCATTTCTGATACCATAGCTTCCATCTCTATCATCTTATCCTGCCACTCACTATCCTTATGAATCTCCTGATTCTGCTGCAAATCCCAAAATGTTCTTATGCCGTAATTTTTAACAACTTCATAGCCGCTAAGCTGTTCGGTCAAATATTCATCTTCATAGTACTTAATTTCACCAAATTGTTTTGCCATACTATTTCCACCATTAAGCAAATGCTTTGCCTCAGCAAAATCATTTAACAGTACCACCATTTGCATAACTCTACCCGCACGATTATGCTTAACCACTGATATAATTCCATTCCCCTTAAGAATCCTGTCAAATTCCCTAAGCACCTCTGCTTTATCATCCACATATTCAAGTACGTTATGACATAATATCACATCAAAGCTTTCTGATTCTAATCTTCGTAGTTCATCTACTCCGCCTTTTATCTGTATATAATCATTTTCCATATCAGTTGTAAGCAACATTTCTTCTGAAGGTTCTACTGCCACCACCTGATTATTTTTTGCAAAATGGTTAGCTGTTACTCCATGACCGCTTCCAAAATCCAACACTCTCTTACCATTAATAAAATCAAGTTGCTTCCACACAAGCTTTTTCAATAATAATTCCCAAGGTTGTAATTCCATTTTTATCTTCCTCCAATCAATTACAAGCTTTAAATATTCCCGCCGACTTATGTATAAAAAACGGCTTATCCTGTGAAATATTTGCTGTCAAATATTTTCTAAATTCCTTATCATATTCCTTTATAGTTATACTTATACTACCGGGCAATGATATAACATACTGGTATATCGCTTCAGGATCTGATACAAGCAAATCATTCTTCTGTTCTTCAACACTTACCTTGCTAAAAACTTTCTTTAACTGTTTCTCTCCATTTTCCAATTCAAAGTTTTCTGATATCCAGTTAGGAACTTCTATTCTTTTATCAAAATTTTCTATTAATTCAAATAGTTCTTTGAAATGAGTTTGCCCCACAGTTGTTGCAAAAAACACTCCATTCGGATTCAAAAGTTTAACACACTTTTCAAATAAACTCTGACGTTTTTCATTTGATATGTGATATAGCATATGGTTTGCCATAATTATATCAAAATCTTTTTCAGCAATACTAAATTCTTCCGCATCTTTCTGTAAAAATGTAAACTTAATTTTTTTCCTATCAAATATATTGCTATATTTTTGTATTTCTTCTCTTGCTTCATTTAGCATTCCTTCTGAATTATCAGTTAAAATAATCTCAAGATTATCCGGTAATTCTTTACACACGGAAGTCCAGAAACATGCATTACCACATCCAACCTCCAAAATCTTCATATCATTTTTAAGTTGTAGCTTTTCAAAAACCCAATGATACCAGTCCACCTTAGATGTACTATACTCATGTATATTTATACGTTTTTGCAAATTTTCTCCTTTTATATACTGTTTTATCAATTCTTCTTTGCGTGATGTCATATTTATTATATTAAGCATTTTATCCCACTTCTCGTTTTCTTCTACATTTTGAATCTCTTTAACAGCTAAAAGAACTTGCTCTAAATGATTCTTCTGTGCCTGTAATAATTCCTCCTGCTTCTTAAATACCGCTATTGAGTCATCTTTTTTCAATATATCCTTAATGTCATCCAATGAGAAATCCAAATATTTTAGCAACAATATTCTTTGCAGTATCTCTAGCATCCTTTTACCATACATACGATAACCACTATCGGTTATGTATTCAGGTTCTATCAATTCCTTATCAACATAATATCTTATAGTTTTATATGATACACCTGTCAATTTAGCCAGTTCTCCGGCTGTATAAAATTCCTTCAATATAACCACTTGCCTTTCGAATATTTTGTTCTATATAAAGATTAAACCTTGCCCTAGGGGCAAGGTCAAGAAGATTTTAATATTTAATTTATCTAATATACTTATCAATTTCTTCCTCCTTTGTACGACCACTTATACTTACATTGTATTTATAACCGGAATATATGTATTTATGATAATCTTTACCCACATATATAACATTATCTTTATCAGATATTACTCCACTCTTCCTTAACCATTCTTCTTCTTTACTACCTTCTTTTTCAAAGAAATATGTATAAATTAACTCTTTTTTCTCTATTTTAATTATTGCATATCCTTCCATAAAAGTATCTCCTACTTCATATCCGGGCATATCTACATTATTCCACGATACAACACTATCACCAATAACATACATCCAAGTTGGTAATTGGTAACCATATACTACTCCATCTTCGTAACTTAATATCTCTAACACACGCTCACTATCATCATGCTCATCCTTAGGATATCTCTTT
>JAFQLS010000023.1 GCA_017396555.1 Lachnospiraceae bacterium | reverse complement strand
TGGATATGATAAGGCTATAAATATAATTTTGTATGTTCCGTGTATGCATATGTCTTAAATGAACAATATTGCATAATGGTCGCTTTTACTGAAATTGTATTGTAATTAAGCCATATATATGGTATTTTTATTACAATATTTTGGTCGCTATTAGATATAAAACCGCCGAAGGAAGAAACATGCAGATAAAGAAGGAAGAAATAAAACAACGGATTTTGGCTGTTTCCAAACAACTCTTTACAAATGACGGATATGATAAAACATCATTACATATGGTCGCTGATAAATGTTTTATAAGTAAGAGCAATATTTACAGATATTTTAGCTCTAAGGAAGAAATATATGAAACACTTGTAGGAGAGGCTAGGTTAAGTCTTATAGATGCAATCAGCAGATTTGGTAGTTCAGATTATGCCGGTAATTATACTGAGGACAAGATCGAAGAGGTTTCAGAAGTCCTTGCAAGAATAATGAGTGAGTATCGTGAAGGTATACTCATAATGCTTAAGTCTGTTGGAAGTAAAGATCAAGCTATTCTCACGGAAATGATGACAGGATTCTTTGTTGAAGTTTGTCCGATAGATGATAGGGAATTTAAGGTTCAGATAGTATCTCTTCTAATAATGGGACTGAAAGACATACTTATTAAATATAGTGAAGAGGATGAAATTAGGTATAGATTAAAGATGCTTATTTTGTATCATTATCTTGGATTAAATGGGATAAAGGAAAGGTTTGGATATAATTATGAAGGATAAAGATAAGAGTAGCCCAAAAGGAGCAAAGAAAAACAGAAGAGGACTTTGTAGATTTTTAATTGGTTTAGGCATTTTTGTGGCGTTTATTGGTATATTTCTGGTCTGGTACACTAACCATATGCACTATGATATAGAGGCACATGAATATTATGATGTGGAAACTTTGCAATCTGAGGGCAGAAGTTATGATGATTCATCGATTGTATATATGACATATGATATTAGCCCTGAAGGTCTTGATAAGGTATACCAGGCATTGGAGGTGACTCCTACAGGTAATGTAGCTATAAAGCTATCAACAGGTGAAGCGGGTAATCCCAATCATTTGGATCCTTATCTTATTAAAGATTTGGTTCAAAGTGTGGATGGAACAATTGTTGAGTGTAATACAGCATATTCCGGCTCCAGAAGAGCTGAAACGGAAATGCATATGCAGGTTGCAGAGGATCACGGTTTTACTGAAATTGCAGATGTAGATATTATGGACCGTGACGGTTATATGAAAATCCCTGTAACAGATGGTACAAATTTACAGGAAAACTGGGTTGGAATGAATTTGGCTAATTATGATTATGTGATAGTTCTTACTCATTTTAAGGGACATCCAATGGCCGGATTTGGTGGAGCACTTAAAAATATTTCAATCGGTATAGCATCGAGTGAAGGGAAGGTCAGAATACATACAGGCGGAGTTTTTTCGAAGCCACCGATAACTTTTGGAAGTCTGTTTACGAATCAGGATGTTTTTACGGAATCAATGGCGGAGGCAGCAAAGTCAGTTTCGGATTATGAAGAAAATGGACAAAAAATTATTTATATAAGTGTAATGAATAATATGTCCATTGACTGTGA
>JAFQLS010000022.1 GCA_017396555.1 Lachnospiraceae bacterium | reverse complement strand
TCGCTACCTCATTAACATTCAATAGCGAAAGCGGCCGCACATTTTTGTTTTTATGTCAAGTATTTATTACAAAATAAAAAGACCCCAGTATTATTTCAAATACTGAGATCTTAATTCGTCATCTTAACTTAATGACATTGACCATATGATTCCTTTTTTTTATGCACTAAGTCTTGAAAAAACTTAGAAATTAATATAATCTAATAATATATTTGGAAGGAGTGTTGCTTATGATAAAGAAAAAGATATACGTTGTTTCACTAATTTTAACTGTATCTATGGCATTTTCTGCCTGTTCAACAAAAAAGAGTGAGAATAATGCAGATACTTCACAAAGCACAACAAAAGAGACACAGGAAACTACCACAGAAGAAATAGATTATAATAATCCGCTTAATGTGAATGGCTATACATATTATGGAAAGGAAAATCAGGTAAATAGTGAAGAGATTTCATTAGTTGCAAAAATAGACAAAGATGCAACTATTGGTGAGAATTCACTAAGTGATTTATTAATATACAAATGCAATAATGAAAATGTTGTTGTTCAGTATGTATTAAGTGATAAAAGTAATACAGAGGGTGAGTATTTAGAAGAAAATATGGAAAAATCGCTTTATGATATGCATCTTGTAGGGATGAATGGTAAAACTCACAAAGTAGAAAAGGACATTTTAGTGGGAGAAGATGTATCGTCGTATGCAACCAGAGTTATTGGTGGAACATGGTACACAAAAGAAAATGACGGCAATAAAAAAATGATACGATATAATGATGAACTAGAGCAGGAAGCGCTAATAGAGGTAAATGATACAAATTCGTTGTTCTTTGGATGTATGACAGCAGATGGAAATAAAATTTACTATGATGATGGCGGCTGGCTGTATGTATATGATGTAAGGGATGAGACTACTAAGAAAATTAGTATGGATGATAATATATATGTGGATTTTATTAATGGTATATTAACAGATGATTCAGATGTGGACCACATACTTATGACAGTAATGGGAGGAGATTTAAAAAAACACAACGCAATTTTTAATTCTGCAACATCTAAGCTGGAGTATATAAGTAATGATGAAAGCGCCCTTTCGTCAATCGTAAATAATGCATATATACAAACTAATAAGTATAATGAAGATGGTGATAATTATTATATAGTTGCAGGCTCTAAAGGAAATGTTCGTAAATATAAGTGTAATAAATCCAATCAAGTAGCTAATCTGAGAATACTTGATAACGGAGACTTATTTTTTGAATATTATAGTGACGGAGAAATGCATGTTGCAGTATATGACAATGAAACAAATGAGTTGAAAGGGAGTACATCATATGAGGCACCTATGGCAGAAGGTAATGATGTAGATGAATATTCAAGTGTTGCTTATTATATACAGAATCCTATATATATCGGAGAACAGGAATTATTGTTAAATGTTATAGACAACGTGGGGAACAGGCTTTTCTATATTTGGGATATGAGCAAATCAGAGAAATTAGATATTATTAGTATGTCTGAGTATGAAATGCCTACAGATACTATAATGGAGATTGACGAGGAATACGATATATCTTTGTTAAGAACAGGTGAGTGTAGTAAAGAGTTTATGCCACTTCGAGAAATAGCTGACGAGATGGAAGAAAAGTATGGTTTGGACATTTTTATCGAAGGAGAGTCAGGTAAGATATTAGATGTATATGCCATATTTCCACTTAGTAGCTATGCTAATGTTGAGACGAGTCTGAAATATTTGGATGAAGAACTTGCCAGATATCCAAAAGGTTTTTTTGAACAGTTTGTATATTCAGGGTATAAAGGTATTGATATATATATAAGTTCAAAAATAATATTAATGGATGAAGAAGCGGATAATCTGGATTTTGCAGGGGGACTTCATAATACGGATGGAGCAAATAATATTGTTATAGCTATGGATTGTGGTGAGGATCCGTCAAGTATTAAACAAAACATTCATCATGAGATGGCACATGCTATAGATCAAAGAATTGAATATCATATGAGTGATTTTAATGAAAAGTGGAATGAAAAGAATCCGGATGATGTATATATGTATTCATACAAAGATTATGAATCGCAGGTATATGATTTAGGATTGGATAAGTATATATATGATTACTTGTATATGGATGATAGAGCAAAGGAGTCATATTATTTGGATAATTATAGCCTTACATATCCAACAGAAGATAGGGCTAGGATATTTGAAAATTTAATGAATGTCGACTCATGGTATCCGGATTATAATGAGATGCCTTTAATAAAAGATAAGTTAAATTTTTATGCTGAGTGTATTAGAGAAACATTTGATACTACAGGTTGGGAAAATGTGGAATGGGAAAGATATCTCATTGATAATTAACTATAAAAGTGGTATTATTATCTTCTAAAAGATGAGCAGAAAGGATGCATAGGATGGCACTTAGAAATCATGATTCTACAAAACCAATAATAAATAATAAGAAGTACGGCTTTGATACTATCAATAAAGGTTTTTTTAAACGTAATGATGAAAAGAGAAATGATGAGCAGTATAGACTTAGTGCTGTTAGAGGCTTGGTGCTTATAAGTTTGTTTGTATTTTATTTGGAAGTATTAACAGGGCTTGTATGTGGTGGAATTAAACCGGTTAATATGCTGTATTATTTTTTGACTGCAGGTGTGGTTTCGGCAGCAATAAGTGTTATTTCATGTATTTTTAAAAATAGGGTAGTTAACTACATTATTTCCTGTGTGATAAAATTATTTATTTGTTTTATATATGTTGGACAGGTTATTTATTATGAAGCAAATGGTATGTTTTCTGACAGGTTTTTAAGTGTTATCTATATGGATGGCAAAGATGTTATTAATGCTTTAGCTAATAAATGGTGGTGTGTATTATTGATGTTATTGCCATTGGCTATTTCGGTTGTTATTTTTGTTGTGTTTAATAGAATTGATGAAGATATACTTGGATATTCAAGGAGGACTGTAATAAGCTATATATTTACCATTCTAATAGGGATATTAGCATTTACTTTGTTTGAATTATCAGTTCAGTTAATGGATACAGATAATGCCCCGGTGTTTAGTATTTATCTTGAAGAAAATAATCATAATGAATATATTGAAAATTTTGGCATTTCTTCATATATCATTAGAGATTTGTTAAAATACAAGTATTGACAAATCCTAGTATTATGCTATGATTTTTAATAGGCTAATAATAGATTAAGGAGATTTCATTAATGAAGAAAGTAGTTTTATCAGCACTTGTTGAAGATACTTCGGGTGTTCTTACACGAGTTGCAGGACTCTTTGCAAGAAGAGGTTATAATATTGACAGCTTAACAGTAGGTGAGACGGAATCAAAGGGTTATTCGCGAATGACTATCGTGGTTCGTGGTGAAGATGAGATTCTTGAGCAGATTGAGAAACAGGTAGCTAAGCTCGTTGATGTTAAAGAAGTTATTGAACTTAAGGATGGTAGTTCGGTTTGTAGAGAACTTGTATTATGTAAGATTGCAGTTACACCTGCTGACAGACAGCAGATAATTGCTATTTCGGATATATTTAGAGCCAAGGTGGTAGATGTATCGCCGGATTCGCTTATGATTGAACTTACAGGTAATCAGTCTAAGCTGGATGCATTTTTAGCATTGCTTGATGGATTTAAGGTTATTGAAATGGTAAGAACTGGTATTACAGGTCTTACAAGAGGTACAGCAGATATGCTTGCCGGTGAATTTGATTGATTTAGTGTCTAATTGACATTAACAATATATATTTATGAAAAATGGAGGCAATTTAAAATGGCAAAAATATTTTATCAGGAAGATTGTAATTTATCACTTTTAGATGGTAAGACAATCGCAGTTATAGGTTATGGTAGTCAGGGACATGCACATGCTCTTAACGCAAAGGAATCAGGATGTAACGTTATCATCGGTCTTTACGAAGGAAGTAAGTCATGGGCTAAGGCTGAAAAGCAAGGATTTGAAGTATTTACAGCAGCTGAAGCAGCTAAGAAGGCTGACATCATTATGATTCTTATTAATGATGAATTACAGGCTGATTTATATAAGAATGATATTGAACCAAACCTTGAAGAAGGTAATATGTTAATGTTCGCTCATGGTTTCAATATTCACTTTGGTTGTATCACACCACCTAAGAATGTTGACGTTACAATGATCGCTCCTAAGGGGCCAGGACATACTGTACGTTCAGAATATCAGGCAGGTAAGGGTGTTCCTTGTCTTATCGCAGTTGAACAGGATGCTACAGGTAAGGCTCAGGAAATTGCACTTGCATATGCTTTAGCTATCGGTGGAGCAAGAGCTGGTGTTCTTGAGACAACATTCAGAACAGAGACAGAAACTGACCTTTTCGGTGAGCAGGCAGTACTTTGTGGTGGTGTTTGTGCACTTATGCAGGCAGGTTTTGAAACACTTGTTGAAGCAGGATATGATCCAAGAAATGCATACTTCGAGTGTATTCATGAGATGAAGTTAATTGTTGACTTAATTTACCAGTCAGGTTTTGCAGGAATGAGATATTCTATCTCTAACACAGCTGAATATGGTGATTACATAACAGGACCAAAGATTATCACAGAAGATACTAAGAAGGCTATGAAGAAAGTTCTTTCTGATATTCAGGATGGTTCATTTGCTAAGGAATTCTTACTTGATATGTCTACAGCAGGACGTCAGGTACATTTCAAGGCTATGAGAAAGTTAGCTGCAGAGCATTGCTCAGAGCAGGTTGGAGAAGAAATTAGAAAGCTTTACAGCTGGAATAACGAAGAAGATAAATTTATCAATAACTAATTGAGATGTTTAGGGGGTACGCTAAATGATTTTTGGAAAGACAAAGAAGCTTCTTGAAGACAAAGAGAATGCTTTTAAACTAAATTTAGCTAATAATTATAAGGAAGCAGCATATAAGAGCTGGAAGGAATATGAAGCCTGTATTATGGATCTTAGAAGAGAGGAAAAGATTTCTGAGAAGGACTATAATAAGCTTATAGAAGGTGTTAATAAGTATAAGAAGACCTTCGAGAATATTCGAAGATAGTTTGACCCCTTGGGAATTTTCCCAAGGGGTTTTTGATTCATAGGAAATTCATATGAATCAAAAGCTTCCAGTGGGATGCGCACTTCGTTGGAGCGGAAGATGTCACAATGCGACTCGCCGCAGGCATAAGAGTCTACAAGCGGACTCTTTGTTCTATATTAATTAAATGTAAATAGTTTTATAAATAGAAAAATCCTTGAGAATAATGTGAAATCTCAAGGTTTTTTTTGCGTAGAATTAAACATTCTTAACTATATATTCAACAAAAATACGGATTTTATTCTAACATAACACTTTATTTAATTCAAGTGATTTATTAAAAATGTTTTACAAGGAGGAATAGATAAATGCAACAAAAGAGAACATTTAAGGAGGTTGCAGATGAATGGTTACTGATTCAATCAGTCAAACAGAAAGCCTCAACACTTTTAAAATATACTAATATAGTTAATAATCATTTATTACCATATTTTAATAACGTTGATGTTAGAGAAATAAACGAAAAACAATTCGTTGATTTTGTAAATGAAAAAATAATGGTTGGAAATCTTAAAAACAACACTTCGCTAAGTCCGTCATACATAAAAACAATAATTATTATTTTTAATTCAATAATGGAATATGCTACGGATATGAATTATTGTGAAATTTTGAAATTAAATTGTGTATTGTGTCCTTCAATACCAAAGAGACCGATTAATGTTCTGGATATAGAATCTCAAGCAAAATTAATTAAATATATAAGTAGGAATATTTCGCATACAGGGGTAGCAATAGCTTTAGCACTATATGCAGGCTTAAGAATTGGAGAAATATGTGCATTACGTTGGGATGATATAAATATGAAGAAGATGTATATAAATATAAATCATACGGTTGCCAGAGTGCTATGTAATCAAGAAGATGCAGTTACAAAATTAATATTGGATACGCCGAAAACCTCAAATTCAATAAGGGTAGTTCCTATTAATTCCAAACTGTTACAAATGCTAAAGATGATGTATTTGCAATCAACTTCAGCATATGTTGCATCTTCTACAAATACATTTATTAGTCCGAGAACCTTGGAATACAGATATCACAAAATATTAAAGAAATGTGAAATTTTACCAATTAATTTTCATGGATTAAGGCATACGTTTGCAACTAGATGTGTAGAGGCTGGTGTGGATGTGAAAACATTAAGTGAAATATTAGGACATTCTAATGTTAATTTTACTCTTAACGTATATGTTCACAGTTCTATAGAACAAAAAATTATTCAGATAGAAAAACTTACTTTATACGAATAAAACCAATGTAATATAGTTAAGAATGTTTAATTCTACGCAAAACTATGTTTTTATTACTGTATCATAAGTAGATAAGGTGTGACAAAAAGAATACGAGAATAATATTTAAGAGGAGGAACAAAAAATTGAAATTAAGGAAAATATTTTTTGGATTAGTAACAATGATGATTATGACATTAAGTTTTGCTATTATGTCATATGCAGATGATGTATCAAAGGCAACAGAGATAGTACCTATTGATGTGACGAATTATGAGGATACTACTCAGCAAACACCTTGGATGATTGATGTTGATATTATGGAAGATTATAATACAAATGGTAGAGCTACTTCTTATTATAAGTTTTCTTTGGATAAACCTGCATATGTTGTATTTAAGGCATATGCTGATATTTCTATGCGCTCGCATGAAGTGTTATATTATAGCCAAACAGGTGTGTTTACTGAACAGGTGTTAAGTAATCCGGACGAAATAAGATATTCAGAATGTCTTTTAGAACCGGGGACATATTATATAAAATATGAAGCTGTGAGAGAAGGCAGTTTTTTGGCAGATGAAGATAGTCAGATGTTATTAAGTGTATTTAAACAAGATTTGGAAAGAACAGGAAAGACTAAAGGTTATTCGGCATCGGAGGCAATTAATATTAATAATGGAAAATATGGAAAAAGTACTGCGTATGGAGTAATGTCAGATGTTGCTGAGTATCAGTGGTTTAGATTTGATGTTAAATCAAAGAGTGATGTAAGTGTTGATGTTTCAAGCCTTTGGGATAGTTCAGGGATTTTTGGAGCAGCTGTATATAAATATGCAGGAGAAGGTAAAGATTTAGAAAAATTAGATTCTGCTTACGGACTTAAAAATTTAGATGATAAATTTACATTAGAAGCAGGTACATATTATATATCTATTGATAGAACAGAAGGAACAACTGGTCAGATAAAGACGGTTATTGATGTAAAAGATGTTTATGCACCAGCTTCGCCTAAAACAAAATCATATAAGTCAGGTACTAAATACATCAAAGGTAATGCAGAAGTAGGTTCAACAGTATATGCGAAAATCGGGAAAAAAACTTATAAGGCTGTTACTGATAAGTATGGAGTATTTAAAATTAAGACACCAGTATTAAAGGTTGGAAATAAGATATCTGTTTATGCTAAAGATGAAAATGGTAACAAATCAACAACAACAAAACTTATAGTTAAGAATAGAAAGCTTGCGTCTCCAAAGATAAAGACAGCTAAGAGGAATACTAAGCTTGTAAAAGGTACAGCAAAGAAGGGCGTAACAGTATATGTTAATTATAAAGGAAAGACTGTTAAGAAGAAGTTGACATCTAAGAATTACAGTATTAGATTAAGTAAGAAGCTTACAAAGGGAGCAAAAGTAAAGGTTAAGGTTGTAGATATATATGGTAACTATTCTAATACTGTTACATATAAGGTGAAATAAATTTATATTTATCTGTCGGACATTAATGTCCGGCAGATTTTTTTGGGATTTTATGTTATACTCAAAAAAAATAAAATTTATGCAACAAAAATGGAAAATAAAAACACTTAATATATAGAAATGCATTTCAAGGGAGGCGATAAAGTGGAAATATCAACAGAATTAGTAAAGAAAGCAAAGGCTGGTGATGATGATGCATTTTCAGAACTTTACATTTTGATTTACAAGGATATGTATAAATATGCATATTACTATCTGGATAATGCTATGGATGCGGAGGATGCAGTGGCAGAAACAGTACTAGATGCATATAAGTCGATTAGAAAACTCCGACAGGAAGAATCCTTTAAGAACTGGATGTTTAGAATATTGACAATAAAGTGCAAGAAGAAGCTTGAGAAGTACATACAAAGAGATGTGGAGCTTACAGATAATATTGCATTTGAGGAAAAGGACATTGATGAATATGAAGATGTTAGGGTAGCATTTTCGGTCTTGACAGAAGAAGAAAAACAGGTTGTGTCATTGTCAGTATTTGCAGGCTATAAGAGTCATGAGATAGCAGAAAGTATGGGGCTTAATTCAAATACTGTAAGGTCAAAGCTAAGTAGAGCATTAGCGAAAATGCAGAAGAAATTAGAGATTATGAGCTGGATAGGAGGTTAAGGATATGAGCGAATTTAATCAGGAAGAATTGGATGAGAAGATTATGAATGAAATTAGAGAAAAAAGTGAAAATCTTGAAATACCGGAGTCATTAAGTCCGGAGAATATGATGAAGCGTATACAGGAAAAGAAGGCTAAGAAAAATAGATTTAATAGTGGGATTAGAGCGATTACCACAGTACTTGCAGCATCACTTGTAATAGTTTTTGGAATAGGAATGTATGATAAATTAATTAGCAGACCTAATGTTCCTGGAATTAGTACATCAGATAAGCAGAATTCAAATGAATCGAAAGATGAAAAGATAGAAACGGAACTTTTACCTGCATTTGACAGCTATGAAGACTTGTATGAGGCATTAGAAGACCAAAAAGATAGAGAATTAATATTTGGTTCTGTTGAAGCTGATGGTGCAATAAATGAAGAAATGTCGGATGCGGAGCCGGGAAGTAACGAGGTTCCAAAAGGACAAGATTATGGAAGTGCAAATGATGAATATACAGGAACCAATCTACAGGTGGAAGGTGTAGATGAAGCAGATATAATTAAGACAAATGGTAGTGAAATATTTGTATATGATTGGGATATGCATGTAATAAGAGTAATAAAAGCTGACGGCAATAATACTAAGGTGGTTTCTGTTATAGATGACGGATACAGAGGAAGTTATGATGCAGAAATGTATTTGTATGAAACTAAGCTTGTGATATTGCGTTCGGGGGGATATTGGGATGGAGAAACACAGGTTATAACTTATGATGTATCAGATGTTTCTAATCCTAGAGAAGTAGGAAGAGTTGTGCAGGACGGAGTTATGCATTCTTCAAGAATGGTTGATGGAATCGTTTATGTATTTACAAAAATGTATGTGTCGTATGATTTGAATGATGATAATTATATTCCTAAGATTAATAATGAAAAAATAGAATGCAGTGATATATATAAATGTTGTGGTTCGTATTATGATGTATATTCAACCGTAGCTTCTATTAATGTTAATAAACCTGATAAGGTATTAGATGTTAAAAGTGTACTTGTAGGTAATTCGTATATATATGTAAGTGAGGATAATATTTATATTTTATCAGAGGCAGAAGAAGAAAACGGCATATATGTAGATACAATGACTTCTATATTTAAGATTTCATATAAGGATGGAAAATTCAAGCCTGTTGCAGAAGGTATGATAGAAGGAAAAGTAAAGGATCAGTTTTCGGTAGATGAATATGAAGGTGTTTTAAGAGTTTTAACTACAAGTTATAGATATAGATCATATAAATATGATGACAGATTTGGTATTGTAGACTTTGTTGAAGATATAATGGTTACACCTAATGATACAACTAATAACGTATTTGTTCTTGATAATAAATTAAAGGTTATTGGAAAAATAAATGGTCTTGCAGAGGGAGAGCGTATTTATTCAGCAAGATTTGATGGTGATATGGGATATTTTGTAACATTTAGAGAGACAGATCCGGTATTTGCAGTTGATTTTACAGATAAAAATAATCCAAAAATTCTTGGTGAACTCAAGGTGTCGGGCTTTTCAGAATACCTTCATATGTGGTCAGATAACCTGATGCTGGGTGTAGGTGAAGAAATTGATGAGCAAACAGGTGAACAGCTTGGTATTAAGATATCAATGTTTGATGTGAGTGATCCTGAAAATATGGTAGAGGTTGATAAGGTGGTTATAGAAGGGCAGTACTCACAGGTGTTATATAACCATAAGGCATTATTGGTTAATCCTGAGAAGAATCTGATAGGTTTTGACGTGGATTATGATGATTTCTGGGATGAAGGGGATACAACATATACAAATTCGTATTACATATTCTCTTTTTATGAGGAAGTTGGATTTATAGAAAATGCTAAAAAGCAATATATATATGATTATGAAAGTGGAGATTACTATGATGTGCTTAGAGGTGTTCATATAGGAAAATTTGTATATATAATTAATACTACTAAGGAAGTAGTTGTATATGATATAAATAGTGAAGAGATAATATCTAAAGTTAGGTTTTAAAATAAAATGAGACAATTTCGTAAGGGAATTGTCTCATTTTTTTAGATTTCGTTTGTATAATATGAATAAAAGTGGTATTATACAAGGGTGAATTTAAATGTAAGGAGGAAATGAACTATGGGAATGACAATGACCCAGAAGATTCTTGCAGCTCATACAGGTCTTTCAGAAGTAAAGGCTGGACAGTTGATTGAAGCTGATTTGGATTTAG
The DNA here is from genome assembly GCA_017396555.1 of Lachnospiraceae bacterium. Classification (GTDB taxonomy): domain Bacteria; phylum Bacillota; class Clostridia; order Lachnospirales; family Lachnospiraceae; genus RGIG1934. The sequence continues at coordinate 70,462 of JAFQLS010000022.1, read as the reverse complement.
TTCTTGGTAATGATGTTACATCGCCTGTTGCTATTGGCGAGATGAAGAAGATGAAGGTTGATGGTGTATTTGATAAGGACAAGATAGCTATTGTTCTTGACCATTTTACACCTAATAAGGATATAAAGTCAGCAGAGTTATGTAAGTGTGCTAAGACATTTGCTTATGAAAATGATATTACTAATTTCTTTGAAACAGGAGAGGTTGGTATTGAACATGCACTTTTACCTGAAAAAGGCTTAGTAGTTGCTGGTGATGTTGTAATTGGTGCAGATTCACATACATGTACATATGGTGCGCTTGGTGCATTTTCTACAGGTGTAGGAAGTACTGATATGGCAGCAGGTATGGCTACAGGTAAGGCTTGGTTCAAGGTTCCATCTGCAATCAAGTTCGTACTTAAGAATAAGCCTGCTAAATGGATAAGTGGTAAGGATATTATTCTTCACATAATCGGTATGATTGGTGTGGACGGTGCTTTATATAAGTCTATGGAATTCGTTGGAGATGGAATCCAGTATCTTTCTATGGATGACAGATTTGCTATGACTAATATGGCTATTGAAGCAGGTGGTAAGAATGGTATTTTCCCTGTTGATGATTTAACAAGAGAATATATGAAGGAACATTCTACAAGAGAATTTGTGGAATATACAGCTGATGAGGATGCAGAGTACGAAGCTACATATGAGATAGATTTAAGTGAACTTAAGCCTACAGTAGCATTTCCACATCTTCCAGAGAACACAAGAACAATTGATAATGTTGGAGAGGTTAAGATTGATCAGGTAGTTATCGGTTCATGTACAAATGGTAGAATTGAAGACCTTAGAATAGCAGCTAAGGTTATGGAAGGCAGACAGGTAGCAAAGGGAGTAAGAACTATTGTTATCCCTGCTACACAGAAGATTTATCTTCAGGCAATTGAAGAAGGTCTTGTGTCTATATTTATTAAGGCGGGAGCTGCTGTAAGTACTCCTACATGTGGTCCGTGTCTTGGTGGGCATATGGGTATCCTTGCAAAAGGAGAGAGAGCAGTTGCTACTACTAATAGAAATTTCGTTGGTCGTATGGGTGATCCTGAATCAGAGGTATATCTTGCAAGCCCTGCTGTTGCAGCTGCAAGTGCTATCACAGGTAAGATTTCATGTCCATGCGAATTAGGATTATAGGAGGTAATTTAGATGAAAGCATTTGGTAAGGTTCACAAATATGGTGATAACGTAGATACAGACGTAATTATTCCTGCAAGATATCTTAATGCTCCTGATCCATCAGAGCTTGCTAAGCATTGTATGGAGGATATAGATGTTGATTTTGCAAAAAATGTTCAGAAGGGTGACATCATTGTAGCTGATAAGAACTTTGGTTGTGGTTCTTCAAGAGAGCATGCACCAATCGCTATTAAGGCATCAGGAGTTAGCTGTGTTATAGCAGAAACGTTTGCAAGAATATTCTATAGAAATGCAATTAATATCGGACTTCCAATTATTGAATGTCCTGAGGCAGCAAAGGGAATTGATGCTGGAGATGAAGTAGAGATAGATTTTGACAGCGGTAAAATCTATAACAAGACTAAAGGAACTGAGTTTCAGGGTCAGGCATTTCCAGAGTTTATGCAAAAGATAATTAAGGCAGAGGGTCTTATTAATTACATTAATAACAAATAAATTATAAGGAGTCGGCATATTGATGATATGCCGGCTCCATTATTCTCTGTAATTTCTTATTTTGCTTGATATTTTGATTTTATTGTATTTAGTAGCATATTCCATAGGGGTGAGATTATCAATATAATTTTTGTTATAATTGTGATGAACCCCATTTTCATTTAAAACGTCCACAGCTTTGTTGTATGCGATAGCTGCATCGGTTTCTTCAGCGTATTTTCCAACGATAAAGTCACCATTTATATGAATTTTACATATAAATACTTTTTTGCCTCGTTTTGTTTCATGTGTTACACCGTAATATCTGTTGATTATTTCTATGTTCTTGTATCTGAAATCATAATAATCACCATTTTTAAATACATAATCTTTTCCGGGAACAGCATAATTTTTGATGCCGTATCGTGACATTATATTGATTTGCATACCATAATCAGCTACAAATAAATGACCGTCACGTTTCATTATTGTGTGCTTGGCATAGAAGAATAGGTCATCAACGTCGAATTTCAGTATTATTTCCTCGTTAAGATAATAATCAAAGTATTTCTGATGCATATATATAGGTGTTTTGAAATATATTCCGTTATCTCTGAAATTGATTAGTGATACACATTTTTCGAACGAAAGAATACTTATGTATGAATCAAGGTTGTCTATGTATATGTCAGGATTAGATATTATCTGACTTCCTTCTCTGTATGCTGTATTGGCATAAGCTTCGGTAGTGTAGCTTCCAAGGCTTATATGTTTGTTTCTATATGTAAGAGAACTTCTGTAATATTTGGTTCCGTCTTTTTTGTATGCAATAAATACACCTTTAAGATTGCTCATTTGTATGTTCCTCCAAGTTATGAACTTAGTAAATTTTATCATAGTACAGGTAAATATGGCAATTATATTAAATAATTTGTAAAAAATAGTTAATAATATAATTTAGGAAAAAAGGACTATATATATTTGGTTTTGCACAAAAGAAACGAAAAAAATCAATTAAAATTTGGCAAATTTTAACAAGTGTTTTAGGGTTGATTTTTTTTGAAGGGGTTACAATTACCGAAATTGTCTGGGACTTATTGACACCTAAAAATCTAAAACATATAATACAGAAAGCTTGAGAAATGGCATAAAATCAGGCTTGTCTAAATATATTTAATATTAAGGGACAAGGAAATGAGGTATATAATTTTATGAGATATTACGAAAATGTTACTAAGTTTATGAAGAATAATATGAAAATGCTTGCTACAACAGGTATGCTTATGGTTGCATTTGTAAGCTTATTAGTGATTAGTAGCTTTGGTGCTGAAAATTCTGCTAAGGAATTACCTAAGACAACCACCGAAGAAACTGAGGTGACATCTGAAACTTCTACAGAAGTGGGAGCACAGAAGGTTACAGAAGTTATTACGGAAAAAATAACTGCAGTAGTTGAACAAAGAACTACAGAAATAGTAAAGGAAAGTAAAATTTATAATTCAGTTAATGAAAAGGTTTATGTTATTTATAATGTAAATGTTAGAGATGCCGCAGAAGGTAAAAAAGTTGGATACCTTTACGCAGGTGATGAGGTTAAAAGAACAGCTATTGGAACTAATGGTTGGAGTGAAATTGAGTTTGAAGGAAAGAAAGCTTATATTTTTTCGGAATATGTAACTAATAATAAGGCAGTAGGAAGTAAGGGGATTTCTAAGGCTGAGGTTAAGTCAGCAAATGTTTCTACAGCTTCAGGATACGTTAAAAATAATGTAGGACTGACTATATCTGAAGAAGATTATTACTGGTTAATTAAGATTGTGCACGCTGAGGCAGGTAATCAGGATGAAAAGGGAAGAATTTTAGTTGCAAATGCAATTATTAACCGTGTAAAGAGCAATGAGTTTCCGGATAATATAAAGGATGTTATTTTCCAGGTAAGTGGTGGAATATACCAGTTTTCGCCAGTGAAAAATGGATATATCAGTACTGTTAATGCAGATCAGACTACGATAAATTGTGTAAATAGAGCTTTGAATGGTGAGTGCTATTCTAACGAGGTTTTATATTTTTCATCACAGAAATCGCCATATAGCTGGCACAATACAAATCTTGCATATTTATTTACTTATGGCGATCATGCTTTTTATAAGTAGTTTTGACTTGAATGTTATATTTTAATATGCTATAATTCAAAACGTATTTTAGGTTAATTAGTCCAAAGAAAAGGGCGGAAAGGTGTCATAATGGAAATATTATATAAGAGTACAAGAAGTGAAAATGAAACTGTTACTGCGTCACAGGCGATTTTAAAAGGACTTGCAAGTGATGGAGGTTTATTTGTTCCAACATCTATTCCTAAGCTTAATGCTTCTATTGAAGAGCTTGCGAAGATGGATTATAAGGAAACAGCATATACTGTAATGAAGGAGTTCTTTACAGATTTTACAGAGGAAGAATTAAGAAATTGTATTAACAGAGCATATGATTCTAAGTTTGATACAGAGGAGATTGCGCCGCTTGTTAAGGCAGAAGGTGCATATTATCTTGAGTTATTCCATGGTTCTACTATTGCATTTAAGGATATGGCGTTATCAATATTACCACATTTATTAACAACGTCAGCTAAGAAAAATAATGTTAAAAATGAGATAGTTATTCTTACTGCTACATCAGGTGATACAGGTAAAGCTGCACTTGCTGGTTTTGCAGATGTTGAGGGTACAAGAATAGTTGTATTTTATCCAAAGGGTGGCGTTAGTCCAATTCAGGAAAAACAGATGGTTACTCAGAAGGGAGATAACACATTTGTAGTGGGTATTAATGGTAATTTTGATCAGGCACAGAGCGGTGTTAAGGCTATTTTCGGAGACAAAGAGCTTGAGAAGGAAATGGCAGAGGCTGGATTCCAGTTCTCATCAGCTAATTCAATTAATATTGGTAGACTTGTTCCGCAGGTTGTATATTATGTTTATGCTTATGCTAAATTATATGCAAACGGTGAGATAGCGGATGGCGAAAAGATGAATGTCGTAGTTCCTACTGGTAATTTTGGTAATATTCTTGCTGCTTACTATGCTAAGAATATGGGACTCCCAATTGATAAGCTTATCTGTGCATCAAATGATAATAAGGTATTGTATGATTTCTTTGCTACAGGTACATATGATAAGAACAGAGAGTTTATATTAACGACATCTCCATCTATGGATATTCTTATCTCAAGTAATCTTGAGAGACTTATATATAAGATTGCAGGAGCAGATTCAGCTAAGAATAAAGAACTTATGGCAGCTCTTGCAACAGAAGGTAAGTATGATATTACTGATGATATGAAAGCTGAGCTTAATGATTTCTATGGCAATTATGCAACAGAAGCAGAGACTGCAGAAGTAATCAAGGCTATTTATGATGCTACAGGATATGTTATTGATACACACACAGCAGTTGCGGCTAGTGTATTTAACAAGTATTCTAAGGAAACAGGCGATACTAATAAGACTGTTATTGCTTCTACGGCAAGTCCATTTAAGTTTACAAGAAGCGTTATGAATGCAATAGATGCAAAATATGATTCAATGGGTGATTTCGAGCTTGTTGATGAGCTTAGCAAGATTGGTAACGTAACAGTACCAAATGCTATCGAGGAAATTAGAAATGCAAATATTCTTCATGATACAGTATGTGAAGTAGAGGATATGCAGAAGGTTGTTAAGAAATTTCTTGGAATGAATTAAATATTAGAATTTAAATGAGCCGGCTCAAATGAGCCGGCTCAAATATTATTATACAATATTTATTTTATAATGTGATTGTGAAAGAAACTGTACCAAATGGATAACAAATAGGTAAAACGAACAATTTTTTGTCAGTCTGCTTAATTCCTTTATCAGTATAAGGTGGTGTAAGTCTTAATTCGATTTCGTTTGAGTTAGATACATTAACTGTAAATAAACCATTGTGAAGATTAATGAAATCACAAGCTGCAGCACTAACATATTCATCAAATGAAGTTAATTCCTCGTCAGCATATCTGCTTGCAAATGCTATCATAACATCTTCATCGGCTACGATAGAAGTATCAGTAGAAAATTCTCCTTCAATACCCTGTGTAGTCTGGTATGTATTATCGGATTCTTTTATCACAGAAAGTGGCTCCAATGGAGTGAAGTCATCTCCTACGAATCTGATAAGATTATTAAAGAGTAATGAAACGAATTCAGTATATAATTCTTCGTTGTCTGTAGAAGAAAAATCACATAAAGAAGAAATAAGTTCATCAATTTTTGATGCTGTTCCATCGACAATATCATTATCTGTTAATGAATACTTTGCTTTGTATGCGTTAATAGCTGATTCGAAAGTAGCATTGTCCATATATCCTTTATCGACAAGTGCCTGACCAAGAAGGAGATAGCCTACCTTCTGTGCTCCAAGAAGTTCATCAACCTGTGCTTCTGTAAGAAAACCTAAGTCAACACAAATATCACCAAATCTCATATCTCTTTTTGTCTGTTCCATATGAGCTTTTTCGACCTGAGTAGCATTCATATAACCTGCATTGATTGCTAAAACACCTAATTTGAGTCTGGTATTTTTCTTTTCCTGAAGGGCATCAACCAACTGCTCAGGAGTAACGAGCTTCTCGTTTAACAAATAGTTTCCAAAAAACTGGGTAAACATATATTAATTACCTCCTTGTAAAAAGTTTTCAATAAGTCTCTTGACCTGTTCGCCATCAATAGGCTTCTGAAGGAAATCAGTTGCACCTGCCTTAATTGCATCTTTAAGGAATGACTGAGTACCTACTGAAGATGCCATAACAATTTTGGCATTTGGATCGAAAGCAATAATATCCTTTACTGCATCGATACCATCCTTCTTAGGCATAACAATATCCATAAATACAAGGGTAGGACGAACTTCTTTGTATACGTTAACGACTTCTTCACCATCGGCTGCTTCATATATCTCTGTACAACCCATATTAACGATACAATCTTTAAATTTCTTTCGTGATAAAATCGAATCATCACATACTAAAATCTTCATGTCACTTATATTCATTATTAACTAGCTCCTTTCAATGCGCTTGCACGACATAAATCTATATACATTCTACAATATTTGTGAAAAAAACACAATAATATAAAGTAAAAAATATTAAAAATATAGCTTTTTTTACAAAAATATGGTTTAATTATTATATAAAAAATAAAAACTCATATGTTTTTATCACATATAAAGGGTAAAATTCTATTATATGGAGGTGAGTTATGGCTATTGAAGTTTTTAACAGATATGAAAAAAAATATATGATTGATGATGATACATATCAAATGTTACAGAAAAAGCTTTCATCTTATATGCGTGGTGATAAACATCATGAAGATGAAGAATTTTACACTATATGTAATGTTTATTTTGATACTAAAGATAATGAGTTGATAAGAAGAAGTATAGATAAACCCATATACAAAGAAAAATTAAGACTTAGGAGTTATGGGGTGCCGGACATTAATCAGGAAGTGTTTTTGGAAATCAAAAAAAAATATAAAAAGATAGTTAATAAGAGACGAACATCAATAGTGTTGAAAGATGCTTATGAATTTATTAGAACAGGTGTGATACCTGATGGAAATGAAAAACAAAATATGCAGGTGCTCAAGGAAATACAATATTTTATTAAGGTATATGGTGAATTAGAACCGGCCGTATATATTGCTTACGACAGAAAAGCGCTATTTGGAATTGAAGAACCTAATCTAAGGATAACATTTGACAAAAATATTAGAACAAGAAGATATGATGTTGAACTTGAAAAGGGAGATGCTGGAAGGGAAATTTTACCAGAGGGAAAATGGCTTATGGAGATTAAGTCGCATAAGGCAATGCCTCTGTGGCTTTCTGATATTTTGAATATGAATAATATTTTGCCTAATTCCTTTTCGAAATATGGAACTGAATACAGGGATATGGTGCATTTAGAAAAAAATAAAAAAGGAGATTAAAAAATATGTTAGATTCTATTTTTCAGACAACAACTTCGGAGATAATGAAGATAGGTACAAAGGAAGCGATAATATGTATACTCGTGGCACTTGGACTTGGTATGTTTATAAGTCTTATATACATTTTGAGTGACAGGACAAAGAGAGTATCTGCGAATTTTGCTTTGACTCTGGTTATTTTACCGGCTATTGTTGCTGTGGTAATGATGCTTATAGGAAGTAATGTTGCAAGAGCTATTTCACTTGGTGGTGTGTTTACACTTGTAAGATTTAGAAGTGTTCCGGGTGATTCAAAAGATATTGTAAGCATTTTTTATGCGATGACGGTTGGACTTGCAACAGGACTTGGTTATCCGGCTTTTGCTGCGATTGTAACACTTATTATAGGTTTGGTTTATTTTGTACTTGTTATTACAGGCTATGGAAGAAGCAGGGATTTAAGAAAGGAATTAAAAATAATTATACCTGAAAATTTGAATTTTAATGGTGCGTTTGACGATTTATTTGATGAATTTACAAAATATAATCGTTTAGTAAAAGTAAGAACAACTAATCTTGGTTCTTTGTATGAACTTACATATAATATTGCATTTAAAAAGGATGCTGACCAGAAGAAATTTATAGATGAGCTCAGATGCCGAAATGGAAATCTTAATATTACAATCTGTGAAATGGGATTGCAGGAACCGATGTTATAGACGTTCTTCAATTTGCAAAGTGATAAAGTATGCATATTTATATTTCTTGCCGTATTGATATAAAAGTGATATAATATTTGTAGTTTTTTTGTGAGGTAATAGAAGTGAAGGAATATAATTTTTTTGCGATGCTATCCAGAATGAAATATATCAGCAGATGGGGACTTATGAGGAATACTATATCCGAAAACATTGCTGAACACAGTCTTGATACAGCTATAATTGCACATGGGCTTGCTGTTATTGGAAACACTCATTTTGGTAAGGATATTAATGCAGAGCATATAGCGGTACTTGCCATGTTTCATGATACAACTGAGATTATTACAGGTGATTTACCAACACCGGTTAAGTATTTTGCACCGGAGATAAGAGAAGCGTATAAGGAAGTTGAGAAAACAGCAATGGATCAGCTTCTTAAATCTTTGCCGGATGAAATGAATAGGGTATATAGGGATATATTAGATGTTGAGAGTGGAGAAGAGGAAGCATGGAAATATGTTAAAGCCGCAGATAAGATATCGGCTCTTATTAAGTGTGTAGAAGAAAAACGGATGGGTAATACAGATTTTGAAAAAGCAGAACAGGCGACTTTGGCGGCAATTCATAATTTAGAGATGGAAGAAGCAGAATATTTCTTGGATAAATTTTTGCCTGCATACAATTTGACATTAGATGAGCAGGCGTAAAGAAGGTGACATTAATGGATGATAAGAATATATACAATTTTATTGCAGAGTCATCGGCTGATGGATTCAGGTACGTTAATTATGAAACGGGCCAGGTATTGTGTACGCCAAAGCTTAGATTGATGTTTGGATTTTTAGAAGATGAGGAAATTAGTGAAGAAGACATTTTTTCACGGATTTATGAAGAAGATAAAAGTAAATATATTAATAAAATATTAAAGTCAGAGAAGAATAAAGACACTGAGTATAGTGTGAGTTACAGGATTTTAGACGGAAATCAGTGGGTTTTACATAAGGTTAATGTAAGGTACAATGAAGAAGGTGAAATAGCTGAAAAATGTGTATTTTTTCAGGATGTTACTGAATTAAGACAAAAACAGATAGAACTGGAATACATGGCCTTTTTTGACGGCAAGACAGGATTGTTTAATAGAAATCATTTTATTAAGAGACTGAATCATGCGATTGAGAAGATACCTGACGAGAATAATAAGGTTCAGGTGTTGTATATGGATATTGATAATTTCAATATGATTAACGATAGTATCGGATTTGAAATGGCCGATGAAGTGATAGTTCATTTTTCTGGTATTTTGAATAGCTATGCCACACATGAAGTAAAAATCGGAAGATTTAATAATGATGAATTTGTTATGGCTTTGTTTAATGCAAAAACAGATGATGCTGCATTTGACATATATGAGGATCTTGTAAAAAAACTTGAACAACCAATTATACTTAGTGACAATAGTGAAGTGTATATTAGCATAAGTGTTGGTATTGCTTTTTATTCTGAAGGTATGGATGCTAATGAATTAGTGAAATGTGCAGATATTGCTATGTTTAATGTTAAACAACGTGGCAAGAATGGTATGAAAGTTTTTTCGGGAGATATGCTTAATTCCTTTAACAAAAATGTACAGATGGAACATCAGCTTAAGAATGGTGTTATTGAAAATACATTTTTCCTTAATTATCAGCCACAATATGAAGCAAATGGTAAAGAACTCAGAGGCTTTGAGGCTTTGATTCGTTGGAAACCGGACGATGTTGTTATTAGTCCTGTTGATTTTATACCTGTTGCAGAAAAAACAGGGTATATAGTTAGCATTGGCAACTGGGTCATTGATAAGGCTTTTGAAGATTTTGCTGAATGGAAGAACAGATATAATTATAATGGTGTTATTTCTATTAACATATCGGCGGTACAGTTAAGAGATAAGGATTTTGTAGATAATGTTGTGTCTGGAATGAAAAAATATAATCTTGAACCATCTGATATCGAAATAGAAATTACAGAAAGCGTATTTATGGAGGATTATGAGGATGCTATAGAGGTTTTAAAGAAACTTAAAGCTAATGGATATAAGATTTCTTTGGATGATTTTGGAACAGGATATTCTTCTCTGTCATATCTTAAAGATATGCCTATAGATACACTTAAAATAGATAAGAGCTTTGTAGATACGATTCTTACAGATGAGTCTACAGGTATTATTACTGATTCTGTTGTTGCAATGGTCAAAAAATTAGGACTTGAGACTATAGCAGAGGGCGTTGAAACAGAAGAACAATATGAATATCTTAAGAAAATAAATTGCGATAATATTCAGGGGTATTTACTTGGAAAACCTATGGATAGGGAGCAGATTATAGAATTACTTGAAGTAGCGAACAAATAATAAGACAAGGGCTAGAAACTAAACAGTATGAGTAAAGCGTTATATATAGCAGAAAAACCAAGTGTTGCTCAGGAATTTGCTAAAGCACTTAAAATATCAGGAAGAAAAAATGACGGATATATTGAATCAGAGGATTCGATAGTTACCTGGTGTGTAGGTCATCTGGTAACAATGAGTTATCCGGAAGTCTATGATGAGAAATTTAAGAGATGGACACTTGAGACGTTGCCATTTATACCTAAGGAATATAAGTATGAAGTTATAGATGGTGTAAAGAAACAATTTAATATTGTAAAAAATCTTCTTAACAGAGAAGATGTTGAAACCATATATGTATGTACCGACTCGGGAAGGGAAGGAGAGTACATATATAGGCTTGTTGAACAATTAGCGGGCGTAGAAGGTAAAAACAGACGACGAGTGTGGATTGATTCACAGACAGAGGAAGAAATTCTGAGAGGAATTAAGGAAGCAAAGGATTTGTCTGAATATGATAACCTGTCTTCGGCTGCTTATTTGCGTGCTAAGGAAGATTACCTGATGGGTATTAATTTTTCAAGATTACTGACACTTAAGTATGGAAATACCATATCTAGTTATCTTAATCATAAATATACCGTAATATCTGTGGGCAGGGTTATGACATGTGTACTTGGTATGGTGGTTAGAAGGGAAAGGGAAATTAGAGCATTCGTAAAGACCCCATTTTACAGAGTGCTTGGTAATTTTGCTGTGAATGAGAATAATTCATTTGATGGTGAATGGAAGGTATGGGAAGGCTCTAGATACTTTGAAACACCATATTTGTATAAGGATAATGGATTTAAGGAAAGAGAAAAAGCAGAGGAACTGATTGAAGGCTTAAGAAAAGATAGCGGAATGCTTGCAAAGGTTGTATCTGTTGAAAGGAAAAAGGAAAATAAAAACCCACCTTTGTTATTTAATTTGGCAGAGCTTCAGAATGAATGCTCGAAGCTATTTAAGATAAGTCCGGATGAGACACTTAAAATTGCACAGGAATTATACGAAAAGAAGCTGGTTACATATCCAAGAACTGATGCCAGAGTGTTATCTACGGCTGTTTCAAAGGTGATATATAATAATGTTAAGGGACTATGTAATTTTGAGCAGACGGCATCATATGCAAAAGAAATAATAGAAAAAGCTATGTATAAAAATATAGCATCAACGAGGTATGTAAATGACAAGCAGATAACTGACCATTATGCGATAATACCAACAGGTCAGGGATTTGCAAATCTTAAAGGAATATCACAAACAGCTCTTAGAGTATATGAAATTATTGCCAGACGTTTTCTTAGCATATTTTATCCGCCGGCAGTGTATAGTAAATTATCAATAGTGTTAGAGGCAATAGGAGCGGAAAAGCAAGAGCATTTTCATAGTAATTTCAAGGTTCTTGTGGATGAAGGATATCTTAAGGTTGCAGCTAATTCATTTGCTAAGAAGAAAGAGGATGAAAATGAAGAAGATGCAAAATGTGATGCAGACTTTATAGAATCATTGAAAAATCTTAAGAAAAATGATACACTAACTATTAATGATTTTACTATCAAGGAGGGTGAAACGTCACCACCAAAACGTTATACTTCCGGTTCTATGATTCTTGCAATGGAGAATGCGGGACAGCTTATAGAAGACGAAGAATTGCGGGCGCAGATAAAGGGTAGTGGAATTGGTACAAGTGCAACAAGAGCCGGTATTCTTGAAAAACTTGTTAATATAAAATATATGGCGCTTAACAAAAAGACCCAGGTGATAACACCTACCCAGATGGGGGAAATGGTTTATGAGGTAGTGAATGCTTCGATTAAGCCTTTACTTAATCCGGAGCTTACTGCAAGTTGGGAAAAAGGACTTACTCAGGTGTCAGACGGAGTTATTACAGAAGAAGATTATATGGTTAAGCTTGATGATTTCGTTACACGAAGAACAGAAAATGTAAAAAAGATTAATAATCAGAATTTATTAAGACATAATTATGATGTGATTGCGATAAATTATAAGTAGGAGGATGTAATATGTGCGGAATAGTTGGATATGTTGGAAAAAAAGATAGTGTTGAAGTTTTGATTGATGCACTATCTAAATTAGAATATAGGGGATATGACTCTGCGGGTATTGCAGTATTTGAAAATGAAAAGATAGCAGTACAGAAATCTAAAGGTAAGATAAAAGATCTTCTGGCTAAAATGGAAAGTGATAAAAGACCAACAGGTGTATGCGGAATAGGACATACAAGATGGGCAACCCATGGTGAACCATCAGATATTAATTCTCATCCTCATGGAAATAAAAGAATAAGCATTGTTCACAATGGGATAATTGAGAATTATAAACAAATAAAAGATTTTCTTATAACTCAAGGTTATGGTTTTGAGAGTGAAACAGATACGGAGACGGTTGCAAAACTGCTTGATTATTACTATGATGGTGATCCTGTTAATACTATTTGCAGAACTATTGAAGAAATTAGAGGTTCATATGCTCTTGGTATAATGTTCAGGGATTTTCCGGGAAAAATATTTGCTGCAAGAAAAGATAGTCCGCTTATTATAGGTGTTGGTGAAAATGAAAATTTTATAGCATCAGATGTTCCGGCAATTCTTAAATACACAAGGGATTATTATTTGCTTGAGGAAAATGAGATTGCAGAAATTACTGACCGGGAGATTAAGATATGCGATACACATAGGGAACCTATAATCAAAGAACTTCAGACTGCTACTTGGGATATTGATGCGGCAGAAAAAGGTGGATATGAGCATTTTATGCTTAAAGAGATAAATGAGCAGCCAACAGCCATTAAGACAACAATAGCTCCAAGAATATCAAACGGTATGCCATATCTTGAAGAAAGTGGACTTACTAAGGAAATGCTAAAGAATTACAATCGTATATTTATTGTTGCATGTGGTACAGCAATGCATGCAGGTCTGGTAGGTAAGTATGTTATAGAAAAGGTAGCAAGAACTGAGGTTACTGTGGATATCGCTTCGGAGTTCAGATACAGAAATCCACTTATTACAGATAAGGATTTGGTAATCTTAATTTCGCAGTCAGGAGAAACGGCTGATACAAAGGCGGCATTAGAACTAGCTAAATCTCATGGTGCAACTACAATGTCTGTAGTAAATGTAAAAGGTTCATCAATTGCAAGAGCTTCGGATATAGTTATATATACTCATGCAGGTCCTGAAATATCAGTTGCTTCAACGAAGGCTTATTCAGTTCAGTTGTCGGTTATGTATCTTCTTGCGTTTGAACTTGCATATGCAAAGGGTGTGATTAGTGAAGAAGAATGTAAAAAGCTTACAAAGGAGCTCATGGATATTCCGGAAAAGCTTGCAGAAGTGTTAGAACTTAAAGAAAGATGTCAATTTGTGGCATCAAGATTAGTTAATTCGGATAGTCTGTTATATATAGGAAGAGGGCTTGATTATGCACTTAGTATGGAAGGGTCTTTGAAGCTTAAAGAAATATCATATATTCATTCTGAGTCATATGCGGCAGGCGAACTTAAGCATGGAACAATTTCGCTTGTTACAGAGGAAATGCCTGTTATAGCAGTTGCTACACAAAGTGACTTGATAGAGAAGACAATAAGTAATATAAAAGAGGTAAAATCGCGCGGTGCAAAGGTGATTATGATATGTTCAGAAGATGTAGAGGACGACAAGTCAGTAACTAATCATTTGATAAAACTGCCTAAGATTAATGATATTCTTATGCCTATGCTTGCAGCAGTACCTATGCAGTATATAGCTTATTATACAGCAGTTCTTAGAGGATGTGATGTGGATCAGCCTCGTAATCTTGCAAAATCAGTAACAGTAGAATAAGTAGATAGAGGATAAATGTATGGTAAAAGTAACAGATTTATTTGATTTAAATTATACAATTGCAAAGGATTTACTTAATAGGGTTGAATATCCATGGGAAGTGTATGCGTTGCTTGATGAGTATATTATAGAACTTGGAAATTCACTTGATATGACTAAGTTTGAAAAACGTGGCGACGATATATGGGTGGCAAAAAGTGCAAAGATTGCTCCAACAGCATGTCTTAACGGACCTCTTATTATTGATGAAAATGCAGAAATTAGACATTGTGCATTTATCAGAGGAACAGCAATAATTGGAAAGGGTGCAACTGTAGGTAATTCAACAGAGATAAAATGTGCATTACTGTTTGACGGAGTTCAGGTGCCCCATTATAATTATGTAGGTAATTCGGTTCTTGGTCATAAGTCGCATATGGGAGCGGGCTCTATAACATCTAACCTTAAATCCGATAAGTCATTAGTAACTGTTAAAGGTGTTAAGACAGAAAATGGAGAATATATAGATATTCCTACAGGTCTTAAAAAATTTGGTGCAATCTTAGGTGATAATGTAGAAATAGGTTGTAACAGCGTGCTCAATCCGGGAACAGTGATTGGAAAGGGGTCTCACATATATCCGTTATCAATGGTAAGAGGCTTTGTTCCTGCTAATTCGATATATAAAAGTAAGAGTGAAATAGTAGAAATTAATATTGACTTTTTTAATGAAAAATGAGATAATTAACCAGATTTTTAAATGAAATCATAAGATAACAAGGAGGATACAAATTATGTCAACAAAAGCTTATTACAAGACAGAAGAAATTGGTGCCGGAAAGGTTGGTTTTTCTAAGACACGTTCTATTATAGAGGCTGCTTTTTATGGCAACAATGTAGTTAAGGTTAATACACTTAAGGAGGCTTATGAGCTTGCTAAGAATTCACCAGGTACTATTGTAACAGATATGCCTGTATACAGAGGTGAGGAATTCGGATTAGATCCAGATGCTAAGGTTTTATTATTCAATGATGGTGCTGTTACAGGTCGTTATGCAGCAGCTCGTCGTATCAAAGGAGAGCCGGGAGTAGATTCTGCTAAGCTTGATAAGGTAGTTATGGATGCTATCTATGAGACAAGATGGAAGACAATGTATCATGCAGAGGCATTTGTAGGTCTTGATCCGGAATTTATGGTAAAAGCACATCTTCTTATTCCGGAAGGTGAAGAGAACTTATTATATAACTGGTTGTTAAACTTCCAGTATATGTCAGATGAATATGTAAAGATGTATAAGAATTCTAAGCCAGTAGGAGATGGCAAGGAAGCAGATATCTATATCTTCTCAGATCCACAGTGGATTCCTGGAGAAAGACCTGATGTAGATTATAGTTGCTTAAGTGATCCACTTACACTTTGCTATTTTGATACAAATGAAAACTGTGCAGCAATCCTTGGTATGAGATACTTCGGTGAACATAAGAAGGGTACTCTTACAATGGCTTGGGCACTTGCTAATAGAAATGGTTATGCTTCATGCCACGGTGGACAGAAGGAATACATCCTTAATGATGGTTCTAAGTTCGTTGCATCTGTATACGGATTATCAGGATCAGGTAAGTCTACACTTACACATGCTAAGCATGATGGCAAGTATGAAATTAAGGTTCTTCATGACGATGCGTTCATTATTAATACAGACACATGTGCTTCAATTGCTCTTGAACCTACATACTTTGATAAGACAGCAGACTATCCTACAGGATGTCCTGATAACAAGTATTTATTATCATGCCAGAACTGTTCAGCTACAATGGATGAGGATGGAAAGATTCAGTTAGTTACAGAGGATATCAGAAATGGTAACGGACGTGCTATTAAGTCTAAGTTATGGTCACCAAACCGTGTAGATAAGATTGACGCTCCGGTTAATGCAATCTTCTGGATTATGAAGGATCCTACAATTCCACCGGTAGTTAAGTTAAATGGTTCAGCTTTAGCATCAGTTATGGGAGCTACACTTGCTACAAAGACATCTTCAGCAGAAAGAGTTGCAGCTGGTACAGACTTAAATGCTATCAGAATTGTACCATATGCTAACCCATTCAGAACTTATCCATTAGTAAATGATTATGAGAAGTTCAAGAAATTAGTTGAAGAAAAGAACGTAGATTGCTATATTGTTAATACAGGTGATTTCATGGGTACAAAGGTTAAGCCTGCAGATACTCTTGGAATACTTGAGACAATTGTTGAAGGTAAGGCTACATTTACTCAGTGGGGACCATTCTCAGATATTGAAATTATGACAGAGTGGTCAGGTAAGACAGCAGATTTCACAGCAGACTTCAACAATGCAGAATATAAAGCAGAATTAAAGAATGCTATGCAGACTCGTGTAAATGCTGTTAAGGATTTCTCAGAGAAGAAGGCTGGATATGATGCTCTCCCTGAAGAGGCTCTTGCAGCACTTCAGAAACTTGTAGATGAATTAAACTAATATTTAGTATGTTTGAAAAGGAATCTCTTAAATAGGGATTCCTTTTTTAGATTTTTGGAACCTTTTGTCGATTTCGTGAATCTATAATATGTGGATTAAAACTATAAAAGGATGAAAAGTGTTATGAGGAGAGAAATATTTAGTGAAAATATTGATAATTATAGACTGCAGCTTTATGCTATAGCATTTAAAATTCTTAAAAATGAGACAGATGCTGAAGATGCAGTTTGCAGTGCTATACTAAAGGCGTATGAACATATTGACGAACTTAAGGATATGGACAAATTAAAGTCGTGGCTTATAACCATTACCAGAAATGAGGCGTTACAGCTTATTAGAAAGAGATTTGCACTTCCGGGAAATGAAAAGGTTGAAGCTCTGGTTGGGGCTTCATATGATGATCACGACGAATTATGGGATATAGTACAGGAGCTTAATGAAGAATACCGGAGTGTTATTATTTTGTATTATTATGGAAATTTATCTATTAAAGAGATTGGAGAAGTTTTAAATATTCCTATAGGTACAGTAAAATCAAGAATGAATAGAGGTAGAGATATGCTTAAAGAGCGCTTGCCGATTGCAAAGAAGAAAAAGAATTCAAAAGGCTTATTTATTGTTGTTTTATGTTTGACAGTTTTAGGACTTGTTTTTTCCTTGAATGTAATAGTTGTTAGAGCAAGATTATTTGATGGATTTAGAAATAGGATAATGGATATATTTACGGTTAGTGATAAAGATACCGGGACAATAAAGGAGCCGGAAAGTCTGGGAATAAGCAGTGAAGAACAGAATATTACAAGTAAGCCGGATTTAATGATTGAGCTTAAGGAATCAATTATTGATAAGAAGAATATATATCTGCTTATTGAGGTGACAGCACCTGCCAGTGTTGAATTTAATGAGGATATAGCTTTTGAATATTATGCTTTTTGCAAAGGAAGTAATTACAATTCATCAGATATTCTTGGTGGAGCAAAGGAATGTAAGTTATTTGAGGTTCAGCAAAATTCGCCTAATAGGGCTACTTATATATTGAGTTTGCTAAGTGTTGATGAGTTAATAGAGGATTCGGAAGTCACCTTGTCTCTTAGAAATCTTACGGACAAGCCTTTGTCAGATAATCCTACCATGTTAGTAGAAGGAATGTGGGGGATAACATTTAATGTGGATTATACTATAAGAGAAGAGATTATGCTTGAAAATAATAATGTAGAGTTTCCGTTTGTTAATACTACAGCAAAGGTTGAAAATATAAGAATTACACCTATAGGAATGACATTTATGACAGATGTATCCAAATTTCCATATGATGAACTGGCTATTACAGATACTTCCATTCATATTAGCATTAAAATGGTAGACGGAACAGAATACCTGATAGAAAGTCATGATTTTGAAGAAATTACATTTATATCCAGTGGTGCAGTAAATTATGTACAAGAGGGTGATAAACATTATTTGCAAAAAGAATATGAATTTGAGGAGCAGATAGATGTTAACAAGATAATGGGTATATATGTGGAAGATATATTTATACCGGTAAATTAAGGAAAACGTCTGAATGAGGAAGGTTACAATTAAGAAGTAAGAGAATAAATTTATCAATAGAAATTGTAAAATAATTTATATCGTGATAAACTTATAAAATAAGAATTTGGAGCAGAATTAGAAAATAATCCATAAATGAAAGGAATCATTATGAAAAAAATATTGTTAATCGGTGAATTTAATAATCTTCTGGAAAATCTTAATATGTGTCTGACAAGACATTTTGATGTACAGCTCTGTTCAGAATCAATTGAACTTATAAAAGGTATGTTGAAAATAAGCAGACCTGATCTTGTTATTGTATGCTGTACAGAAATTGATGATATAAACACTAAAATATTTATGGAACTTGTTAGAAATAATTCGAATATTAATACATTAGTTATAGGAACTAAGGATGAGTGTAATAAGTACAGGGAGTATTTACCTGAAAAAAGATTTATGTGTCTGACAAGACCAGTGGGTTCGGAGGTAATAATAAATAAGTGTAAGGAAGTATTATTTGGTACTGACAAGGATGAAGGGGTTATGGAGAAAATAAATGATTCTAAGAAAAATATTTTAATCATCGATGATAGTGCATTAATGCTTAGAAATACTAAGTCTTTATTAGAGAATAAGTATAATGTATCGGTATCAATTTCGGGTGAACAGGCACTTAAGCTTATGGAAAAGAAGCAACCTGATTTGATATTGCTTGATTATGATATGCCTGGCTGGAATGGAAAGGTTACGTTTGAGAAAATAAGAGAAATTCCTGAATATAAGGATATTCCGATTATATTTTTGACAGGTATAGCGGATAAGGAACACATCACTGCCGTATTACATCTGAATCCGGCAGGATACATCCTTAAGCCTATTAGTAGTGAAAAATTACTTAGTACAATTGCAAACGTTATCAAATAATTCGGTTATGGATTTGTTATAAACCGGATGTATTACATAAGGGGCTATTTGTCTTAATGGTTTTAGGACAAAGTCCCTTTTGTGCATTTCAATGTGAGGTATTATCAGATTGTCTGTAAACATTACAAGGTCATCATAGAGTAAAATATCAAGGTCGAGAGTTCTGGGACCCCAGTGGACTTCCCTTGTCCTTCCGGCATTTGCTTCCATTTGATTAAGAGTTTTTAATAATTCCTTTGGACTGAGAGTGGTTCTAATCATTATACAGCCATTTAGGAAATCATCCTGTTCAACCGGTCCGTATGGTGGGGTCGTGATATAATCGGATATCTTAATAACATCGCATTCTTCCATTTCGTCTATAGCTTCTATAGCATCTGAAAAATATCTTCTGCTATCTCCAATATTTGAACCAAGCGCAATATAAGCGATATGCCAGCCTCTTTCTATTTTGACAGATACAGTATCAAGAGGTAGATGTATAGGTGCCCATGGTTTTTTAATTTCAAGACTGATTTTGTCTACGGCTCTAAAGTGTGTAAGTAGTGTGTTGCATAGTTTTTCGGCACAAGCTTCAAGAAGATTGTATGTATTATTTCTCATAAATTCATCTATAAATGTACATACCTCAGCATAGTTAATAGAATATTTTAATTTGTCTGTATGTCCTGCTTTAGAAATATCTGTATACAGAGTACAACTGATTAGAAATTTTTGTCCAAGGGTCTTTTCCTCGGATAAGACACCATGGTTGGCAAATGTCTCTAAATCATATATTTTGATTTCGTCGTAATAATTTTTCATATTTTACACCCATTTCATTTATTTTTATAACTAAGTTGATTATATATAATTTTTAATAATCTAGCAATAAAAAGTAAAAATAATAGAGTGTATGTGCGAAAATATGCTTTAGATAATTAGAAAAGAGGGACAACAAATGAAGAGTTTATTGATTGTGATATTTATTATTTCTTTGATTATAAATGTAATGCTCATAAGCAAAGTAAAGGTGTGAGGTTAAGAATGCTCTTGAATCTCACACCTTGCTCAATTATTGCGTTTCTTAACTTTATCGTTAAGATTGGGAAGAAAAAATAAAAGTTCTATATTGACAAAACTATAGCGATACTATACTATTGATATATAAGGTATTGTGTTAGGAGAAACATTTACAGTGGCAACTTTGAAGGAGGCACTAGAATGTTTCAAAAAGATATCGCAGAGAAGTTATTAGTGGATTATGAAGATGTATTTGCGGATATTGTTAATGTATTGTTATTTAAGGGTGAGAGGGTTATCGAACCTATTGAACTATCTGAGACAGGTCTTATGAGTCACTACAAGGCTGACACAAGTAAGCTTCACGAACAAGAACGTGATATGGCTAAGTATTGGAATAAAGGTAATGTTAGGATAGCTATATGTGGTATGGAGAATCAGACTAAGGTTGATAATAATATGCCTGTTAGAGTCATAGGATATGATGGTGCGGCGTACCGTTCGCAGATACTTAAGGAACAGGGAGATTTATATCCTGTTGTAACCATTGTGTTGTATTATGGTAATGATAGATGGGATAAGAAGCATTCATTGTTTGATTGTGTTAAAGTTCCAGAGAACCTTAAGCCGTATGTTAATGACTATAAGATCAACGTATTTGAATTAGCATACTTGGAAGATGAGACAGTAGATATGTTTACAAGTGATTTCAAGCATGTTGTTCAATATTTGACACAAATGAGAAAATATAATGAGTATGTACCAAGCCCGGATAAGATTATCCATGTAGATGAATTAATGAAATTATTTTCAGTCTTTACAGAGGATAATAGATATTTGGATTTGTTAAAGCTTGAGGGAGGTGTTGATAATATGTGTCCTGTATTAGAAAGAGCAGAACAAAAAGGAAAAAATGCTGGTAAGATAGAAGGTAAAGTTATTGCATACAGCGAGTGCGGATTATCTGTGGATGAGATTGCTGTAAGAGTTGATAAGACAGAGCAGGAAGTAGTAGAGATTTTGAAAAATACAGAATAAAAATTTTTATAAAATTGTATAAAAAAATATGCATTTTTTCTTGAAAAATTGCATAGAATAAGGTATACTTAATATATCAAAATTCCTGAGATGTTCGATAACTCCTGCTATTTTGAACCTACATTTTTGAATAAGGGATTCCTATATTGCTTACATGATGTCAGGCCTCTATAAGTGGAAGGCAGATTGGAAGTTGCGGTTGCCCACCTAGCGCGGCTAGGACTCAAAACCAGGAACCGGCATTTTGGGAGATATATTAAGTAATAAAAGCAGCATTGAATTGCTGCTTTTATTATTTACTTTTATTTATTAGGATAATTTTGGAGGGGTAAATTGGCATGAAAAAATACATAAAATTGGGTATTTTACTCTTGATGGTTATGTTTACAGTGTTTCTAATTGCGTTGAAATTTTCTGAAAATGATAACATTGCAGAAGAAGTAGAGACAAAGAGTAAATATAAACTGGCTATTTCAAATGAAAAAGAGGATGTAGATAGGCAAGTTGATATAAGAGTGCTTATCATGACCGATGATTTTGAAAATATATTTCATTCTAAAGCTACACTTAAATGTGATTCGGATTGTAAATTAATTTATGGAGATAAAGAAAAGATAATAAAGGCTGGTAAAACCATAAATATAGAGCCGGAAAGTAAGTATTTTAAGAAAGGAAAAATTAAATTAGTACCTACGAATGAAAATGCGAAAATAGAATTATTGACGATAGAGAGACAGTATGGTAATCCAAAGTATTTTGGGAGCATAGAACTTGATTTGTATGATGACAAAATATTGATAACCAATGAAGTATCAATTGAAGAGTATTTGTATGGTGTTGTTCCAAGTGAAATGCCATCTAACTATGAGAAAACTGCATTAATGGTACAAGCGGTATGTGCAAGAACCTATGCATATAGTCAGGTGCTTAGCGAGTCTTATAAAAAATATAATGCACATGTAGATGATAGTGTTAACTATCAGGTATATAATAATGTGGAACCTACAGAGGATGTTATAGAGGCGGTTGATGAAACTTGTGGAATGATTATAACGTATGAAAATGAGCCTATTAATGCGTTGTTTTTTTCTACATCTTGTGGAGCTACAACAATTGCAGATATATGGGGAAATAAGAATTTTCCATATATTAAGAGTGTGTATTTGTCTGAAAAAAAAGGAGTGGATTTATCAAAAGAAGAGAATTTTGACGAATTTATAAGAAAAGAGGCAGATACTTATGATAAAGATTATGATTTGTATAGATGGAGTGTAATGATGAGTGCTGATGAACTTTCCTATTCGGTTAATAAAATGTTGCCAACAATTGATGATGTTAAAAGAACATATGTGGGAGAGGTAAAGGATATTGAGATTATAAAAAGGGGAAAGGGAGGTATTATAAAAACTATTAACATTAAAGGAAGTGAAGGAAATGTTAAGGTAAGATTACAGAGTAACATAAGAAAACTATTTGATATTTCAAATGTAACTCTTTATGACAAAGATGGAGAAAAGACAGGTGGATTTGATATGCTGCCGAGTGGATATTTTGTAGTAGATAAGGTTGTTAAGGACGGAAAGCTTTATTTTGAATTTATAGGAGGAGGATTTGGACACGGAGTTGGAATGAGTCAGAATGCCACAAGAACAATGGCAGAAAAAGGTATGACTTATGAACAGATAATCAAATTTTTCTATAACAAGGTCGAAATAAAAAACATGTATGAGCTATAGATTGTGATATTTGGCGGATAAATGCTTGTGTAATTTGTCTATATTAGGTTTGAAGATAACATTGATTTCTCCGCCTATAAACATTAAATACATGCAGAAATATAGCCAAAGCATTAGGATGGCGACAGTTGAGAGACTGCCATACATAAATGTAATTTTGCTGTAATTATCTACGTATATGGAAAAGATATATGAAAAACCATACCATGATAAAGCAGAGAATATTGAACCGGGTAAATGATTAAATACTGTATAATTTTTATCAGGTGCAATTTTATATACACATATAAAAAATAAAATAAGAAAAAGTATGGATATTATATCTTTATCATTTATGAAGACACCGAGAAATTCGTGGATTAGTGGCGCATGCGTGCCTAAAAATTCATAAAGGTAGTTACCAAACACAAGAATGGCAAGCATAAGAATAATAGCAATCAAAAATAACACTGTGTATATGGTTGATACAGCCCTTAGTACAAAATAATTGCGTGTTTCAGTTGTATGATGTATAGAATTCATACCTCTTATAATAGATAATATTCCCTTGCCGGCTGACCATAAGGTTGCAATAGCAGTAATAGAGATTACTGTGCCGGAAGCAGAGGAGTATAATTGTCTTATTAGTGAAGCTACAAAGCTGTCTAATGAATCAGGTAAAATATTTAGTAAAAATTCTGTAAACATATCTTCTGTAAGAGGAGTATACTTAAGAATTGTAAGAAGTAATAAAATAAATGGTACACTTGAGAGTATAATAAAGAAAGCTGCCTGAGCTGAATAGGCGCTTATATCGTCATCTTTTAATCTGTTAAGAAACAACCGAACTGTACTAATTATTTTGCTAAGCATATATAATCCTCTTTTTGTTTTATGATATGCATTATTATATCATTTTATTAGTTACTCTACAAATAAAAAATACCTTATAATTTGACATATGAAACATATTGTGGTAAGATTAGCCACAGATGTTATATTTTAAAGACCGTGAAGGTGCTAGTAGTTATATAGTTACTGTCAGAGAGGGATGGTCATCGGCTGGAAGCTGTCCTCAGTTAAAATTATATATATGAATTTCTCACCGGAGTTGCTTTCCTGAACGATATAGTAGGGAATGACGTTAATACGCGTTAAGTATAGAGGGCTTGTGTTTGTGCACAGGAAGTTGAGTGGTACCGCGGTTTTATTCGTCTCATATTCGTAAGAATATGGGTTTTTTTAATTTATAAGAACAAATCTAGGAGGATTATCATGAATGAGAAAATTTCTGAATTAAGAAAACAATTCGAAGCAGAACTTCAAAATGTCAAGGATGCAGCAGAACTTGAAAATATGAGAGTTGGATATCTTGGCAAGAAGGGTAGTATTACAGCTATTTTAAAGGATATGGGCAAGATTTCTGACGAAGAGAGAAGAACTCTTGGTCAGGAAGTAAATGTATTAAAGAATGAAGTTGCAGATAAGCTGGCAGCTAAGAAGGAAGAGCTTGCACGATTAGAATTAGAAGAGGAAATTAATTCAACACCGGATATAGATATTTCTATACCACCAGTGCTTGAGCGTGGTTCGTATCATCCAATAACTCTTGTTCAGCGTCAGTGTGAGAATGTATTTAAGTCTATGGGATTTACAGTAGAAGATTATAGCGAGGTTGTAACAGATTATGAGTGCTTTGAAGCATTAAATATTCCTAAGTATCATCCGGCAAGAGATATGCAGGATACCTATTATCTTGAAAATGGTCAGCTTCTTAAGTCTCATACATCAGCAGCTCAGAATGCTATTTATAAGAAATATGGCAAGGATTTAATTGAAAAGGGTGTGCCAATCAAGGCTATTTTCCCGGGAAGATGCTTTAGAAATGAAGCAACAGATGCTTGTCATGAGAATACATTTTTCCAGATGGAAGGTGTAATGGTTGATAAGAATATATCAATTTCTAATCTTATTTACTTTATGAAGACAATGCTTTCAGAAGTATTTAACAGAGATATCAAGGTCAGACTTCGTCCTGGATTCTTCCCGTTCGTGGAACCCGGATTTGAGCTTGATATTAACTGTGAAATCTGTGGAGGAGAAGGATGTCCTTCGTGTAAACACAGTGGATGGTTAGAGTTATGTCCTTGTGGTATGATTCATCCGGAAGTATTAAAGGCAGGAGGAATTGATCCGGAGGAATATACAGGATTTGCCTTTGGACTTGGTCTTACAAGACTTGCAATGATGAAATACAGTATCAAAGATATCCGTGATTTGAATTCCGGCAGCTTAGACAGTATGAGTCAGTTCACAGATGATGAATAGGAAAGGAGATTGGTAAAATGTTTATATCATTAAATTGGATTTCGGACTTTGTAGATTTAACAGGATTAGATAAGGATGCACTGATTCATCAGTTTTCGTTATCTACTGCTGAGGTTGAAAATGAGATTTTTTATAAAGGAAAAGATATAGAAGGAATTGTTGTGGGTGAAATCAAGTCGGTTGAAAATCATCCTGAGTCAAAGAAATTACACCTTCTTAAAATTGATTGCGGTGAAGCAGAGTTAGTAGATGTTGTATGTGGTGCACCGAATGTAAGAGTTGGAATGAAAACAGCATTTGCTAAGCTTGGAGCCAGAATTGGTGATATAACTATAGCTCCGAGAGCATTGGCAGGATATACATCACATGGTATGTGCTGTTCTGAAAAGGAAATTGGTATTAGTGATGACAATTCAGGTATTATGGATATCACAGAGGATGTTGCAAATGGTACTGATTTGAAAGAAATATATGATATAGATGATATTATCTTTGAGGTTGATAATAAATCACTTACTAACAGACCTGACCTTTGGGGTCATTATGGTATTGCACGTGAAATTGCTACATTAGCAGGGCGTCCGTTAAAGGAATTAGAGAGAGTGGATTTGTCTAAGTATGATAATCTTCCTAAGATTGATATGAAGATTGAGGATCCATTATGTTACAGATATTCATGTCTTAAGGTTGCTAACATTAAGAAAAATGTAAGTCCTGTAAATATGAGAATTCGTCTTTATTATTGTGGAATGAGAGGAATTAATCTTCTTGCAGATATAACTAATTATATTATGTTAGAAATGGGTCAGCCTATGCATGCCTTTGATTCAAGGAAGGTTGAGAAGATTCGTATTAAGAAATTTGACAAACCATTTGTATTT
This sequence comes from Lachnospiraceae bacterium, assembly GCA_017396555.1. GTDB lineage: Bacteria > Bacillota > Clostridia > Lachnospirales > Lachnospiraceae > RGIG1934. Next base: position 43,969 of record JAFQLS010000022.1, on the reverse strand, counting down.
GAGACATTGGATGGTGTAGAGAGAAATATTGATGAGAATACACTTATGATATGTAATGGAGACATTCCTGTGGCCATTGCCGGCATTATGGGTGGTCTTGATTCAGAAATAGTAGAGGATACAACAGAACTTACATTGGAGTCAGCTACATTTGATGCATCATCAGTTAGAAAGTCAACAGTTCGTCTTGCTCATCGTACAGATGCTTCAGCACGTTATGAAAAGAGTCTGGACCCTGAAATGACTGTTACGGCTATAGAAAGATTTATTAAGCTTTTATTGGATGTGGATAGCGAGGCAGAGGTTATTTCGTCTCTTACAGATGAAAGAGCATTTACTTATCCGGAGGTAACATTAGAATTTGAAAAGAGCTTTGTAGACCGTTATACAGGTATCGAAATTTCAAATGATACAATAGTTAATACGTTAACAGCTCTTGGTTTTGAGGTTGAATTAAATGATAATAACTTCAAGGTTTTGGTTCCAAGCTGGAGAGCAACTAAGGATGTTACTATTAAGGCTGATATAATTGAAGAAATCACACGTATTTACGGCTATGATAATTTTGACGTGCATACAACAGTTGCACCATTCTATCCTGTAAGAGTAGCAGCAGAAAAAACTGTTGAGGAAAAGGTTAAAGACCTTCTTGTAAAGAGATTTTCGTTACACGAATTACATTCATATATTTGGGCTTATACAGATGAGTTTAAGAAGTTAGGTATTGAGGTTGAGGATAATATTAAGCTCCTTAATTCTACAAACCCTAATATTGAGACAATTCGTAAGTCAATTATACCTACACAGTTATGTCAGGTTAAGAATAACACAGGATTCGCTACAGACTTTGGTGTGTTTGAGATTGGTCATGTAATTGATGGTCTTGATGAAAAAAATATGTGTAAGGAAGATAAAAAGCTTGCAATTACATTATTTAGTAAGACTAAGTCATTAGAAAAGCTTTATTTTGAATTAAGAGATATTATAGCAGTTATGGTTGAAGATATAAGACATAAGGGCTTAACATTTGAGAAGCTGGAAGCAACTCATTCTTATGAGCATCCAAAGAACCTTAATAAGATTATTTGTGATGGTAAGGTTATTGGTGAAATTGGCGTTGCACATCCGATTGTATCTAAGAAAATTGACAAGAAGGCAGCAGTTGTGTTTGCTGAAATCGATATTAATTCATTAACTAATATTGAAAATGCTGGTATAACATACGATGAGCCATCTAAATATCCATCAATGGAGGTGGATTTGTCATTTGTTGCAGATAAATACGAAGTGATTGGAAATGCAATTAATGCAGCAAATTCAGAATTAATCAAGAAAGTATTTGTTACTGATACCTATGAGGATGAAAATGGTAAATCAATTACTGTAAGAATTATTTTCTCACAGAAAGACAGAACATTAACAAGAGAAGAGGTTATGGAAGTAGTTGATTCTATAATTGAAACTTTGAAGGCGGATGGAGTTAATTTAAAGCAGATGTAAATTAAAGAGGTTAAATAATGGCTAAAAAATATTATGCTGTAAAAATAGGAAAGACACCCGGAATATATTATACATGGGACGACTGTAAGGCTCAGGTTGAAGGATATAAAGGAGCAGTATATAAAGGATTTGCCAGTATAGAAGAGGCAGATGCATTCATTAATATGGATGCATCTGTATCTGTTAAGGCGGATAATTTTTTGGAGATTCCTAAAGGAACCGTTGTAGCATATGTAGATGGAAGCTTTTCGGTTGAGACTAACGAATACGGTTACGGAGCAGTCGTGTTCTGTAATGGCGAAGAAATTCATTTGTCAGGGAAAGGCTCACAGGATTATATGATTTCTATGAGAAATGTAGCAGGAGAAATAATTGGCTCCAGAGTGGCAATGGAATTTGCCATAGAGAAAAAATGCGAGAAATTAATTATTTATCATGATTATGAAGGAATTGCAAAATGGTGTCTTGGAGAATGGAAAACAAATAAGAAGGGTACGATAGAATATAAGGAATATTTTGATTCGATAAAAAATAAAATAAATATTGAATTTATTAAGGTTAAGGGGCATTCGGGTGATAAATATAATGAGCTTGCAGATAAGCTTGCTAAAGTTTCTTTAGGTATTGCTACTTGAAAATGGTCTTAAAATGTGATAGAAATAAAAAGAGAAAATAATTAAAAGGAATGATTACATATGAAGACTGGAACAAAAATAATAGCAGGAAGTGTAGCAGTTGCTTCTCTTGCAGGCTTGAAGGTTTTTTATGATGTTAATTATGGAACCAAAAGAAATATAAGATATATTGAAAAGAAAATAAAACCATTAAGAAAGACTAAACCTAGATGTGAATATGAAGATGATGGAAGCTATGCATTGATTAAGGATAAATATGATACCTTTAAGATACTTCAATTGTCTGATATGCATATAGGCGGAGGCTGGCTCAGTGTTAATGAGGATCAATTTGCAATTGATACTATATCAGAGCTGGTTCATAAAACGCAGCCGGATTTGGTTGTTATTACAGGTGATTTGGTATACTCAAGACCTAAGACCACATTTAATATGAATAATTTGAATAGTATGAGAATCATCGCAAAGCTTATGGAAAAGTTAGATGTGTGGTATACGGTTACATTTGGTAATCATGATGCAGAATATTTTGCAACTCATACTAGAAGTGAAGTGAAAGAATTTTTTATGAACCAAAGGCATTGTCTTCTTACTGATCCCAATCCGGAGGTTACAGGTGAGAGTAATCATATTGTTAAAATTAGGAATGATGATGGAACACTTAATAATGCGATGATTATGATTGATTCTAATTCTTATCCGGAGGCGATGGGTAAGGGAGGATATGATTGTATTCATGACGATCAGGTTGAATGGTATGAAACACAGATGAATAAATTAAAAGAAGAGGAAAATGGTAATAATAATTCTCTTTTGTTCACACATATACCGTTAAAGGAATATAGCAAAGCTTGGAAGCTATACAAAAATAATAACGATAAGGTTAAATATTTTATAGGTAATGCAGAAGAAAAAATTAGTTACTCAAAATATGCTTCAAGGATATTTGATGTATTATTAGAGTGCGGTGGAACAAAAGGAATTTTTTGTGGTCATGATCACTTAAATGATTTTTCTATAGAATATAAGGGCATCAGGCTTACTTATTCGAAATCACTTGATTGTCTCCTGTATGCGAAGAATTTATCAGGACATAGAGGTGGAACAGTTATAGAGCTTGATTATGATGGAACTTTTACAGTAGAACATATATCAAATAAAATGGGTTAGCTAAAAATAGCTAACCCGTTTTTAATTTATTCATTGTTTTTAATTAATTCTATAAAATCATCAGAATTTAACGGACGACTATAGTAGAAACCTTGAATATAATTACATCCCATTTTTTTCATCATATTGACCTGTTCAATATCTTCGATACCTTCAGCGATAATATTTACGTTTAATTTATGAAGCATATTGATAGTGTATTCAATAATGCATTTGCTTCTGTCATTTTTGCAGGCATCATCTAAGAGTGTTTTGTCAAGCTTAATTGTGTTGAATGGAAGATACATTATATATGAAAGTGTGGAATATCCGCTTCCGTAATCGTCCATTGTTAAGTGAAAACCTCTTCTAGACATTTTGTTTAATAAGTCGGAAAACAAAGCCATAGAATTACTTGTTGAAGTTTCGGTTATTTCAAAATGTATATGTTTTTTTGATACATGGTAGTTTTCAAGTGTTTCCTCCAAAAAATCGATTATTCCGTTTTGCATACATTGTACTACCGATAAGTTAACAGAGATAAATTCAAATCCATGTAGTTCAGGATGAACCTTTGAAATAAAGTGACATACCTTGTCAAGAACAATTTTACCAATTTCAACAATAGTACCATTCTTTTCAGCAACAGTAATAAATTCCTCGGGAGGTATTGCTCCAAGTTCTGAATCATATAATCTGATAAGTGCTTCCGCACCCGTATATTTATTTTGAATTATATTATATATTGGTTGGTAATATATCTCAAAAGTACCATTTTCAATAGCATTTGCTAAAGCAATAGCGATTCGTTTTTGACGATTCATTTTGGTCTTTAGATATGAGTCACTGCAAATAATGGAACCCTTGTCCATAGTTTTTATTTCTGATAATGTAAATTCTATTAAATCATAAATTTCCTTTGTGTTTGAAGCAAAGTCAGGACTTGTGATTATACTTGTTGTAGCAGTAATTTTACATATAATTCCATTATATGTCCAAACATCTGCAAATCGTCCTTCAATCTCTTGGATTATATTATGATAACTTCCGCTCTGAGGTATTATGATTGTAAAACAGTCATTGGAATATCTGTATAAACGTTTTTTAGGAGAGAGTTTCTTTAAAAATGTACACACTTTGTTCAATATTCCCTCAGCGTTTGTTACACCAAATGTATCAATGATTAACTTGAAATTATCAAGAGATAATGTGATTACATGAAAAGCTTTTTTATTCTCTATGTTAATATCAAGGATTTGTGTAAGGGCTCTTCTGTTAAATATATTTAAAGAAGCATCAATCATAATGGTTGGATTATGGATTGAGAAAAACAAAATCAGAAAACTGATAGAGGTTATAAAGCCTGAAAACAACCATCTTATATCAGTAAAATACTGTAGCCAATACCCAAGTGTAGATAAAAATACATAAAGACATATAGAAATCTTAACTATAAATGGGATGTTTTTTCTGAAAAATATAATACTGGCCAGATATATTATTAAATATATACTATTGATGGCGCATATAAAAAACATTCCGTTATGGTACTGCAACCCATTTTCTAATGTGATTGTAAAAACGAATCCATTAAATGGAGATGCAACTATTTCCACAAATTCAACCATATATGGAATAAAAATTAAAACAATACTTAATTTGGAATATGTATATTTTAAACTGAAAGCTGTTATTACATATACGATAAGCATAGGTGTAAGAACACATGTAAGTAACAAATAAATAATTGTGAAAATATTGGTTGAAATCAACCATTCCATTGTAAGATTGTTTAAAATAAGACAATTTGCTATGTTGATTATACAAGCTACAAATGATGAAATTAGTAAATAGCCATATACCTGATTGGCAATATTTGGAAATCTTATCTTACTATAAAACGATAGTATAAGAATAAAGAATAATACCGAACTGAATAATTCAAAGTCTATGTTCCAATACATACAATTTACCTCCCTATAATATAGTACAAATATATCATATATTGTACAAAATGGCAATAAAATACAAGTAATTACATTGCTTGATGTTTGATTATAAAAGTGGTATACTTGATATATATTTGCAAAAGCGAAAAGAGGTATGGGAATGCACTATTTTTTAATAGGTTTTGTTTTACTTATTGTAATAAGATTATATATGAATCTTAAGTATTCATTTAATATACTTCATACAACTTTACTACATGAAATTGGTACAGTTACTATGGGATTATATTTAATCTCGGTATTTGCTTATGTATCAGATAATGTGACAGAAGGAATAATGAATGGTTTTGTATGTTACACTTTGTTTATTCCGCTTGGATTTTTTTTACCACTTTTGTTTGTTAGATATAGGTCTTTGCCAATTACCTTGTTTGTTTCAGCAGTGGTTTCATTATGTGTAGTATTATTACAGTTTATTAAGCTTGACAGCATTGAATTTATTAATGTTGTATTAGGTGTGTTAGGGGCAGTGACAGGATATGTGGTATTTGCTGTCAATAGAGAAGTTTTTCAGACTGTAAAAAGAGGATTTATTGTTAAAAAAAGAAAAAAAATCAAAGTAGATACATTTATACATTTTGAAGCGGATTTTATAATTTTTATGATACTGCTTATGTTTATTGTGGGCAATTCTACATATAGATTTTTGGATTCTAAGCCAAAAGAATCTAAAGATGAGGAAGTTGTAGAGACTATGCAATATAGTGACATTTACTATGCAGATGAAGCTAATTATGAAAGATATGAGGCTTATGCAAAGCTACATCCCGAAATGGATATAGATGAAGTGATTTGGAGAGTAGAGGCCAATCTGGATAAGGATTTTTATACAGATGTGTATACTTATCCGGAAAATGAAAAAGAACCGTTTCTTCTTAACAAATATAATAGAGTTAGTGATGATTTTGAGCCGGAAGAACTTGTTACTGTATACGGAGAGTTTCAGGCTACACCTGATACAAAAGCAGCATTTGACAAAATGAAGGAAGATATGGAAGCAATAGGATTGCAGCTTCATATAGTGTCTTCATACAGGTCTGTAAGCTATCAAAAAGGTCTGTTTAATACATTTGCAAAAAGAGATGGAGAAGAGGCGGCAGATAAGTATAGTGCCAGAGGTGGATTTAGTGAGCATTGTACAGGTAGGGCACTGGATGTTTCGGACAATCCAAGCGATTTAGATGTGTTTGCTGAGAGTGAGTCAGGTAAATGGGTATATGAAAATGCATATAAATATGGTTTTATATTAAGATATCCGGAAGGTAGCGAGGATATTACGGGTTACATGTATGAATCATGGCATATATCATATGTCGGAACAGATATTTCAAAGGATATGAAGAAGAAAAAAATAGACACTTTAGAAGAATATGTGGTGAAATATATTGATAATGAAGAAAATACTAAAAAGTAAAAGATTATGGTGCATGCTAAGTGCACCATTTAGTTTGATTTTATTGATTATAGCTGATAATAACTCGACATTTGTTGATGTCTACAGAGATTATCTGATTATACCTCAAATAGCCAGAATTTATAGTCTGATTACCGGAATATTTCCATTTTCAGTTGCGGAGATTCTTATATGGTTTGTTGGAGCAGGCAGCATAGTAATTATCATATATTTTATAATTAGTATTATTAAGAAGAAGGAAAAAAAGAAGTTTTTATTTAATACATTATTTAATATGCTCACGGTTGGTGCTGTGTTGTTTTCGATTTTTATTTTATTTTGCGGTATTTATTATAATAGACGTGGGATTAGTGAATATATTGGATACGAAGAGGTTGAGGAAATATCTGCTGAGGAATTATATGAAGTGTGTGTAGAGCTTGCGAATCAAGTTAATGAATTGTCATATGCGAATGAAGATATGGATTTTTCAAAGATTGCAGAGGAAACACGTAGGGCGTACGATAATCTGGGAAAAAAATATTCAGTATTCAGTGATGTTTATGGAAAACCTAAAGGAGTTATCTTCTCTGAGGTAATGTCATATACAGGTATTGCGGGTGTCTTTTCACCGTTTACGATGGAAGCTAATGTTAATACTGCACAGACATCATACAATATACCGTTCGATGCCTGCCATGAAATGGCACACATGTATGGTTTTATGAGAGAGGATGAAGCAAATTTTATAGCATATCTTGCCTGTATGGAATCAGATAATGATTATTTTAAATATAGTGGAGCAATGCTTGCATTTATTCTTTGTCATAATGAGTTGTTTGAGGTTGATTTGGATTTGTGGGAAAAAGCAGATGAATTGATATCCTATAGTGTAAATGAAGATTTAATAGAAAATAGTGAATATTGGGATTCATTAGAGGAAACGGAGTTTGGAGAGACTATTTCTGATATTTCTGAAAATATAAATGATACGTACCTCAAAGCTAATGGTCAGGAAGAGGGAGTTGTAAGTTATACTCGTATGGTAAAACTTATGGTTGCTAAGTATAGATATGAAAAAAATCAAAAATCTGCTTTACAGTAATAAAGATATTAGTTAAGATAGATATTAGAATTATTAAGTAAGGATAGAAAAATGCAGTTAAAAGATTTTTATTATGATTTACCAGAAGAATTAATAGCACAGGATCCGCTAGAGGATAGAGCGAGTTCAAGACTTATGGTTCTGGATAGAGAAGATGGTAGTATAACTAACCATATATTTAGTGATATTATTGAATATCTGAAACAGGGAGATTGTCTGGTTATTAATAATACCAAGGTTATTCCTGCCAGATTATTTGGAATAAAGCAGGATACTAAGGCTAAGATAGAAATATTACTTCTTAAAAGAAGAGAAGATAATGTATGGGAGGCTTTGGTTAAGCCAGGTAGAAAGGCTAAAGTAGGAACAAAACTTGATTTTGGTGAAGGTCTTATGACCGGAAGCATAATTGATATAGTTGAGGAAGGCAATAGACTGATAAAGTTTGAATATGAAGGGATTTTTGAAGAAATTCTGGATAAGCTTGGTCAAATGCCGCTTCCACCATACATAACACATCAGTTAAAGGATAAGAACAGATATCAGACGGTATATGCCGTTCACGAGGGCTCAGCGGCGGCCCCTACAGCAGGACTTCATTTTACTAAGGAACTGCTTGATAAGATTAGGGAAAAAGGTGTTGAGATAGCTAATGTTACATTACATGTTGGACTTGGAACCTTTAGACCGGTTAAAGTAGATAATATTTTAGAGCATCATATGCATTCAGAGTATTTTTGCATAGAGCAAGCTGAAGCAGACAAGATTAATAGGGCTAAGGCGGATGGTAAGAGAGTAATTGCTGTAGGTACTACAAGTGTAAGAACTTTGGAGTCGGCGGCTGAAGGGAATAAAGTTTTAGCCAAAAGTGGCAATACGGAGATATTTATATATCCTGGTTATGAATTTAAGATTATCGATGGACTTATAACGAATTTTCATTTGCCGGAGTCCACTTTATTAATGCTTGTGTCGGCACTTGCAGGAAGAGAAAAGGTTATGGAAGCATATGAACTTGCTGTAAATGAAAAATATAGATTTTTTAGTTTTGGAGATGCAATGTTTATTAATTAACACGATAACGGAGGGTAATTATGTCGGAAAGAAGAAGATCCAAAAGAATGGATATTAACGTTACAATTAAACTTAATGAGTTAAAGTCGGGTACGGTCTCAGAGGGTGCAAACAAGAATGAGATAGAAGTAGCTATAGTAAATATTTCTAAGGATGGTTTGGCATTTAGAACTGAAGAAAAGCTTGAACTTAATACTTTTTATGATGCAAATGTAGTGCTTTGGACAAAAGAAACTATTCAGACTGTAATTGAAATTGTAAGAATGGAAAATTATGGTGATGAGGCAACCTTATATGGTTGTAGATTTATAGGTGTATTGCCTGCAGACCAGTTAAAGATTCAGATATACGAGATGGTACAGGATAATTCATAAAAAGGGTAACTAACAGGAAATGGAGTAGAGCAATGAAAAGCGGAATTTCAGCTGCAGTCATAAAGAGATTGCCAAGGTATTATAGACATCTTGATGAATTGATGGAAAGTGGAGTAGATAGAATTTCATCAGGTGAACTTAGTAAAAGGATGAATATTACTGCATCACAGATTAGGCAGGATCTTAATAATTTTGGTGGTTTTGGTCAGCAAGGCTATGGATATAATGTACAATATTTATATGATGAAATAGGAAAACTTCTTGGTATTGACAAGCAACATGGTATGATTATTGTAGGTGCCGGCAACCTTGGCAAGGCAATAGCTAACTATGGTAATTTTGAAAAAAGAGGATTTATCATTAAAGCATTGTTTGATTCTAATACTGAACTTCATGGTAAAGAAATAAGAGGTGCTAAGGTATATGGACTCGACAAGCTTGAGGAGTTTGTTGCTGAGAATGATATTGAGATTGCTGCAATTGCTATTCCTAAAAATTATGCACCTGAGGTAGCTGAAAGGTTAATAAAATGTGGTGTAAAAGCTTTTTGGAATTTTGCACATACAGATTTAAATTTGAATAATGATATTATAGTTGAGAATGTACATCTGTCAGAAAGTTTGATGAGATTGTCGTATAGATTACACAGCACGGAAGAACGAAATGGGTGATTCTATTGTCAAAAAAGAAAAAATCAAGAGAAGAATTTGATTATGCTGCACTTGTTCGTAACAGAAAGCTTCCACTTCTTACACTAGATAGTAGATGGCATAAAATATACGAGAACAAGAAAAAAGATGCCCGTATAAAGAGACTGGAAGAAGATTTGAATAATAAGATTAAGCAGCAGGGAAAAGTTAATAGTGATTTAAAGGAACTTGGCAAATTAAAGAAAAAGCTTATGTCTGAGATTGTTAATAATATGGAGCAATCAACTGATACAAAGCATGAGATTATGAGACAAAAGAAGCTTGGTAAAAGCAAACAATTTATCGAAGAAATTAATTCGAAGGTGGAAAATTATGAGAATCAAAAGTTGGAATTGCCAAGTGAAATTCGACGTGCAAATGAAGCACTTATGATAGCTACGGCGGAACAATGTTATGAGCAGCTTTTAATTAATGAACAGAAAATAAAAGAGTTGACTGAATGGATTGAAAAAACTAGAACAGAATTAAAGAATAGAGTTATACTTAAGCAGGAGATGGAAGAACATAACGAAAATATGTATTCATATTTACATGATATGCTCGGTCCTGAATTCATGCAGGTTTTTGATGAAAGACATAGAAATTAAGTAAGAGAGCCTTTGTGGCTCTCTATAATGTTTTAGGAGGGTTATTTATGAAAAAATTAATAACCGGAAGTGAAATGAAAATAATAGATGAGTATACAATTAGTACGCTGAAGATTCCTTCGTTGGTATTAATGGAGAGAGCAGCAATGTCTGTTTGTAAATATATTGACGATGATAACGGAAGATACCTTGCCGTATGCGGTTTGGGAAATAATGGCGCAGATGCTATGGCTGTTGCAAGAATCCTTAATGCGAAAGGTATTAGAGTGGATGTTTTGTTATGCGAGGAGAATGTGGATAAAGGAAGCGAAGGCTTTAAATATCAGTTGCAGCAGGTGAAACTATTTGATGTTAATATTTATAATAAAGTTGAATTTGAAAAATATGATTATATAATAGATGGAATTTTTGGAATTGGTCTTACAAGAGATGTCACAGGTAAATATAAAGAGGTTATAGATAGTATTAATCTATCAAACTGTAAAGTTATTGCGGTTGATTGTCCTTCTGGTATGGATTGTAATACAGGTAAAATTCTTGGAACAGCAATAAAAGCGGATATAACAGTAACGTTTGGAGCTATGAAAAAGGGATTATTATTGTATCCCGGTGCAGAAAAATCAGGAAGGATATATGTTGAGGATATAGGATTTCCTAATAAGGCATTCGAGGATATGCTTGAAGTGAATAATTATATGACGGATGAACAGGATGTATATTTATTACCTAAAAGATGTGCATATTCTAATAAGGGAAGCTATGGAAAGGCTGTTATTATTGCAGGAAGTAAGAATATGTGTGGTGCTGCGATTATGGCAGCAAAAGCTTGCATTGCCATGGGTGTGGGTCTGGTTAAAGTTATTACCTGTGAAGAAAATAGAGTAATAATACAGAGTCAGGTACCTGAAGCAATATTATCAACATATACAGATGATATTTCACATGTTGAATTGGAAATAAATTGGGGCGATGTTGTTCTTATAGGACCGGGGTTATCAACAGGAGGTATAGCTGCTGAGCTTGTAGAAATGGCGATAAATAGCGATAAAAAGCTGGTTTTGGATGCGGATGCAATTAATATATTAAGTGAAAACAAAGGACTACTTGACAATTTAAAGGGAAAACAGGCGGTTATTACTCCCCATTTAGGTGAAATGTCAAGACTTATTAAAGCTAATATAGAAGATATTTGTAATAGCATTACGGAGTGCTGTCAGGAATTTGCGCTTGCACATAAAATTATTTGTGTATTAAAGGATGCAAGAACCGTAATAAGCAACGGTGAAAATTATGTTGTTAATTCTACAGGGAATAATGGAATGGCAAAGGGCGGTTCGGGTGATGTGCTTGCCGGGATGATAGCCGGAATTTTAGTAAATAAAAAGGATGTTTACGAAAGTGCTATATTAGGTGTATACTTACATGGATTGGCAGGAGATAAGGCTGCCACTAAAAAAGGTAAGTACTCAATGTCACCAATTGATATTATAGATAATATTGGGGAAGTTATTAATCAAGTGGAGGATTAATTGAAATATGAAAGTGCCTGAAACGTACAGAAAAAAATATAATAGAGGATATGTAACAATAGACCTTGATGCTGTATATAGTAATATAGAGAGCTTGAAAGCAAATGTAAAAAAGGAAACTAAATTTATTGCTGTGATTAAGACAGATGGTTATGGTCATGGTGCTGTTCCGATTGCAAAAGTTATTAGTGAACAGGTAGAAGCTTATGGAGTTGCAACCTTAGATGAAGCTGTTAATTTAAGAATGCATAATATTAACAAACCAATATTTATCATAGGTTACACACATAACAGCCAGTTTAAGAGACTTATTGAAAATGATTGCAGATGTACTATTTTTACAGAGGAATCAGCTAAGGAGCTATCAGATGTAGCAGTTGAGTTAAATAAAACTGCCAATATACATTTAAAGATAGATACCGGTATGAGTAGAATTGGATTTAAGGATAACGAGAAAAGCATAGAAATAATTTCAAGAATAAGTAAAATGCCGGGAATTAATATAGAAGGTATATTTACACATTTTTATGCTTCGGATGAAAGTGATAAAGAGCCGGCAAAAGTTCAATATCGCAGATTTACAAGATTTATTAACAGTCTTGAAAATATAGGTATAAATATACCTGTTAAGCATTGTTCTAATAGTGCTGCAATAATGGATTTGGACGAATTTAACATGGGATATGTAAGAGCAGGAATTGCTATGTATGGTTTGATGCCATCTGAATCTATTATTAATAAGTCTATTGCTTTGAAACCTGCATTAGAGTGGAAGAGTCATGTTATATTTGTGAAAGAAATTGAAGCAGGAACAGGTGTTAGCTATGGTGCAACATTTGTAGCAGATAAGCAGATGAAAATTGCGACGGTTCCTATTGGATATGGTGACGGATATAGCAGAGCATTATCAAATAAGGGATATGTATTAATCAGAGGGAAAAAAGCACCTATACTTGGAAGGGTATGTATGGATCAATTTATGGTTGATGTTACTGAAATTTCAGAGGTATGTATAGATGATGAAGTAACTTTGATTGGTAAAGATGGAGAATATGAGATAACTGCACAGGAGTTAGGTGCTATGGCAAATTCATTTAATTATGAAGTGGTTTGTGATATTTCTAAGAGAATACCAAGGATTTATTTTAAAGATGATGAGGTTGTATGCACTAAGGACTGTTTTGAAGACAGATATGCTGTAGAATTAAGTCGATAAATAATTGTTTATATTAAGAATACGCACTTAAAATATGGGGAAAATTATAACATATGAATAATATGGAGTGTGAATTCGTTGAATATTAAAAGAGGAGATATTTTTTACGCTGATTTAAGACCTGTTATAGGTTCGGAACAAGGCGGTGTCAGACCGGTACTTGTAATTCAGAATGATACAGGAAATAAACATAGTCCCACTGTAATAGTGGCAGCAATAACATCAAAGATGAATAAAGCTAAGTTACCAACACATATAGAGCTTGATTCCAAGAAGTGTGATATCGTAAAGGATTCTGTTATTTTGCTTGAGCAATTAAGAACGATTGATAAAAAGAGACTTAAGGATAAGGTATGTCATATTGATGAAAGTATCATAAAAAAAGTAAATAAAGCACTTTTGATTAGTCTAGAGCTTAATACATAAATATTGACTAATTATGTGTAAAATGATATATTCAGACGTGGATGTTATACTATAAAAAGATAAAGGAGTTAGAATCATGGACGACGGGAGTAACCCGATTATAGGTTTGATTGTTTTTTTTGTATTGTTGACGCTTAATGCGGTATTGTATTGTTTTAATGCAGCAGTACAGAATATTAGTTTAAAAGCTATTGAGGAATATGATGAGAGAATGAAGGGGAAAGCAGGAAAGCTTAACCATATTATTTCTCATCCGGATAAATTAATCAGTACGGTACATGTGATGACTATGGGGATGACTATTTTTACAGGCCTGTATGTTGTCAGACTTGTAGCACATGAAATTTCAAAGCTTTTTCTCAGAAATGTTGAATCCGGAATTAATTCTACAGCTATTTATTATATAACTGTTGTATTAACAGCCATTATGTTTATATGGATAATTGTTGTAGCCGGAGTTATTGTTCCTAAGAAGATTGGTGTGAGAAATCCGGAAAAATGGGCATTTTCATTATATACACTTACCTACATAGTGTGTGTGTCATTAACACCTCTTACAATTATCATAAAAGGCCTGTCATTTGTAACACTTAAATTATTTGGAATAGATTTAAATTCCGATGATGAGAATGTTACAGAGGAGTTTATCGTTAATATGGTAAATGAAGGTCATGAGCAGGGTGTCTTATTAGCAAGTGAAGCAGAAATGATAGCTAATATATTTGAACTTGATGATAAAGAAGTTAAGGATATAATGACTCATAGAACGAATATTGTTGCTATAGATGGTGAGAGAAATCTTAGAGATAATGTTAATATTATGTTGAACGAGAAATACTCAAGATTTCCTGTTTATGTCGAAAATATAGACAACATAGTTGGTATTATACATTTTAAGGATGCAGTTATTATTCATGAGCAGGGAGAACATGATGACTGGAGACTTGTAGATATACCGGGTGTAGTAAGAGAAGTAGGTTTTATTCCTGAGACGAGGAATATTAATGATGTTTTTAAGGATATGCAGAGAGAAAAGATGCATATGCAGGTTATTATAGATGAATATGGTCAGACATCAGGAATAGTTGCAATGGAAGATATTTTGGAAGAAATAGTTGGAAATATTCAGGATGAGTATGATGAGGAAGAAGAAAATATCATTAAAAAGGAAGAAAATGTATATATTGTAAACGGTACAACAAGTCTTCAGGAAATTAATGATATTTTAGAATTAGGTATTGATGATGAGAACTATGATACGATAAATGGTTTTCTCACAGCATGCCTTGATAGAATATTAAATGATGATGAACGTCCGGAATTTGAAAAGGATGGAATTGCTTATAAGGTTCTGGAGGTTCAAAATAAGATGATTTCAAAGGTGCAGGTAACATTGCCTGCAGATGAAATAAATGAAGAAACTGATGAAAATATTGATAAGAATGAACAGTAAAGGAGTTTTAAGTTATGTCAGGACATTCAAAATTTGCAAACATTAAGCATAAAAAGGAGAAAAATGATGCTGCTAAGGGTAAGATCTTTACCATTATAGGTAGAGAAATTGCTGTAGCTGTTAAGGAAGGCGGACCGGATCCTGCAAATAACAGCAAGCTTCGTGATATTATTGCAAAGGCTAAATCTAACAATATGCCTAATGATACTATTGAAAGAGGTATTAAGAAGGCAGCGGGTGATGCTAATTCAGTTAACTATGTAGCAGTTACATATGAAGGATATGGACCAAATGGAACAGCAATCATTGTAGATGCTCTTACAGATAATAAGAATAGAACAGCTTCAAACGTTAGAAATGCGTTTACAAAGGGAAATGGTAATATTGGAACACAGGGCTGTGTGTCATTTATGTTTGATAAAAAGGGTCAGATTATTGTGGCAAAAGAAGACTTTGAAGGCGATGCAGATGAACTTATGATGACTGCCCTTGATGCAGGTGCAGAGGATTTTGCAGAGGAAGAAGACAGCTATGAAATTGTTACTGAACCGGATGATTTTAGTGCAGTAAGAGAAGCTCTTGAAGCAGCAGGTATTACAATGGCTTCAGCAGAAGTAACAATGATACCTCAGACGTGGGTTGAGCTTACAGATGAAAATGATATCAAGAAGATGAACAAATTACTCGATTTGCTTGATGAGGATGATGATGTCCAGGCAGTTTACCACAATTGGGATGAGTAAGATGCATTTTGTGTAGAAATATGACGATGAGATTAAATTGACAAGCACTATTTTTATTTTATATACTTTATGTGTATCATTTATATAAAGCTACCCGGGGTTAAGATATTATGCTTCTTATAAATGGTGACTATTTATTAGGAGAGGAGTAAAAATAGTGAGAAAACTTAATAAGATTACAGGTTTTTTACTTGCTATGATGGTGTTTACATCATCGACTATTGTTGCGAATGCAGCTACATATGATTACTGGATTAGCAGAGGGGAAAAGTACATAGCGTATGTAAAAAGTACAATTGAATGGAGCACTAATTCATCTAAAATAGTTGATGTTGATACTGATCAGGATGAGAGTGGTATTTTTGTTGAAGCAGGTGGAATAACAAAAATCAAGTCAAAATCCACATCAACTAAGCATGTGTATGATTGTGAGACGGTATACCTTGTTGGTGCAGAGATTAAAGGTGTTACACTTGGCTATACTACATCGTGGGATGACAGAGTTACAATTTACAGAAGTGGTTATGCATCTGTAGATTGGGATGATTAATAGGTTGCCTGTATAAATGAGAACATTCCTTCGTGACTTTGTAAAGTTGTGGAGGAATGTTTTATTAAATGGAAAGGATAAAAAATGATAAGGGTTAATAGTCTAAGTAAAAAGTACAAAAATAATATATTGTTTGATAATGTGAATTTATCGTTTGAAAGTAATAAAATATCATTTTTGTTAGGTAAAAATGGCTCGGGTAAAACAAGTCTAATTAAGTGTATGTTTGATTTAGAAAAATATGACGGTAATATTTTGTTTGACGAAAATAATGTTAATAGGGTGAGAAAGGAATGCTTTGTAATCTGGGATGATGCACCTTTCTATACCAATTTAACAGGTTTGCAGAATCTTGATATATTATCTGAAAATGAATTTTCTAAAAGTGAGATTATAGAGTGTGCTTTAAAATATCTTGGAATGGATATTTTAAAACGAAAGGTTAAGACATATTCTTATGGTCAAAGAAAAAAATTAGCACTGATATTAGTCGATTTATTGCAACCTAAATACTTAGTGATGGATGAAATCTCAAATGGTTTGGATTATGAGTCGGTATGTGAATTGAAGGAGCAGATAAAAAAATGGTCTGATAATATGACAATTATATTAACGGGACATCAGTTTAGTTTTTATAATAATATTGTAGATGATATATATATTGTAAAAGACAAAACTATAATTCCTCATATTACAGATTTTCAAAATAAAAAAGAAAGTTTAGAGGAGCTGTATGATGAAGAATTACTTGAAATCAGAGATTAAGTATGGCTTTTATTCAAAGCTATATTATAAAATGTTTGCACTTATTTGTATTTTGGTATGTGGAATACAGTTTATAAATTATTCAGCGGTAATGGAAATGAAGGGTAACTATGATCGAAAAGTAGAATTCTATAACGGTGATATAGAAGCTATGCAGGAGGATTTAAACGGAGAATTTAAGGTTACTGTGAGTGCGGATGGTAAGTCGGGAATGATAGAAAATCCTATTTTATATTATAAAACAATGCTTAGTCAGTATGTTAGCTATATTCATCCGGATAATGTGATAACGCAACTTGAAGAAATGTCTTTAATAATTATTCCGATAGTGTTTAGTTTGTTTGGGGCAATATATGTATCTTTGGATGACAAATATAGAATGAAAAAACTAAAAACTATAAGAAATAGTAAATTTAGCTATATAAAAATGAAACAGATATCTATGTTGGTTTCGGCACTCATGATTGCTGTATCAGGAGTGGTGTTTGGTATAATATCTAATCGTATATTTTTTATGCTAGTTAAGAATAAAATTGATATGTCGCTCGTTGACATTTCCTTATCAAAGACAGATTTAAAAACAGAATTTGCAAGATTATCAATTATATTATTATCAATATTTGTATTTCTGGAACTAGGTGCGTTGTTGGCAGCAGTGTTTAGAAATTCTACAATGAGTGTATGTATAATATTTGCATATTTATATATACTTCATATTCCGGGCAAATATGAATTACTTAATTGCATAAATTATCTATATGATAAATTCTTCGACTTTAAAGGAATAGTCAATGTGGAATTGGCATATGACAATTTTAATTTTGCGATTGTTCTGTGTGAGTTGATTTTATTGGTGCTTATATCAATAGTAATTAAATTTTACATTGAAACAAAGAGGAGTTCATTTGAAGCGATTAATTAGAAACAGAGGCTGCGATATTTTCGTAGCCTCTGTTAAGTGAATTGAGTTAGGCTGTTAATTCTTTTATTTTTGCTTCTTTTTCTTCTTTGGTGATTAATTTCATATCATATTATTGAATATGTAGATAATGAGTAATAAAAAACATTATAAAGTGATTTTGCATTTTGTAATGTTTTTTTTGTGTAAAAATATATGAAAATATGCTAGAATAGACTAAAGTGTGGGTGGCGAAATGCCGATATAAACTACCAGAGAATGTATTTTTAAGAGAGAACAGACACAATATATAGATAATTTTTAGTTTTTAACTAAAGAATGGAGGATTATTATGAGAAACAAGATTAAATTCATAGTCGCATGGATTTTATGTTTTGTAATGATATCAAATATCATTTTGCCACTTGAATGGACACCGGCTGCAACAATTACAGTTATTATTTCGGGTAATAACCTAGATGAAAATGTTTATTGGGATGTACCGACAATGGTTAAATGGAATGCAACAGCATTTGATGGTAATACTCCGGTTGATTTAGTAAGTGGTACTACTATTGAATGGGAGTCATCTGACCCCAAAGTAATTATGCTAAGTAATCAGAGTGCAACAGGTAATATTTCATCTACATATTTACAGGCAGTTGGCGCAGGAACAGCAACTATTACAGCCACACTTAAATCAGAAGATGAATTTGGCAATCTTATAACTGCGACAGCATCTAAAACGATTACCGTTACTTTAGAGGTTAAGAATGCTCCTGTCATTGTATTTGAGGATAGTGATTCTCCATATCAGGTAAACACTAATTCAAACAATTCATTAACATGGACATCAAGTAATGTTAATGTTGCAACAGTTGTTGAGCAACAACCAGGTATAGGTACCATTCAGTATACTGGTTCGGGTGTTACAGTTATTAAATGTACAACAGCAGATGGAAAGCAGACACAACAGTTCGAGGTTTGTGTAAATGCAAAATTTACGGAGGAATTTTCGGAAGTTACAATTCCATATATGGAAGATTATCAATTGCAAACAAACTCTGGTGGATATATTGTCTATGAATCGGCGGATCCGGATATTGTATCAGTTAATACTAATGGTATTGCAAGAGGTATTACAGCAGGTAGAACGACAATTACAATTAGTGCAGTTGATGAAACTAATAGATGGTATCAGTATATTACAAAGAGAACATTACCGGTTTTTGTTGATTTTAAAATCATAAGTAGCCATACATATTTGGCAGTAGGTGACAGACTGACACTTTCGACAAACGTAAATGAAAACTATGCATCAAGTGTTAACTGGAGTTCATCAGATACAAGTATTGTGGAAGTTGATAATGAAGGTGTTGTAACGGCTAAGAAAAAAGGTGAAGCAACAATCAGAGCTACTATTTCGAATCAGGATATTTTTGGAACAGTAGAAACAAAGTGGGCAGATATTAAACTTACAGTTGTTGATTCTTTATCACTTAGTGCAACTGAATATAATGTAAAAGAAGGAGAAACATTTGACATCACTTGTGTTGCGACTGATGGTGGTTCAGAGGTTGAATGGAGTATTCATAAGAGTAAGGATGGTCCTCTTGATACAAGTGGTTCTATAATAACCATAACAGAAAATGAGGAGGATAATTTTACTATAACTGTTACAGGTATATCTAAGGGGGAAGCTTGGATTAAAGCAACTCAGCAGGTTAGTGGTATTACAAGAAGTGCATGGTGTAAGGTTTATGTTAGAAGAAGAGCAACAGATATCGAAATATCTGAAACTGAAAAGGCATTAACTCTTGGACAGCAATATCCATTATTTGCAGTTGTTTATCCGGCAGATGCATACGATACAACAGTTAAATGGACAACAAGTGATCCGAGTATAGTAACAGTTGACCAGACAGGTAAAATTAAGGCTGTAGGAACTGGTGAGGCAATCGTAAGTGTAAGCCATCCTGATATACAGAAGCAGGCTTATTGTAAGGTAACAGTTACAAAACCTATTTCAAAAATAATATTAAGTGACGAAAGAGTAGAAGCTGATCTTGAGGATGTAAGATATCAGCTTTCATATACAATTGAGCCGGAAGAGGAAAATGTTAATAGAGATGTAATATGGAGTTCTTCTAAGCCGGATGTGGCAGATGTAAGTCAGGAAGGTATGGTTACATTCCTTAAGCCCGGTACGGTAACAATTATTGTTCAGACATTGGGGGTAGATAGTACAGGCAAGAACTTGTTTGCTACATGTGAATTTGTAATTAGACAGCCGGTTACAAAGGTTGAATTCGATAGTGAATACAGTAATATAATTATCAAGGTTGGCGAAAAACTAAAGGTTGCAAATGGACTTAACATATATCCTGATGATGCTACAGATAAGTCAATTACATGGGAAACCTCGAATGGTTCAATTGCTAAGGTTGATGATATGGGGTATGTAACGGGTGTTAAGGCCGGAACTTGTGTAATTACCGCACAGTCAAATGATTCAGGTATATTTGCCAAATGTACGGTTAAGGTTTACCAGAATGTAACAGGACTTAAGTTAAGTGCCACTGAATATATTACACGTAAGGGTGATTACTTCATATTAGAAGTAAATACTGAACCGGCAAATGCTGATAATCAGACATTCCTATGGGAAACTAAAGATAAGGATATAGTTGAACTCGAAAAATCTGATAAAAATCAGGCAAGATTTTATGCAAAAGAAGCAGGAGAAACAAAAATTCTTGTTACTAGTAAGGATCCGTTTACAGGAGATACTATTGTGGCAGAATGTAAGGTTACTGTCGAACAGGCAGTAACGGGTGTTACTCTTAATTCAAAGAAAAGAACCATAAAGCTTGGTAAAAAGATAGCTCTTACGGCAACAGTTAAGCCTGCATCTGCCAGAAATAAAAATGTAACATGGTCTTCAAGCGATGAATCAGTAGCATCAGTTGAAAATGGTGTTGTTACAGCTAAGAAAGGTGGAACAGCAATTATTACAGTTACAACAGAAGAAGGCTCACAGGTTGCACATTGTAAGATAACTGTAAAAGAAATGGTTACAAGCATTGAATTAACAGGAAAGAGTCACTATCTTAATTATGGAAAGAAAATGAAGCTGGTGGCAAATGTTCAAACATCTACGGCTACGAATAAAGCTGTGAAATGGTCTACAACTAACAAGAAGAAACTTACTGTTACCCAGAAGGGAGTTGTTAAAGGAGTTGGTTATGGTACTGCATACATTCGTGCAAAGGCTAAGGATGGTAGTGGTGTTATGGCAAGCTACAGAATAAGGGTAATAAGACCGGTTAAAAAGATTACAATCACACCTTCAAGAGTAAATATTTACGAAGGGAAAGCAAAGCAGCTTAAAGCTAAGATTACTCCTTCTAATGCTTCTATTAGAAATCTTAAGTGGACATCTTCGGATCCATCGGTAGCAACAGTTGATGAGACTGGAGAGATAGTTGCGGTAAGTGCTGGTAGATGTAATATATATGCAACGTCAACAGACGGAAGTAATGTTAAAGGAATGGCTAAGGTTGTAGTAAAGAAGAGAGTTGAAGCTACTTCTATAAAGCTTAATTCTTCGAAGCTAACTATGCTAAGAGGACAACGAATAGAAATAGAAGCAAGAATGTTGCCTCGTAATTCGACAGATTCGTATAAATGGTATTCAACAGATAAATCGGTAGCAACGGTTAATTCCAAAGGTGTAGTTACGGCGAAAGGTCAGGGAAGTTGTGAGATTATAGTTGTTTCTACACTATCAGGTGTTGAAGCTTCATGTACAATAAATGTAATAGCACTTAATGCAACGACAGTTACATTAGAGCAATATGATTATTTTGACTTGGATGTATTGGGCGATGCTCAGTCAACAAGATGGTTGACAAGTAATAGAAGAGTTGCCGTTGTAAGTTCTTCGGGAATGATTACAGCTAAGATGGCAGGAACGGCTATTATTTCAGCTAAAGTAAATGGAAAGGTACTGACTTGTAAGGTACGAGTTGTTACGATGAAGAAGTAAACATGGGAGGAATACAAATGGATGAAAAAATCTTTGATGAAGCAGAAGTTATAGAAGAACCGGAAGTTACAGAAGAAGCTAACAATATAGAAGAACCGGAAGTTACAGAAGAAGCTAACAATATAGAAGAACCGGAAGTTATAGAAAAAAAACAAAATATAGATGAAATAAAAGTAGAAGAAAAACGTAATAAAAAGGTTAAAGGCTTCGGTGTATGTAAGTTTACTTTGTCTTTTATGATGATGTTGTTTACCTGTATAGCAAGTGTAACCTTAATTTTTGATATGTTTATAATGCATTATGAACAGTCGGCTGTTAATGAACAGTCATATATTGAATATATAAAAGGAACAGATATATTTTATATGATTAACTATTTTGGTGATTTTTTATATGATGAAAAGGTGTTTGTAATAACAGCCATTATATGTATGATTGTTACAATAGGTATAGGAATAGTACAATTTTTCCTTATTATGTTATGGAGAACAAAAGCAGGTTATGTGGTTGTTATGTTTACATCTGTAATTGCTATTGTATCAGAAGTAATTATGATTGTAATTTTCTTAGAAAAATATGTTCAAAGTCAATATGATGCAATGGGAATGGTAGGATATGGGCCAATGATTGCTATTGCAGCACATATATTCATAATTATGCTTGCAAGTGTTACAAGAAAGTTAACAAAAATAAATAGTATTGTAAATCATTAAAAATATGGTATAATTTTTAGTGATTTGTCGAAATCACCTCGTGACTTCAAGTCATGAGGTGAATGTATATATAGGAAACTATTATCGGAGGTAATTGTGATGAAATGTAATAAATGTGGTGAAGAATGCGGTGCAAATCAAACCTTTTGCTTGAAATGTGGTAATCGTATTCATTCAATACCAGACTTGAATTTAATAGAAGAAGAACTTGCAAATAATATTGGTGAATTAATGGATGAAATGGAAGCAGAAAGTAATTCGGATATAGGTGGAACTACAAGGGTATTTGATGGAAGAGTTGAAATAGAAGAAGATATTTTAAATGATGAAAGATATACTTCTACGCAGGATATAACTATTCCTGATATTAAGGATGAGAGCCTGGAATTGATTGAAATTGCAAGAAAACATAATAGCTATAATGACTTTCAGGTTAATGCATTGAATACAGGACGTGAAAAAAATGTTAAGAAACCGCCTGTTAAAAAGAAGAAAACAGGTAAAATAATAGCAGGTGTTGTAGCCGGTGTAATAGCAATAACAGTAATTGTAATAGCACTGGTTTTAATATTTGGAAATAAATCCCCTAAGGAAGATACTTTTTTAGATATCTATAATGAAGGAATAGAATTATATACGGCAGCAAAATATGATGAGGCAGTTAACTCATTTCAAAAAGCTGTTAATATGGCTAAGTCAGACAAGGAAATTATAGATGCAAATAAGGCGTTGTATGATGCTTATATGAATCGTGGATTTGTTACACTGTCAGAATCGGAAATACATGAGTGTGTGGATATACTTAAGGAATTAATTTCTCTTGAAAAAGATAATAAGGAGCACTATGAGAATTTAATTAAATTGTATACAAAAGCTGAAATGGAATCAGAATTAGAAAGCTTTAAAGAATCGCTTATGGGAACAGAAATAGGTTTAGAGTTAGGCATTAAGTCTGTTGCAGCTCCTATATTTGAAAATGAGCCGGGAGAGTATAAGGAATACATGGATATTAGTATTATGTACGAAAAAGGGTGTACGGTATATTATACTTTAGACGGTTCAGAACCGGACACTAACAGTACGGTATATGAAGAACCTATTGAAATCAAGGAGCAGGGAACTTATGAAATAAAGGCGGTTGCAGTTGATGAAGAAGGAGAAATGAGTGATGTAGTTACAGCTGAATTTACATTTAAGCTTGAAGCTATTGAGCCGCCAAAGGTAACTCCTTCAGGTGGAACATATAAAGAAGCAACTAAGATTGAAGTAGAGGTTCCTGAGGGAATGAAGGCATATTATACTATAGATGAATATGGTGTAGAGCCTACAACAGAATCAGAAGAATATACAGAGCCTATAGATATGCCAAGAGGTAAATATGTATTCTCTGTAATCCTTGTTGATGAATCAGGTATGAGTAGTGCAGTAGTTGAAAATATTTACAAATACGAAGAAGAGAGAAAATATTCATATGATGAAGCTTATGACGTACTTATTGATGAATTAATTGTAAATGGTACAATTTTGGATGAAAGTGGCGTTACAGAAGATGATGGATTAATGGAATTTTCTTATAGAGAAATTGCAATAATTGAAAATAAGGAATATTATTTAATCGAAGGAGTATTGAAAAGCTCTTATAATAAGATTATGGACTCGTTTATATACGGAATAGATACAGTATCGGGAGATATGGTGAGTGTGTCTGTTTCTGCTGAAGGCGATTATGAAATAAACTAACAGAGTAGGTGGCAAATAATGTATAGAATTTTAAATGCAAAAGAATTAACTTCAAATATTTATCTTATGGATGTTGAAGCACCAAGGATAGCAAAATCATGCTTGCCGGGTCAATTTATTATAGCTAAATTAGATGAAGTGGGTGAAAGAATACCCCTTACAATTTGTGATTATAATAGAGAAGCAGGAACGATAACCATTGTATTTCAGGTTATTGGTGCATCTACAGAAAAGATGTCAGCATTGAAAGAAGGAGATTCATTTAGAGATTTTACAGGTCCATTAGGAATGGCATCTGAATTTGTAAATGAAGATATTAGTGTATTAAAGAATAAGAAAATTTTATTTGTTGCAGGTGGAGTGGGCACAGCTCCTGTATATCCACAGGTTAAATGGCTTCGTGAAAATGGTGTTTCCTGCGATGTAATCGTTGGAGCAAAAAATAAAGAGTTACTTATTCTTGAAAATGAGATGAAGGCTGTAGCCGGAAATCTTTATATTACTACTGATGATGGTTCGTATGGATTTAAAGGTATGGTTACAGAACAGATAAAGGAGCTTGTTAATAATCAGGGGAATAAATATGATGTATGTATTGCAATAGGACCGATGATTATGATGAAGTTTGTATGTTTACTTACAAAGGAATTGGGAATTAAAACAATTGTTAGTCTTAATCCGGTTATGGTTGATGGAACGGGTATGTGTGGTGCATGCAGAGTATCTGTTGGTGGAGAAATCAAGTTTGCCTGTGTCGATGGTCCGGAGTTTGATGGACATCTTGTTGATTTTGATGAAGCAATGAAACGTCAGCAAATGTATAAATCGGAAGAAGGAAGAGCATTGCTTAGACTTCGTGAGGGTGATACACATAAAGGTCATAAAGGAAAAGGCTGCGGAGGAAACAATTAATGGATGTATTAAAGAAAGTACCTGTAAGAGAACAGGATGCAAAGGTTAGAGCAACAAACTTTGATGAAGTTTGTTTAGGATATAATATGGAAGAGGCAATGGAAGAGGCGAGTCGTTGTCTTAAATGTAATAACGCACAGTGTGTAAAGGGATGTCCGGTAGGAATCAATATACCTGAATTTGTTAATAAGGTTCAGGCAGGTGATATCAAAGCGGCTGCAGATGTTATTGCAGAGGCATCAGCGCTTCCGGCTGTATGTGGCAGAGTATGTCCACAGGAAAGCCAGTGTGAGGGAAAATGTATCAGAGGCATTAAAGGTGAAGCTATCTCAATTGGTAAGCTCGAAAGATTTGTAGCAGACTGGTCGAGAGAAAATGGAGTTGTTCCAGAGAAACCAGCTAATACAAATGGGAAAAAAGTAGCTGTTATAGGTTCTGGACCTGCTGGTCTTACATGTGCAGGTGATTTAGCAAAGCTTGGCTACGAGGTAACTATATTTGAAGCTTTACATAAGGCAGGAGGAGTCCTTGTATACGGAATACCGGAATTTCGTTTGCCAAAAGATACTGTAGTACAGCATGAGATTGAAAATGTTAAGAAGTTAGGTGTTAAAATAGAAACAAATGTTGTTGTAGGGAAGTCTGTTACAATTGATGAATTGTTAGAGGAAGAAGGGTTTGATGCAATATTTGTGGGTTCGGGAGCTGGATTGCCAAGATTTATGGGAATTCCCGGCGAAAATGCAAACGGTGTGTTTTCTGCAAATGAGTATTTAACAAGAAATAATCTTATGAAGGCTTTTAGAGAAGACTATGATACTCCGATTATAGGTGGAAAAAAAGTTGCTGTAGTGGGTGGTGGAAATGTTGCTATGGATGCAGCAAGAACTGCACTCAGACTTGGAGCAGAGGTACATATTATTTATAGACGTAGCGAAGAAGAACTTCCGGCAAGAGTTGAAGAGGTTCATCATGCTAAGGAAGAAGGAGTTATTTTTGATCTTCTTACCAATCCTACAGAAATCATTGTTGATGAAAATGGTTGGGTAAAAGGTATGAAGCT
The DNA here is from genome assembly GCA_017396555.1 of Lachnospiraceae bacterium. GTDB lineage: Bacteria > Bacillota > Clostridia > Lachnospirales > Lachnospiraceae > RGIG1934. The sequence goes on along the minus strand of JAFQLS010000022.1, from coordinate 17,377 downwards.
TATTAAAATGGAACTTGGAGAGCCGGATGCATCAGGAAGAAGAAGTCCTGTCGAAATTCCGGATTCTGAATATGAGTTGGAGCTTGATACAGTAATTATGTCTCTTGGAACATCTCCAAATCCTCTTATTTCTTCGACAACAAAGGGTCTGGAAATTAACAAGAGAAAATGTATTGTTGCTGAAGAGGTAAATGGTAAGACAACTAAAGAAGGTGTATATGCCGGTGGTGATGCTGTTACAGGTGCAGCTACAGTGATTCTTGCCATGGAAGCCGGTAAAAAAGGTGCAAAAGGTATACACGAGTATTTATCAAGTAAATAATAATTACCGGAAGATGCTAATTGTGGCATCTTCTTTTTATTGAAATGTTGGTTTATTTAGCTTATAATTAGCAAAGATATAAATAGATTGGAGATTTTTGATAATGAAGATAGTTTTACCGGATTGTAAGACGATAACAAGAGGGGCGATATCCCTCGACGTGTTTAAGAAATATGGTGATGTGTCATATTATGAATTATCTAAGAATGAGGAATTACCTGAAAGATTTCGTGATGCTGAGGCGATATTTTGTAATAAGACATTGTTAAATGCAGAAACATTGAAATACGCACCTAATCTTAAGTATATAGGATTGTTTGCTACAGGATATAATAATGTTGATTTGGATTATGCAAAAAGTAAAGGAATTCGTGTGTGTAATGCCGGTAGTTATTCAACAGAAGCGGTTGCACAGCACACATTTGCATTGATACTGAATCATTTTTGTCAGGTTTCAAAATACGAGAATTATGTTAATGAAGGTAATTATATTAAGTCAGATACATTTTCTCCATTTATATATCCTATGGATGAAATAAGTGGAAAGACAATTGGTCTTATAGGGTATGGAAGTATAGGAAGACAGGTGGCAAAGATTGCTAAGGCTTTTAATATGAATGTTATTGTATATACAAGAACACCTAAGGACGATGCAAAATGTGTATCATTAGATGAGCTTCTTATGACATCTGATATTATTTCTGTACATTGTCCGCTTAATGAGCAGTCTAATAAAATGTTTAATGCAGATACATTTTCAAAATGTAAGGATGGAGCATTTTTTGTAAATACTGCAAGAGGTCCTATTGTAGATGAAAATGCATTGAAGGATGCGGTTTTATCTGGAAAATTATCAGGAGCAGGACTTGATGTATTAGAGATTGAGCCAATGCTTGATACAAATGTTTTGCTTGGGGTAGAAAATATCACAATTACTCCGCATGTGGCATGGGCTCCTATTACAACCAGAGAACGACTTCTTGATATTGTTATTGATAACTATGAGAATTATTTAAATGGAACACCGAAAAATGTAATTATATAAAGAAAGGCGAGAAAATTATGGTAAATCATATTGTAGCATGGAATGTTCAGGAACAATTTACAGAGGAGAAAAAAGAAATTTGCAGGGAGGCAAAGAAACAGCTTGAGGCACTTGTAAATGCTGTACCGGGTATTATTTCTATAGAGGTCGTTATTAACGAAATGGAGTCAAGTACTGTTGATGTTACTCTTATTTGCAAATTTGAAACGGTTGATGTATTAAGTGCATATCAGGTAAGTCCTGAACATTTAGAGGTAGCTAAGTATATTAAGGCTCATATGTGCAATAGAACATGTATTGATTATGAGGGATAGAAGGTAGATTAAAGTGTTATATAGATTTGATGTGAATTTAACGGATGAAGAATATTTTAAATTTAATGTATTTATGCAAACCAAAACGAAAACAGGCAAGAAGAATATTTTATTATCAAGGATTTTATGTGTTGTATTTACGATAATACTTTCATTTATTATATTGGTAACAGGATTTCTAAAGGTTAGGCCGATTTTGTTTTTGACCTTGATTGTTGTTATGACTATTATTTATCAGATTAAGTATATATCACTTCTGAAACATAGAATTAAAAAGACTATTTCTTTATATAAAAATCAAGGAAAATTTACATATTCACCTAAATCAGTTATTGAATTTGATGATGAAAGAATATATGAAATAACTGATGAGTCCAGAATAGAACATAAGCTTTCTAATATGGAATATGTTAGTATCTGTGAATATGATAAAGTTATTTATATATGTTTTAATGCTGCAATGACATTTGTTATGCCGTATAGAGTTTTTGAAAATGATGAACAGAGAGAAGAATTTATAGAATTCTTAAAAGTTAAATGTAAAAAGGTTGATGTTTATATAAAGTAAAGCAGGTAACTTCTCCTAATAATTCGAATATAATAAAGAGAAAACAATTATTATGGAGTAATTTTAATGGATGATTTTTATGGTAATACATGCAATTGCTATGGGTGTAATGGAATTGTTCATACGATAAGAAGAGGAGATACATTGTATCTTTTAAGCAGATATTATAATGTGACTGTGGATGATATTATGAGGGCTAATGCAAGGCTTAATATATATAATTTGCAGGTGGGGGATCAGATCTGTATTCCGGTAGAAAGACCAGAGCGTCCAATGCCACCGGAGCGTCCGATGCCGTCGCAGAGACCGATGCCGCCAGAGCGTCCGATGCCATCGCAGAGACCAATGCCACCGCAAAGACCAATGTTTCCGGAAATGCCTATGCGTCCAATGCCTAGGATAATGGAAGATGATGAAGATTAATAATTTTTAAAATGTGAGGAACTAATGAAGATAACGTTATTGACAGTTGGTAAAATAAAAGAGAAGTATTTTACTATGGCTATAGATGAATATAGTAAAAGATTATCAAGGTATTGTAAGCTTGAAATAATTGAGGTACCGGATGAGAAAACCCCTGATGGTGCATCGGATAATGAGGAGGATATGATACGAGATAAAGAGGGAAAGAAGATTTTAAAAGCTCTTAAGGAAGATTCATATGTTATAACTCTTGAAATAGAAGGTAAAATGCTTGATTCAGTTGAATTATCTCAGAAGATAAATCAGATTGGGGTATCTGGTAAGAGCCATATAACATTTATAATTGGTGGTTCACTTGGGTTGTCTGATGAGATTAAGTCAAAAGCTGATTATAAGCTAAGTTTTTCGAAAATGACATTTCCGCATCAGCTTATGAGGGTAGTGTTGTTGGAGCAGATTTATAGAAGTTATAGGATACTGGGGAATGAACCGTATCATAAATAGAAATAAATTCGCAGAAGTAAGCATCGAACTTTTTCGGAGGTTTGGATGCTTATTTATTGTTTATTTTGTGGACGTGCTAGTCAAATTATAGATCGTAGGAATGCTTTGCGGAGGTATTGGATTGGTTGCCATTATTGCAGGTGCATTAATCGGTTTCAAGCATAAAAAGAAATAGTGTTTCAGTGTTTTGGAAAATATATATCATAAATACGTGTGTAATTACAATGTATTGATGCATGGTAAAAGTAGTGTCAGACTATCGGTACATATTTGTGTCTAGAAATTATGTATTTTATAGGATAGAAGATAAATACATTCGAATAATTAATCTTTATCATGAGAAAGAGGATTTTATGTGGCAGTTGTTTGGAATTGATACTACACCTCAAGATACGATAGATTATTGGGATGAATAGAACAGAAGCTTTCAGGTTGAGCCTGAGTTTTCTGAACAAGAATTGAATACAAATACCTTTTTGAGCCATTGTATAATTACAGTGGCTTTAGCTTTATTAAAAGCCTTGTAGAAAACCTTGACATTTAGTTACGGATAATAGAGAATTAGATAAAATAGAATCGTCCTTTTGATGACAAAACATACTATTTTAAAGAGAAAAAATATCTGTCAACTACTTGACACAAGAGGGAAATGGCTTTCCAGAGATTTCATTATTACTTTCATTAAGTGACGAATTTGATATCACAGTAAATGAATTGCTTTCAGCAGAACGATTAGAAGAGGCTGAATATAAGCAGAAAGCGGAGGAAAATATGGTGAATTTTATTAAAGAAAAAGAAGTTATCTTAAGAGTCCGCATTGTGGCAAAAAGAGCTGGTGTAAGAAGATTTTATCAAAGGAATAAAAGAGGTGGTACCAAGTCTTATAATGTATAAGATTTGGTACTTTTTTACTATTATTTATGTTGTAAAAGGTATAGCGATATGGTAAAATTTTAGTATAACTTTTGCGTGATTCATGTATTATTAAAACGAATGAACAAGGAGGATACCATATGGTAAAAAGCAAATTTTTAAAAGGAGTGGCGGTGTCTTTGTCGATGGCTCTTGCGATGTCATTATTAGCGCCTGTTAACACTCAGGAAGTTAAGGCGACTGGAACTTCAGCACCGTCGGATACAGCTTATGCTACTAGGGAAGATTTACAGACTAAGTATGATTTGGATGGTACTAATGACATTGTAGGTAAGATTGAGTTTGGTAAAAGTGAATCATTAAATGCTATAAATTGGTATATAGCAGGTAAGGATACATCAATATCTAGTGATAATGTAACACTGTTTGCCACTGACTGTATTTTTGATTATAGCGGTGGAAAGCCATTTTTGATGGTGACTGAAGGAGAAGGTTATCCAACCTTTTCATATGAAGCAAATACGGGATATGGTGATACCGCTGGAAGTATTGCGGTTAATACAAATCATTATGGTATATCTGAAATAAGAGGGAATCTTAATAGTTTAAGTAGTTCTACTAGTCGATTTAATTCTATAGAACAGTCAGTTATGAATAAGACAACAATTTCATACTATGATTATCGCAATTGGAAAAGTTTTACATTAAGTGATTATTTATATCTTGCTGATAAAGGAGATGATATGAATATTATAAATGTGGGAGGAGATACAGACAATCCTCTTATTATTAACACTGAATATTGCAGAGATGAGGGTAATACTTTCTGGTTACGAAGTATGATAGAAGTTGAAATGGCATTTTCATACTTTTATGTAAACGGCACTGATCGTGAATGGTCCCAAACTTATGGTTATTATACAGCTAGAAAGGTTCGTCCAGCACTTAATATTAATCTTACAACTATTCCATTTGCCTCAGCAGTTCCGGTTGGAGCTTCTGCATCAGGTACCATTCCATCGGATAGTGCTATGACATTTAGAATAACACCTAGTGAAAGTATAGGTGAAGCTTATTATAGCGATAATGCTATAATTGCTCAGGCAGGCAATGTGAATGAACCGGTGAATTTGATTGTTCAGGGTAAGGATGCTACTGCCGGTGAATGGTATTATGTTAAGGAAGTTTCTGCAAGAGAGATTATTACTGCTTCAACAATTAAGGAGGCACTTAATCTTACTAATGATATTGCATTAGACGAATGTGCAGTATGGGTTGAGCAGGTAAGCAATGGTATGGCATATGCAGGAGCAGGCAGGCAGGTTGATAGCATTAATTTTGTTTCTTCAATTGATATAACAGGTGTGGAAACACCGGTAGGCGGACAGGAATTTGATGTATCTGCACTTTGTGATACTGTTGGAATATCAGATTCAACACCTGAAGTAAAGTATGAAGTAGCAGGTGTGGAGGTTACATCGGATAAGGCAGACTACAATACTGTATATACTGCGGTGTTTACAATGAAGCTCTTGACTGGAGCAAATGGTATATACTACTATGATGATGTTGTGACAGCTACAGTTAATGGCAAATCAGCAACTGTGACTAAAGTCGATGATACAACAGTTAAAGTTAGCTATACATTTGAGGCTACAGAAGAGTTTGTATATGAAATTATTGAGGGTATGAATAGCGCTCAGACAAAAAAATCCAACGGAACAATAACTATTGTTGGAAATGGTGATATTAATGAATTCAAAGAAATTAAAGTAGATAATGTAAAGGTAGACGAAACTAATTATACAATATCAGACACAGAGAGTTCTATAACATTATTATCAACATATATTGATACTTTGGCAGTGGGAACTCACACATTTGAAATGATATGGGAAGGTGGTTCTGCAAGTACAAACTTTGTTGTAAATGAAAAGTCTGACGAAGAAGAAACTACCACATCAACTGAAGAAGAGACAACTACCTCGGCTGATCAAGAGGAAACCACGACAGACGAAGACCCAGAGGATAAAGATGATGGAACAGACGAAGATAATGAAGTAACAGATGAAGACGACGAATCAGAAGAAGAGAGCAAGGAAGATACTTCTGATAACAAAGATGATACAGTTACAGCTCCAACAACCGGAGACAATAACTCTTTTGTATTTTTGGGTTTCATGATATTAGTGAGTATTTTAGGTGTTGTTGTAGCAAGGCGTTTAAAGAAAATTGAAGATTAGTAAGCAATATGCATAAGATTGTCGCACTTCGAATTTGAGGTGCGACTTTTTTTCTTGTAAAAAACTATTGACATTGATAAATGCTGGATGTATTATGGTTATATGGTTAGTTAGTTGACTAACTAACCATATAACGCAAAAAGTAAAACAATAAAAGAGGATGTGAGTGAATGAGTCAGGTTTTATCTCAAGAGAAGTCTATATATCTTCAAATTAGTGAAATGATAGAGAATGACATATTAAGAGATATAATTTTGGAGGAAGAGAGAATTCCAAGTACTAATGAGATGGCGAAGCTATATTCGATTAATCCGGCTACAGCTGCGAAGGGAATAAATATTTTAGTTGACAGAGGTATTGTATATAAGAAAAGGGGAATTGGAATGTTTGTTATGAGTGGTGCAAAGGAAAGTATTAAAGAAAGAAGAAAGCTTGAATTTTATGATAAATATATTAGTTCTGTAATTAAGGAAGCTAAAAGTCTTGGTATAAGCAAGGAAGAAATAGTAAGTATGATTATGAAAGAGGTATAGATAATGAAGAAAATAATTTGTAAAAATGTAAGTAAATGTTACAAGAAAAAGATGGTTCTTGATAATATTAATCTTGAAATCGAGTCAGATAAAATTTATGGTCTTATAGGTCGTAATGGAGCAGGTAAGACTACACTTTTATCACTTATTGCTGCACATAATCCCGTGACAAGTGGCGATATAAGATTGGATGATGAGATTATATGGGAGAATCCAAAAGCACTAGAATATATTTGCTTCGCAAGACAGGTTGCACCAAATAATCCAACATCTGCGAAAAACTATTTAAAGATAGCATCTATGCATTATCCTAACTGGGATAAGGAATATGCAGATGAGTTGGTGAAGATATTTGAGCTTGATGTTAAGACACCGTTATTTAAATTATCAAAGGGTATGCAGAGTATGGTTACTATCATAGTTGCTTTAGCCAGTAAGTCGCAGTTTACATTTATAGATGAACCGGTAGCAGGACTTGATGTGATAGCCAGAGACTTATTCTATAAACTATTAATAGAAGAATACACGGAGAGTCATAGAACATTTATAATTTCGACTCATATTATAGATGAGGCTTCGGATGTGTTTGAAGAAGTTATAATGATTAATGACCACAAGATAATATTGAAGGAAAATACAGAGGAGCTGTTATCAAGAGCGTATTATATATCAGGTAAAGAGGAAAAGGTTGATGAGATTACTAAGGGATTAGATTGCTATCATACAGATACAATAGGACGGAGTAAGAGTACGACGGTATTGCTTAAGGATGGACAGATGATAGAAGAAGATTCGGATGTTACAGTTAAATCGGTGTCATTACAGAATTTGTTTGTAGCATTGTGTGGAAAGGATGTATAAATATGTTTTGCAAGAATATTAGAACATATATGCTTAAATGGTGGCTTCTAGTTCAATTTAGAAGTGTTGCAATATATACAACTATATTTCTGTTAGGATTTGGAATATATATTTTTGGTGTTGGATATTTTGCAGCGGATAATTCTAGTTTTGAAAAAATATTGATAGAAGCTATTGCGTGGACGCAGAATACAACTATTATTGCAGGGATTTTTTTAGTGTTACTTGGCTCGATTATGTATAAAAGCTCAATGGTCGAACCTCTTAGAAATGGTAGTACGAGAAGAGAGGCACAGGTTGGCTATGAAATATGTAGTGTTTTGTATTTTGTAGTTTATATAATTCTATATTTAGTAGTTGCTATAGTAAATAGTTTGGTTGCGAATAAGGAGCAGTATTTAACTCATATAGTAGATATTTTAATGATATATCTGTTGTTTCAGGGAATGCTTAAATTTTTATATGCAATTTATGTTGGAAAGACAGGCAATAATAAGGTTACATGGCTGATATTTAATGGATTGTTTATAAATGGAATGTGTGTGTTTATAGGAATTTATATGATATTTATGTTTAATACAGCTACAATATTTAGTGATTGTATATGGATGTATCCAGTTTTTTATATTATTGGAATAATGCTTTGGATTATGAGTGTATATATTCTTAAAAATAAACGAGATACTATTGCATTATCTGATTTAGAAGGACAGTATTTGAAAGGGGGATTATGATGTTTACTTATATGTTGGAGAGAAGAAAAAGAGAAATAAAGTTACTTAGTATAATAGTGATATGTTCAATTGCAGTGTTTGGAATTATAGCTAAAATTAATAATGCAGCAGCAATTGTAGATATAGGTATAACCTTTAGTATAGGTGTAGTTATTGTTGCAGAAGTTATAATGGGTATAACATTTTTACCACATGAATTTAATTATGCGGTAGGAATGGGAAGAACAAGAAAGGAATTCTATAAGTGTAATGTAATTGTAACGCTATTATATCTGAGTATAAGTTATATGATTATGATTGTTGCTGCATTAGGATTTGTAGTAATAAATATTAAAGGGGAAGCATTTGGGGTTATAACTAATCCTGTGTATAGTATAGTAGTTATAGTGGCAACAATATTTTCACAATTTTTTTATTTTTGGTTATTTATGGAACATCAGAGCGTTGTATATATTGTATGGATAATAACATGTGTATTAATATCAAATTTGGTTAAGAATTCACTGGAGATAGCAGATGCACTTGTTAAAGGGACTGCGTTGAATGATTATGGAGAAATGCTTGTATTTACTGTAGCTGGAATATTATGTATTCTTGGATTTATATTTGTTAGTAAGAAAATCCTTAAGATGCAGGTAACGGGGTAGATATGTGATTGCTAAAAAGAATGGTTGCCGTTTGGTGTGACCATTCTTAAAATCTTGTTTACAAAACATGGTTTTTTGTAATAAAATAGAGAAAATAAATTTTGGCGCACTTTAATAAGCTTATGGCATAAAAATGGATGTATCCTAAGCTATGTAAGATTTTAATCTTCTGATGTGATTTCGTTGATTGATTTTTCAACATTTACTCTAATTTTATATGTTTCATCCTACTCATTTGAGCCACGTTCCACATCAGGATATGCTCTCAGGTTTTTTCGGGATAGACATATATCATTCTTCAGCAGGAAGAGGATGTGCAAGGATTGTCGCAATGACATACTCGTCGTTTGGATTTATATTCCTTGTTGTATTCCTATTTCATTTTGGGGCATACGAATTTCATAGTAGGAAGTTTTACTTTTAAGGGAATAAAAGCTTTTTGAAATTCAAAATCCTCAAATAAGGATTTGTAGATTTCAATAGTGTCAAAAACTGCATCTCCGAGAAAAATCTTTGGATTGATAAGTGGATGACGTTCTTTGAAATCTTTAAGGGTTGGGATTAGTGCTTTTGAATCTGCAAGTGATTTATCCTCGTCAGGAGATTTTGATTTCTTTTCAATGACTATCTCAGGATGAGAATTAAGATAGTCTTTGTTATAGAAATCTATGGAACGAACGATGCCGAGACCATTAGTTAAAATACCAAATTTATAAGCATAGCAGAAATGCCCATTAATGTATTGTTGTTTAATTTCATGATTAGCAGCTGCAGATGTAGGCATAGAAGAATAAGCAGCTTTGTAAGGGTCATAAGAAGCATCAAAGTTATTAGCTTTTGCATAAGCTTTAAGTTGTTTGATAATACGGTTGGCATATTGGTTCAGTGAGATCTACAAGATTATCAAAAACTGATTGTAAGTCCTGTAAGAAATCTTGTTTAAAACGGGTGATTTTTGAAGCATCAGGAACTTTAGTAAATCCGCAGAAATCTCTTAAATGTCTTGAATATTTAAGAAAAACTAACAATGGAGAGTTTGTTGGTATAGAAAAGAGTCGTTGAATAATCAAAGCCCAAAGCATTGCAGTCAAAGGATATTTACGATTTCTTCCGGTGGATGCATAGTAATGGTTATAAAAAGAAATCGGAATAATTTCATCAAGGTCAATGTGATTTTCAAGCAGAGTAAGAAAACGAGGTTTGTCAGAGTCAAAAATTTCTTTACAATCTTCAAAAATATCTGCCAAAGTGAGTTGTTTTTGTGGTATCATAGATATATCTCCTTTCGGGGCGTGATTTATGGTTTCTAGTCAACTCCATTATACTACAAACCGTGAGGAGATTTTTGTTTTTCAACAAGAAAATATGCTGTATTAATGCGGCTTGTGGCGTTTCGCAAACGCCTAAAAGAAAATGGAAGGTTAAAAGGAGAAACTTAAATGGGATTTTTAGACAGTTTATTAAAGAGAGAAGCTAGAAAATTTGTATCTGATATTGTAGATAAAGCAGTTGATAATGCAGCATCAACAGTGTCAAGCAAGGTTTCTAATACAGTGCAGGAGAAGACCGGCTTTAGTAAAAGTGCCAATGTATATGATAAAATAAAGCAGGTAGTAGCAACAGAATTTAGTGATTGCGAACTTAGAGAAAATGTATCTGCAACAGAGATGGGTGCTGAGAGAGATGCAGCGTCATATACATATGGCATATATCGTAACGGTGCACCTGTTATAATGATTAATGTATTTGTTGATAGAAATGCATACAGACTTAAGAGGTACAGACTTGCCAGAGAGGCGGCGGAATTTAGTGGGGTTAAGTGTTTAAGCTTCTTTTCACATCTTCCGAATGAGGTTTCATACATAACAGCTCGTCTTAGGGAAAATATGTAAGACAATTTCATAGGCGTAAGCCATTAGTATAAAGAAAGAGAAATGTAACATTAGTTGCGCCTGTGGCGGATGAAGCATTCCTGAATAAAATCACTTTGCAGGTAGTGTAGGGATGTTCAGTCTGGTGTGATAAAGCACAGCTTTTATCACTTCAAAGCTGATTTCTCTTTCTTTTTTATTGGAAGTGAGATGATAATAAATGCTGATTATAGATAAGATAAATTGCAAGGAAGCATGGGAAAAATTTTTTGATTACAGAATTAACAATCACAGCTTTACAAAAGAAGAGGAAAAGGAAATAAGAAGCTTCATTGATGAAACCCGATATGCTGATTATTATAAATGTATTATAGAAGAACAGTTTCCGACAGATTATCCAAGTAAATTGATAGTTAACAAGGAAGGAACTAAGAAAAAAAGAGTGGTGTATTCCTTTAAGAAAGAGGATAATATTATTCTTAAATTTATAGCATATAATCTATATGAATTTGATGAGAAATTTAGCAGGAATTGCTATGCATTTAGAAGAGGATATGGTGCTAAAGATGCTATAAGAAGATTTAGAGGAAACAAAAGTTTTGCGAATAAATACTGCTACAAAGCTGATATTAGCAATTATTTTAATTCAATAGATGTGGATATATTGCTTGAAAAGATGTGTTTTATAGCTGAACAGGATGCGTTATTATTTAAGCTGTTTGAATGTATGCTTAAGGAAAATAAAGTGTATTTTGGAAAAAAATGTATAGAAGAAAAGCAGGGAGCGATGGCAGGAACTCCGTGTTCACCATTTTTTGCAAATGTTTATCTTAGTGATATTGATAAATATTTTGAGAGTAAGGGAATAGATTATTTTAGATATTCAGATGATGTGTTGATATTTGCTGATACAAAAGAAGAATTGAATGAACTAATTAAAGTGTTTTTAGATAAAATAGCAGAATATAAGCTTGTTATCAATGAAGATAAGGTTACTTACACTGAGCCGGGAGAAGTTTTTGAATTTCTTGGATTTTCGTATAATCATGGTGTGATAGATATATCAGATAATACTAAGAGAAAGCTTAAGGCAAAAATAAAGCGAAAATCAGATGCTCTAAGACGTTGGCAAAGAAGTAAGGAACTTACACCGGACAAGGCTGCAAAAGGTTTTATAAATGCTATGAATTCTAAGTTTTTTGGTGGTAGGGATAAAGAACTGGATATGGATGATTTTACCTGGTGCAGATGGTTTTTTCCAAATATAACTACGGATAAGTCGTTAAAGGAAATAGATGAATATATGCAACAATATATTAGGTATATTATCACAGGACGACATTATAAGGGGAATTACAGGATAAGCTATTCGCAGATGAAGGAGTGGGGATATCGAAGTCTTGTAAACGAATATTATAAATTTAAAAACAAGTTCTAATAAAAATTAATTTTCATATAGTAGTACCATAGGAGGAATCTTGATGGTGCTACTTTTTATTTTTCCAATACATTTGAAAAATGTAATAAGTAATATGCTTGATAGAATTAGTTACGAGCATATAGAAGAAATACGAATAAGGGCTAACAAACCAATTGTTATTAAATGTAGAGACAAGCATTTATTATCTGACTATATAGCTAAAATAGATGATGTTCATAGTACGATTGAGCTTGCTGTGGAACATTCGGTATATGCACACAGCGATGAAATAAAAAATGGTTATATTACCATAGAGGGTGGGCATAGAATAGGAGTGTGTGGACAGGTGGTATGTGAAAATGGTGTTATAGTTGCTATGAAACACATATCCTCTATAAATATACGAGTTGCTCATCAGGTAAAGGGCTGTGCAGACAAGCTTATGGAAGAAATATATAACAAAAATGGTATTGACAACACATTAATAATTTCATCTCCCGGTCTTGGTAAGACAACCCTTCTTAGAGATATTGTAAGGCAATTGTCTGATAGAGGAATTGATATAGGACTTGTGGATGAAAGAGGAGAGGTTGCTGCTGCATATATGGGGATAGCTCAAAATGATGTGGGGAAATGTACGGATGTTTTAAGCTTTTGTAAAAAATCTATAGGTATGACAATGCTAATTAGAAGTATGGGTCCAAAAGTAGTTGTTGCAGATGAAATAGGAAGTAAAGAGGATATAGATGCTATTATAAATGCAACTAATAGTGGCTGTAATGTGATTGCAACCGCACATGGAAGTGGGGTTGAAGATATAAATAAGGACACATTAAAACATTTCAGAAAATTTATTTTGATACAGAAGGTATGTGGAGAGAGGATTTATAAGATATTTGATAGAAATGAACTGGAGGTGAATATGAATGATTAAGATAGTTGGAATAATTTTGATTATCGCATCAACTACACTGTTAGGTATTAAGCTAAGTGATAATTTGAGATATAGAATAGAGGATTTGGAAGAACTGAAAAAACTTATGATTATGTTACGAGGTGAGATTATGTATAATGTTGCCTCGGTTTCAGAAGGAATAAGAAGAATAAAACCTAGAAGTTCAAAGGTATTTAACAAAATGTTAGATAAAGTTATTGAAGAATTGTCAGAACATAATGGTAAAGTATTTGCAGATATTTGGAGTCAGGGAGTAGCAGAACTTGAAAAAAATACTCATTCATTTAAAAAAAGTGATATAGACAGGCTTATACAATTTGGAAATGATTTTGGAACTGCACATAAGGATATACAACTAAAATCATTTGATATGTACATAGAAGAACTTGAAAATACAATTAGTGACGCAAGGAAGAAAAATACAGAAAATTCTAAAATGTACAAGTCTCTTGGAATTTTAGGAGGATTTGTCATAGTAATATTAATTGTGTAGGAGTTAATTATGGACGTAAATCTTATATTTAAAATTGCAGCAGTGGGTATACTTGTATCTGTTATAAGTCAGGTGCTTAAACATAGCGGAAGAGAGGAACACGCATTTTTGACAAGTCTTGCTGGGCTTTTGCTGGTGCTTTACTGGATTGTTCCCTATATTTATGAGCTATTTGAAACAATTAAAAAATTGTTCTCATTATAGGCGGTGGTCAAATGGGAGTATTTAGTATATGCATTATTGGAGTGGTCGGTGCATTGCTTGCTATATGTATTAAAAATGTAAAACCGGAGTACAGTGCGTTGATTTCGATAGCTATATGTATTTTGATGATAATAAGTATAGTAGGCAGACTTTCGTATATAGTTGAATATCTTGAGATAATTAATGAATATCTTAATCTTGACAATAAATATGTATTGATTTTGTTAAAGATGATAGGAATAACTTATTTATCAGAATTTGCAGCAGATATTTGCAAGGATACAGGACATAGTGCAATTGCAACACAGATACAGGTTTTTGGAAAAATATCAATTTTGGCTGTAAGTATGCCTGTATTTACTAATCTTATAGATACTATTGATGCATTGTTATAGGAGATAGGTGGATGAAAAAGATAGTATTTGCGCTGTGTATACTGTTTGCCATGTGTTGGTACGGAAAAATCGTATATGCAGAGGAAAATAATGATTTAAGTGTATATGAAATAGATGATATTCAGGAATTTATAAATGATGAGCTTGAGTATAAAGATATTGATTTTAAGAATATGCTTGAAGAAATAATGTCGGGGTCATCAAAAAATGTATTTAAAGATATGTTTGGAATGGTGGCTGATAATGTATTTGCAGAGCTGATTTATAATAGGAATGCACTGACTAAAATAATTGTACTAGCTATAATATCTGCATTTTTCACATGTTTTTCGGAGGCATTTAACACTAAGCAGATAACAGATACAGGCTTTTTTGTTACATATACGGTGATTATGACTATTCTGATTGCAAGCTTTATGGTGGTTTGTTCTGTTGCTGAGGAAATGATAATTATTTTGCTTAAATATATGGAAGTGATTTTACCGTCTTATGTGTTAGCTATTGGAACATCGGTTGGAATTGGGACAGGCACCGGTTTTTATGAAATAATGCTGGTTGTTATGATGGGAGTTGAATATGTTTTTCTTAAAATGGTTGTACCTGCAATTAAGCTTTATGTTGTAATCAGTTTGCTTAATAATATTTTAAATGAAGATATGATGTCTAAGACAATGGATTTAATTAAAACCTTTATAAGATGGTCAACCAAGTTGATGATGGGAGTGGTAGTTGGAGTTAATGTTGTTCAGAGCATGGTAATGCCTATGGCTGATATGGCAAAGGGAAAGGGACTGTATAAGGTCTTGACATTTTTGCCCGGAGTAGGAAGTGGGGCTAAAACGATATCTGAAATTTTGCTTGGTTCGGGTGTTTTGATTAAGAATGCAATTGGTGTTGCAGGAATAGTTATTATTGTGTGTATAGTTATGGTGCCTATTATTAAGATGTTTGTATTTTCAATCTGTTACAGATTTACGGCAGCTATAATACAGCCGGTATCTGACAAAAAGATAGTAAGGTCTATTACCGGTGTATATGAGGGTGCAGAAATGCTAATGCAGATAATGCTTACAACTGCGATGATATTTATGTTATCTATAGTTATTATCTGTGTAATGACTAATAAAATAATTTAAGGAGGCTCTATGTGGAAGTATATATTAAAGAAATTCTGGTGTTTTTAATTTTGACGGCAGTAATTAATAATCTTCTGCCTAACAACAGTTACAAGAAATATGTAAGATTATTTACAGGTTTAATATTGATTATTATATTGATTGCACCAATATTGCCATATCTCAAAATGGATTCGGCAAAGCTTGGTAATTATACACTTGATATAGAAAATAATAATGAATTAGAAAGTATTGAAAGGAAGCTTGAAGAACTTGGCAGAGAAGAAGAAAATAACCTTGAAGGAGATAGGAACTGACAAATTAATTTTAATTGGAGTATGTGGAATTGCACTTGTTGTATTATCATTTCCGTCTAAAAACTCATCAAATTCTGATAAAAGGGAGGAAACTAGTATAATAAGTCAAACTGTGACAGATGATTTTTGCAAAACTAATGAGGAACGTCTAACAAATATTATAGAAAAAATAGATGGAGTGGAGTCTGCTGAGGTAATGATAACACTTAAGGCTTCTTCTGAAAAAATTGTATTAAAGGATAATCCCTACGAACAGGAAAAGTCCAAGGAAGAGGAACGATATGTGTACTCGGACTCATCGGTTATTGTTGAAGACTCTGATGGTAATATGTCTCCTTATGTAGTTAAGGAGATGGAGCCACAAATAGAAGGAATTGCAGTTATTTACAAGGGAAAAAAGGATGGAGAAATTGCATATAAAATAACTAATGTAATTATGGCATTATTTGAAATTGAATCACATAAAATATCAGTAGTAGAACAGTAAAGGGGTTTTTGATTATGAAAAAAATGATGAAAAAGAATCAGATAATTATTACTTCGCTTGCAATTATGATTGCGGCAGCAGGCTATCTTAACTTTGCAGATGAGAATATTAAAAATAACAAAAAGACAGACACAGCTATGAATAACATTGAAACTAGTAAAAAGACCGAAAATGAAGAAGAGACAGAAACTGCGGAGCCGGGCGAGGCGGTATATACCAATGTAGGAGTATCTTCGTACATATCAAATGCCAAGCTTACGAGAGAACAAAACAGAGCCAGAAGCAAGGAGTCATTGCTTGAAATAGTAAATAACGAATCGCTTTCGGAAGATCAGAAGCAGGAGGCGGTAGACAAAATGGTATTGCTGACAGATTTAGCAGACATGGAAGCTGAAGCAGAATCTCTCCTAAGTGCGAAGGGTTATGAAAATGTCGTTGTAAATGTATCAGAGGATTCTATAGATGTAATTATGGATATGACTAATATTGAAGATGCTGACAGGGCTCAAATAGAGGATGTAATTAAGAGGGTTACGGAATACAGCGCAGATAAAATAGTGATAACTCCGGTTGAGGGTGAATAATCGCGACTGGCTATAAGCCGAGCAAATAGGTAAAAAAATACGAGGAAGAGTGCTTGCATTCTTCCTTGTATTTTTTTGCCTATTTATTGGGCGCTAGCCCGCGTACGAGCGACATTGTCGCGAGAGCGCGCTCGGGTTATAGAAATATAAGGTGAGCCAAGAAATGCCGAATTTACGGCGTTTCTTGGCTCTTGTTTTTTGGTGTGACAATAGAATGACAATAATTTTGTAAATTACTTAATATTAATGTTGATGTTATCATCATTTATTTGGTGAAGCTTTAAATGAGTACAATTCCAAGCAAAAACGAAAAGACAGGAAGATTAAAAGCTACTATGAAAAGATTAAAAGAAGTAAGCAGGAGAAACTTTTCTATGAAGTTATAGTACAGATTGGAAACTGTGATGATAGCTATGTGGGTTCGAGTGTTGGAAAGATGGCAAAACAAATACTTAAAGAGTATTTATTT
>JAFQLS010000021.1 GCA_017396555.1 Lachnospiraceae bacterium | reverse complement strand
TGTTCTTGTACCTGCCTTAGTTACCTTATACCATGCAAGTTTCTTTGCATCCTTAATCTTTGCACCCTTCTTAGGTACTGCCGGCTTTGTATCTTCCTTATCCGGTACAACTACTGCCTTTACTGTCAATGTACCGGCTTCTACTGTAACATCATAATTATCACTTGTTATAACCGCTTCAATCTTATAACTGCCTGCCTTAGAAGCATTAGTTGCAGTTGTAGTATATTTAACTATCCAGTCCTTTGTTGTATCCCCTTCTACTACACCCGAAACAGTATATGTAAATTCAGGATTTGCTTCACCAGCTATCTTTTCTTTGTTATCAAGCTTAGCTGTAATTTTCTTCTTTGATACATTAACAACAATATCCTCTGTCACGCTATAGTCATTAGAAGACATTTCCACTCTGTAGGTATATGTTCCGGCCTTCATATTATCAGGTATTACGTAAGCATCAGATGTAGCACCTTCAATCTCCACGCCATCAAGATACCACTTATATGTAACAACCTCTGTTCCTAATGTAGTATCTACATCGACAGAAAGAGTCTGACCCTTAGTTGAGCCATAGGTTGTAGCAAGTGCGTCTGATACACTCTTAACTGTATAAGGCACATAACCACATTTACATGCATCATCTCCGTCACCAAAGCTATGGTTTTCTTTATCTAACACTTCCTCACACACACCACATATATTAAAGTGACCTTCCATATCATAGGATGAATTAGCTTTATAATGAGCTTCACACTCTATAGTAATATTATCTGTACTAATTCCTTCTGCAAAGCTTATACTAGTAACTCTTTTCCCGTTAATGCTTTCAGGAATCTCTATATTAGTACTTGATGTCTCTTTAACCTTAAGAGTAATTGTATCTTCATTTTCTACGTAGGTTAACACTGAATCCACACTATCAAATCCCCATGAATTTATATCATAGTCAGCCTCATCCGGATATATCACTAAATCCGGTGAACAATTCTCAAAGCATTTGGATCCAGTACTTATTTGAGATGATAAAACTATAATAGTCTTAAGAGAAGAACAGTCAGAGCTACCAACACTGGTTACACTCTCCGGTATTGTTATAGATGACAAAGCTTCACAATTATAAAATACATCGTCATAAAAATTTTCCATTTCACTTCCTTCTTCAAATGACACCGTCTTTACACTACTATTTTCAAATGCACGACTCCCAATCTCTTTTACACTTTTCGGTATTGTTATCTCTGTAATCGTAGCACCAGAAAAAGCAAATATACCAATCGTTACTGTTTCCGGAGCAATCTCAAATCCTTCGATGGCTCCTGCCCCTGACGCTGCTATAAGCGTCTTCTTATCCTTACTATACAAAGCTCCTTTAAATGATGCAAAATTTTCATTATTTTCATCAACTTCTATTTCCACTACTTTACATTTCTCAAATACATATTCTCTTATAGTTTCTACTGTTGATGGAATAACGATAGATTCAAGTGCATAACATTTTTTAAAACATCCAACTCCTATATAAGTTAACTCACTTCCATCCTGAAATGTAACATTTTTTAATTTTTCACAGTTGCAAAATGCATGCCAGCCAATACTTGTTACGCTACCGGCTATTGTGGCACTTTCCAAGCTAGTCAAACCATAGAAAGCCGCCTCTCCGATATTTTCTACACCTTCACTAACAACAACACTTTTTATATCTGTATTATAAGTATCCCACGTAGCATCTAAAGAGCCCCCATAATCAGCCATTTCACCTGTTCCGCTGATAGTTAGTACTCCACCAGCAAGTTCCCAGGTCACATTATCTCCACCATCAACTCCACAATTTCCATTCGCAGTGGATGCAAATGCATTCACATCAGGTACCAATAGCATTGCAAATAATGCTATAATAGCTACGCTAAATGCTTTTACCACATTCTTCATGCTTTACCTCTCCTTCCTTTTATTTAACAAGTCCTATAAGACTATTAATATCCTCTACATTTTTGCTTCTCATATAATCTTCGATTCCCTTAACCACATCAAGGGTTGCGTATGGATTATAAAAGTTAGCTGTTCCCACAGATACAGCTGTTGCTCCTGCTAAGATGAATTCAAGTGCATCCTCAGCTGTTGCAATTCCACCCATTCCAATAATAGGAAGAGAGACTGCATTTGCCACCTGATATACCATTCTCACAGCAATAGGCTTAACTGCAGGTCCTGACATTCCGCCTGTCTTATTAGCTATAGCAAATGTCTGACGGTTAATATCTATCTTCATACCTGTAAGGGTATTAATAAGTGATAACACATCTGCACCACCTGCTTCTGCTGCCTTAGCCATAACCGTTATATCTGTAACATTAGGACTTAGCTTCATAATTATTGGCTGTTTTGCGTACCTTTTAACTTCCTTTGTTATTGCTTCAACTGCCTTTGGATCCTGTCCAAATGCTATTCCGCCTTCCTTTACATTAGGACAGGAAATATTAATCTCAAGCATATCTACAGGTTCGTTTGCAAGTCTTTCCACAACCTCTATGTAATCCTCAGTAGTCTTTCCACATACATTCACGATTATCTTAGTGTCATATTTCTTAAGAAATGGAATATCTCTCTCACAGAACACATCAATACCCGGATTCTGTAAGCCGATAGCATTTAACATTCCACCGTGTACTTCTGCTATACGAGGTGTAGGATTACCCGGCCATGGCACATTTGCCACACCCTTTGTAACTACTGCACCCAATTTATTCAAATCTACAAATTCACCATATTCCATTCCGGAACCAAATGTTCCTGATGCTTCCATAACAGGATTCTTAAGTACAACCCCTGCAAGATTAACTGATGTATTCATTAGATTTCCACCTCCTCTGCAAGAAATACAGGACCTTCCTTACATACTCTCTTGTTATTAACATTGGTATGTTCATCCTTTTCCTTTGATTTACATACACACGCAAGACAGGCACCAATTCCACAGGCCATTCTCTCTTCCAGTGATAAGTATGTAATAAGATTATTTTCCATACCATAGTTCTTAATTGCCCTTAACATTGGTGTTGGACCACAGGCATATATAACCTCACCTGTTACCCCCTGTTCTCTTATGGCATCAAGTACATTTCCCTTTGTACCTACACTACCATCCTCAGTAGCTATAACCACATCTGCATACTGTGCCATATCTTCATTAAGGAATAATTCATCTCTATAACCAAGTACTGCTGTTATCTTGTTACAGCCTGCTTCCTTAAGCTCCTTTGCAAGCTCTATCATAGGCGGAATCCCTATACCTCCACCCATAAGAATTGCAGCCTTATCAGCCTTATCAAGTGGAAATCCATTTCCAAGAGGTCCCATTATCTCAATCGTATCTCCCTCTTTGAGGGTAGCAAATTCCTCTGTACCCTTTCCAACTATTCTGTATACCAGTCTTAATGTGCCAGTTTCCTTATCTACACCACAGAGACTTATAGGTCTTGGAAGAAGTCTTGCTCCATCCTTGCAATACAGATTCACAAACTGACCTGCCGCCGAATTAGCAGCCACATCCTTTGTCTTTATTACAAGTTCCATTACATCTGTTCCAATTCTTTTTGAAGAAATGACAGCTGCCTGTTCTTTAAAATGCTGTGACATAACGCTTTCCTCCAATGGTATTATCTATTCTGAATTGCTGTACTAATATCTTCTATCATATCTACTACAGCCTGTCTTGATGCATCTGCAAAATTCTCTGCTCCAAACTTAGCATATGCCTCCTGCTTATATGCTGCTATGATTCCTCTTGATGAATTTACAATAGCTCCAAGTCCGTCTTCATTAAAGTAATGAACAAGGTCTGCACCCTTTCCACCCTGAGCACCATATCCCGGCACAAGGATGTAAGTCTTTGGCATTACCTTTCTAAGAACCTTACCCATTTCAGGATAGGTTGCTCCAACTACGGCACCAACATAGCTGTATTCATCCCCCATATGCTGTTCGCCCCATTTAGCAACCTGCTCACCAACTATTTCATATAATGGCTTGCCATCAACTAATCTATCCTGAAATTCACCACTTGATGGGTTAGAAGTCTTAACAAGTACGAATATACCCTTATTATGTTCCTTACATACGTCTATAAAAGGATTAATGCCATCAGAACCAAGGTATGGGTTAACTGTGGCAAAGTCTTCATCAAAGCCTGCATATGTGTTAGAGCCTACCTGAACCTTTCCTAAATGTCCCACTGCATATGCTGCAGATGTCGAACCGATATCGCCCCTCTTAACATCACCGATGATAACCAAATCCTTTGACTTAGCATAATCAACAGTCTTCTTATATGCCATAACACCTTCCACACCAAACTGCTCATACATAGCAATCTGTGGCTTTACTGCCGGAATCAAATCATAAGTTGTATCAATAATTGCTTTATTAAACTGCCATATAGCTTCTGCTGCTCCGGCAAGTGTCTCTCCGTATTCAGCATATGCCTTCTTCTGAATATGCTCTGGTACATAGTTAAGCATTGGGTCAAGTCCCACTACTATAGGTGCGTTTGTCTTTTTAATCTTTGAAGTAAGTTTGTTAATCATAATATTATCCTTCCTGTTCTGTTATTTTTTTTTTGAGTGTGCGTATACTGTTTTTCCACTAAGAATGGTATACATCACACGACCTTTAACCTTGTAACCATCAAAAGGAGTATTCTTTCCCTTTGACTTAAACTCATTTGCATCTATATCATATTCTGCATTAGGGTCAATAAGTACCACATCGGCTGTCTTACCAACCATCAGAGTTCCCCTGTCTATTCCAACTATGTTAGCAGGATTATAACTCATCTTCTCTGCCATCTGCATATATGTTAAATAGCCCTTGTCCACAAGCTCAGTTATTGTAAGTGCAACGCTCGTCTCAAGTCCCACTATTCCAAATGGTGAACCAAGCATTCCCTTATCCTTCTCTTCCTTACTGTGTGGAGCATGGTCTGTGGAAATAACATCCATTATATCATTCTTAAGACCTTCCTTAAGAGCCTCTACATCTCTCTTTGTTCTAAGCGGAGGATTCATTTTGTAATTAGCATCATTAGCATCCATATCATCTGTTGATAAGGTAAAATGATGAGGACAGACTTCACCAGTAACTTTAATTCCTGCCTTTTTAGCCTCATCAATCATTTTAACAGCACCCTCTGTTGAACAGTGGCACAAATGAAGCTTTGCCCCTGTCTCCTTAGCAAGTATTATATCTCTTGCGGTTATAATATCCTCTACAGCATTACTGATACCAGGAAGATTATTTGCTCTTGACACATCTCCCTCGTTAATAACTCCGCCATTTACAAGGGATTTATCCTCACAATGAGCAAGCACTGTTAGTTCAAGCTCTGCTGCCTTTTCCATAGCCTGCTTATAAAGGAGTGTATCCATAACAGATTTACCGTCTTCACTTATAGCAACCACTCCTGCCTCCTTAAGAGCTTCAAGGTCAGTAAGTTCTTTTCCTTCCTGCCCTATAGTTACTGCAGCCACAGGCGAAACATTTGTGTAACCCGCTCCAACAGCTCTGAAAATAATATCTCTTACTACTTCTACATTATCTGTAACAGGCTTTGTATTAGGCATCGCAAATACAGTTGTAAATCCTCCGGCTGCCGCCGCCATTGAACCTGTGATAACATCTTCCTTATATTCAAATCCCGGATCTCTGAAATGTACATGAAGGTCAATAAGTCCAGGCATTGCAATAAGACCGTCAGCACTAATCACCTCATCAGCTTCAACCACGAGATTTTCTCCTCTTTCTGAGATTATTCCATCCTTGATTAGAATATCTTCTATTCTGTCCGTCTTTGTTCCAGGGTCAACAACTCTGGCACCTTTAATTAATAATGTCATTATTCTAATTCTCCTCTAAAGCTTTATAAATATCTCCAAGCAGCATTTCATTATCTATATATTCTGAAAACTCCTTGGCTTCAACCCATTTACAATCATGTAAATCTTCCGATAGCACCACAATATCACTATCCACTTCACACAGATATGTAATTCCAAGGTATTGAACTTCACCAATATGATATGTCCATGTATATAGAATCTTTTCAACATCCACATTAAGTCCTGCCATCTCATTAACAAGCTCTGTTGCTGCATGTTCTGGCGTATCACCAAAATTCAACATACCATCTATAAATTCCCACTTGTATGGATCAAAAATATTATCGTCATACCATTTTTTTACAATTAAATATTTATTCTCATATTTAACTATAGCTTTTACCTTAATTCTAAACTGTGACATCTTTCCTTACCTCCAACAACCTGCTATTCGTATTCCTTAAGCAAATTCCTGTCAATAACTGTTCTGTTATCCATTGTTTTCATAATATCCTTAATGCGAATCCCCATTTCTCTCTCTGCTCTTGTAAAATCATATATCTGATTAGTTTCAAAAGAAAGAACCATCGGCTCAAGTGGATTAGTATTCTCACTTATTACAAGACCTTTCTCACCAT
This sequence comes from Lachnospiraceae bacterium, assembly GCA_017396555.1. Taxonomy (GTDB): domain Bacteria; phylum Bacillota; class Clostridia; order Lachnospirales; family Lachnospiraceae; genus RGIG1934. Next base: position 83,371 of record JAFQLS010000021.1, on the reverse strand, counting down.
TACTCATCTCCACGCAGGCTCCTGGCGGCATAATCTGAATACTGTTAAGTAATGCAAATACTGTATCCATATCATATTTATCTTCCTCATCAAGAAGCGTTCTTATTGCTTTTAACTCAGATTGGGGTTCCTCATCAAGTTTCATAGCTGTCATCCTGTCATATGCATCAGCAACAATAAGTGCCTTCGTACCTGATGTCAGGTTCCTATCCATTCCCATATGTGAGTTCTCGGCATCATATACTTCTTTTTGCATTTGCGAAATAATTCGCTTAACTCCGGGAGAAAAATTAGAATGTTCGCTAATTAATAGATAGCCTTTTTCGACCTCTCTTTTAATCTCCTTAAGTTCCTCTTCGCTAGGATCATTTTTACTAGCCAAACCATATCCTAAGTTAAGCTTGCCTATATCATGCAGCAATGCCGCCACCACAACATCCACCTGAGTCATAATATCAAATTTCATTTTGTGTGCAATCATCGCACTAAGTATAGCAACATTTAACGCATGCTTATACACATAGTCATCTGAACTTCTAAGATTCTGTGTAAAAGCAAGCTTTTTATATAATTTACCATATTTTTTAATTATCTGATTAGCTACATTCAAAAGATTCTTTGGTTCTTTACCATCAAGTAAATCCTTCATGTCATCCATAATAGAAAATACTGTAACTGTCTGGAATCGTTCAAATTCCATATCATCTTCCGTCATAGGAGGTACTGGTTCTGCCGGCTCAAGAATATATATACCTATCAATCCAAAATTAGCAATACTAATAATAGACTGTTTTGTAATTCTTGTATCCCTGTCAAAAAGCAACACACCTTTTTTGTTATATATAGGCTTTGCAAGTCTCATATCCGGCTTCAAATCCTCAGTTTTAACAAATAACATTAACTTTACTCCTCCTTTGTTTATTACAAATTTTTATCACACATAATTATATCATTTTTTTGTAATTTTTTCATTCATTTTTTCTAATATTTTTCTTTATTTTCTGTACCATAACAGGTGCTACCGATAAAGAATCCATTCCCATTTCACATAATCTCTCAGTCATATTTATATCTGCTGCAAGTTCACCGCATATGCTCACTTCACAATTTTCGTTATGGGCATTTTTAATCGTAAGCTTTATCAGCCTCAATATACCTTCATGATAAGGATTATAGAACTCAGCCACCAAAGCATTATCCCTATCAACCGCCAGAGAATATTGCGTCAAATCATTAGTGCCTATACTAAAGAAATCCACCTCTTTTGCTAACACATCACTAAGCATAGCCGCTGCTGGAGTTTCAATCATAATCCCAAGTTTAACAGCATTATATTCAATATTTTCACTATCAAGTTCTTTCTTTACTTCACTGATAATATTTTTTATAAAGCCTATTTCTTCAACTGATGTAATCATTGGAAACATAAGCCTGACATCTCCATACAACGAAGCTCTATATACAGCTTTTATTTGCGTCAATAAAATATCTTTGTTATTCATGCTGTATCTTATACCTCTTAAGCCAAGTGCCGGATTATTTTCACCTGAATAATCAAGATAATTTATTCTTTTATCTGCACCTGTATCCAGAGTCCTGATTATAACCGGCTTACCATCAAATAGTTCAAGCACATCCCTATATATGTTATATTGCTCATCCTCTGTAGGTAGCTTATCACTATTCATATATATAAATTCTGTTCTGAACAGGCCTATTCCGTCCGAATAATTTTCTTTGGCTATTTTTGCTTCTTCATAAGAATTAACATTAGCCATAACCTTTATAGTTTTTCCTGAAGAGGTACTCAATATATCCTTAATCATCTCTTGCTCAGATTCTCCAAGCTCAGAATAATATTTTAAGATTGCTTCGTCGGGTTCGATATACAACACCCCTTTGTAAGCATCTACTATTGCTGTCTTACCTGCAAATTTCTCCAAACTACTTATTCCACTCACATGAACAAGTCCCATATTTCTTGACATAATTGATGCATGAGACATACCGGAAGATACTTTAGTTATTATCCCCTCCGACTTACTGACACGAAGTATTTCACTCGGTGTAACCTCATCGAATATGACAATTTCTCCTCTATGATCATCTACATAATTTTCCCGCTCATTGAGAATTCTAATCATCCTATTTGATACGTCGTTAATATCTGTCGCTCTGTCACTTAAATAAATATCATCAGAATTCTTAAGCCTCTCTGAAACTTCCTTCGACACAAGGTAAATTGCATATTCCGAATTAACATTTTCAGTCGTTATCTTATCCTTTATTTTGTTGACATATTCCTCATCCAATAATATAAGCTGGCAAACCTCAAATATTTCCGCCATTTCCTTTCCAACAGAATTGACCGCTTCCTTGTATATCTCTTTTAGTTCTTCCTTAGCTCGTATTCTGGCATTATTAAATCTTGCTATCTCAGTAGAAACATCTTCTATTTCAAATCGGTTTATATTTAATTTTACGTCATTGTAATATCTTATTTTTCCTATAGCTACTCCCTCAGATACTACCTTTACATCAATTTTTTCCATATAAACATCTCCCTAATTTGCTAACAAAAAGGTCACGAAAACTTCTCGCGACCTTACAAATTCATTATCTAATTAATATGTTTTGAACATGCAACAGCAAGCGAACCCGGTCCAATATGAACAGAAATACTTATTGGAAGTCTGTCTAAATATATATCATTATCCGGGAATATTTCTAACAATTCATTCTTAAACTGCTCTGCATTTTCTTCATTATTGGTGTGTGCAACACATATATGAACATTGTCAGCTCCACCAAATCTTGTCTCAATATCCTTCTTGATAGCATCCATCATAATCTGCTTAGCCTGCTTAACTGTTCTTGCTTTAGCAAACGCATCAAGCTTGTCTCCCTGTATCTGAAGAACCGGTTTAAGCTTAATCATTTCCCCAAGCATAGCAGCAACAGGGGTTATTCTTCCACCCTTTTTAAGGTATACAAGAGTATCTACCATAATATAAATACTTGATTCAAGTTTCTCTTCCTCAAGAATGTCTCTAATCTCTTCTGCACCTTTACCCAGCTTAATGAGTTCAATTGCATCTATTACAGACTGTCTCATTGTAACAGAAATTCTTTGATTATTAACCACAAACACCTTGCCTTCATACTCATCTTCACCAGATAACATTCTGGCTGTCTGATAAGAACTACTAAGCCCACTCGACATAGGTATATATACTATCTCATCATATTCCTTAAGAACCTCATCCCAAAGATTCATAACTGACTCAGGAGTAGGCTGAGAGGTAAACACCTGATTATCCTTATTAGTCAACTGTTCAAAGAATTCTGACATAGTCATATCCTGACCTTCATAATATGTTTCATCATTTATTATATATGGCATAGGAAGCACAAATACACCTAACTCCTTTGCCTGTTCTACCGTCAAACCACTATTTGTATCTGTTACTACAGCTGTCTTTTTCACTCTTCATCTCCCTTTCAAGTTATAACTGAACTTATTGTATCATTGGTTTTTATTAGTGTCAATGCAATAATCATTGTAATTATTTCCGTAGCAGGTACAACATACCAAATACTTGTACCTCCAAATATAATCGGTAAAATCAGCACCAATATCACATTGAGAAATATTCCCCTTGCACAGGTAATAATAAATGCCCTTCCAGCCCTTACAATACTCTGCAAATAAGTAGAATAATATATATTTACAGCCATCGGTATAAGACAGCTAAAATATATTCTTATTGCAGTTTCGCCCATATTATAAATCTCCTCATCCGCCTTAACAAATGCATCAATAAGTGTCTTAGGCAATAATCTTATATATAATTTTTTTATATCATCTTTTAGTAAATCAAATTGCTTCATTTATACTCAACCACTCCTTAAGAGCCTCTATACTTGGTACAATATAATCCGCTCCACTTTCTTCCAATTCACCATCAGGTGCATAACCATATTTAACACCCATAGTATCAACACCAGCGAGTTTTCCTCCTATTATATCGAATTTTCTATCACCTATCATAAGTACTTCACCATAACGTTCCTTCGGTATATTAAAACGTCTAAGTGCCTCAAGTATTACCTGATACTTTTCATGGAGTTTACCTTCATAATCGCTTCCAGTAATCTCGTCAAAATACTGACTAAGTTCAAATTTATCAAGAATATCCCTTGCCATATCCTCCGGCTTTGATGTAGCTACCCCTACCTTGCAGCTTCCCTTCCTTAATTTTTCAAGTAAATCTACCATGCCCTCGTATACATAATTTTCATATTTACCAACCTTATTAAATCTCTCCCTATATTTTGCAACCGCCTTCCATGCATCCGTGTCATTCATTCCGTAAAACTCCCTAAATGAATTATCAAGAGGCGGTCCTATAAACTTTTCAAACTCATCAAGATTTTCTTCTTTTATACCCATAAAATCCAGTGCATATTGAACACTTTTTGTTATTCCTTCCTTTGGGTCTGTTAATGTTCCATCAAGATCGAACAACAATACTGTATATTTTTTCATCTTCTTATCAGCTCCTTAGTTTTGTCAAAGGTATACTACAATATTTTAAATGCATTTTCAACACTTTACAACCAACCAATTATAATATATATTTAAATTAGTAAATAAACGGAGGATTAATATATGATTATTGATATGCATGTACACTGCGGAATTGCTGAGCCTTTTTATATGCCAAATAGTATGGTCGAAGAAATGATCGAAAAATATAATATTGACCATGTTATATTGTCCGATATCAGAGCTTGCGAAAACACACAAGAGCTTACACCCGTACCGGAAGATATCGCTTTACCGCAGAATCAGGTTTTTAGGGAAACCATTGCTTTTGCCAGTAAACATCCCGGCAAAATATATGTTATGCCATGGATTAAACCAACAACAGATGGTGTGGATGACGAATTTATTTCTATAATCGAAAATAACAAAGACATTGTAAAAGGGCTCAAATTACATGCCCATAATTCAATGCTTCGTTCAGACTCACCTCTTTTGGAGCCATATTACGAATTAGCAGCCAAATATTCACTTCCTGTATTGATTCATACAGGCGGAATAGAGGAAGCCTCTGCAATATATGTATATAATGCCGCAAAGTCCCATCCGGATGTTAATTTCATTATGGGACACTTAGGACTTGGAACAAATAATATCGAAGCGATAGATTTAGTTTCCAAACTTCCTAATTTATACGGTGATACCGCCTGGGTTCCAATCCAAAGCGTACTCTATTTTATTGAAAAATGTGGAGATGACCGTTTGTTATTCGGTTCAGATAGTCCTATCGACGGACTTGATACCTATGTACGAAATGGTAAAGGCGAACCTTCTCTGTATTTACAATACTTTAATGATTTAAAAGGGCTTATTTCAGAGGAATCATATGATAAAATTATGTATAAAAACTCAGCCAGATTATTTAACATATAATATTTATACAAAAGGAAGTTTTAATTATGCTATTATCAATTTACGAAGTTAAGCCGGGTATGAAGTTAGAGCAGGCAGTATCAATGCCTGACAGTGATAAAATACTTCTTAATGCCGGTGCTACATTAACTGCAAATAATATAGACAAAATCAGAAATCTGGGAATACTTGATATCCATATCGCTGATATGTATTCAGTTTTCGTATCTCCTGACGATAAGATATCACAGGCACTTGAGGATGATTTTTTACACATCCTTGCAACATTATGTCCTGAACATCCTTCTGCTAATATGAATGATGATATTGTTAAGGTTGCAAAAAACCTTAAAACACTTATTAAGAAGATATCTAAGCTATCAGAGATTCTTCCATTTTTATTTGAAATGAAAATAACCAGCAACCTCTATCTGTATCATCACAGTCTCTACACCGCCGTCCTTTCAGGACTTGTAGCAGGTTGTATGAAGCTTACTACAGAAGAAATCGTATACACAATAGCAGGAGCATTGCTTCACAATGTAGGTTTATGTGAAATGCCTATGTTAATAGGAAGCGAAAATCTATCAGGTCAACAGCTTGAATTGTACAAGGAACATCCAACCTATGGTTATTATTTTGCAATACAAAAAAATATTCCTCGTGGCATTGCAGACTGTATTCATGCCCACCACGAAAAATGGAATGGTTCCGGTTATCCTCGTGGTATTTCAGGCGAAGAAATTCCTATAACTGCAAGAATTGTTGGAATGTGTTCAAGCTATTCTGCTAAAATCACTTATAAAAATACACCAAGATATATGGCTGTTGAAGAATTATACGGAACAAGCGGAATATATTATGATCCGGATGTTGTAAATACATTTATCGAAAATATTCCTGTATATCCTCTTGGCGAGGTTGTAAGATTGTCAACACAGGAAGTTGGTATTGTATCAAATATTCGTAAAAACAAAGGTCCGCGCCCTCTGGTAAAAGTCTATTACAATCGAGTTAACAGACCAATTACCGAGGATAAAATTATCGACCTTGGTACAGAACGAACAATTTTTATAGAAGAAATATTATAGATGATTTATTCAAAAAAGAGTTTGCATTTCAAAATTGCAAACTCTTTTTATAGTTAAATTATACCTAAATGTTCCACAAGAATTTTACATCCCATAAATACAAGAATAATTCCACCAGCTATCTCAGCTTTAGACTTGTATCTTGTCCCAAATATATTTCCAATTCTAATTCCAAGAAATGAAATCACAAATGTTGTAATTGCAATAAATATCACAGAATATATTATACTAACCTTAAGAAATGCAAATGACACACCAACTGCAAGCGCATCTATACTGGTTGCTATAGCAAGTGGAATCATCGTTTTAGCATCAAATTTACTATCAAGCTCTTCCTCTTCTCCAAATGCTTCTTTTATCATATTTACACCTATAATAGCTAATAAAATAAATGCAACCCAGTGATCAAATCTTTCTATTATATCTGCAAAATTCACTCCCAGCAAATATCCGATAGCCGGCATCAAGCCCTGAAAACCGCCAAAATATATCCCTGCTATAATCGCATTTTTCCAACTCATTTTTTTCATAGATAAGCCTTTACATATAGACACCGCACAAGCATCCATAGAAAGACCAACTGCGATTACAAATAATTCAATTAACGACATCTCTAATTAATTCCTCTTTCTTCATTTTGTTAAACTCTCCAGCTGCCATTACTATCGCTACTATAGCCGCAAGTACATCTGCCACAGGTCCAGCATATAACAACCCATTAATACCTGAAATCATAGGTAATATAGCTATAAGCGGCAACAGAAAAATTATCTGTCTGGTTAATGATAAGAATACACCCTTTATAGACTTTCCTATCGAAGTAAATAACGTTGTTGTAACAGGCTGTAAGAAATTTAACCATGTAAAAAACAAATATATTCTAAAATAATTAATTCCAAATGTAAAGTATTCTTCTGTTCCTTTTCCAAATAAAGACAAAATTTGTCTTGGCAATAAGAAAAACGCTAAGAACGATACCACAGATACTATTCCTGAAAGTAACAGCGCAAATCCATACGCTTCCTTTACTCTGTGGTATTTGCCTGCTCCATAGTTATAGCTTTCTATCGGTTGACTTCCCTGAGCTATTCCTATTACAACTGACAATGATAGCTGACTTACCTTCATTACAATTCCTGAGCTTGCTATAGGTATGGACGAGCCATATATAGACAGCGCTCCATAATATTTCAGCGAATTATTAAGAACTATCTGTACTATCATCATAGCAATCTGATTAAAAAATGAGCCCATTCCTATAGACATTATTTTAGACAAATATTTAAATCTTAGTCTCAAATGTTTAAGTTCTAGTTTTACTGTCTTTGTTCTTGTCATATAAGAAATAACTATTAATGCCGAAATAACCTGACCTATAACAGTCGCTGCAGCTGCACCTTTCATTCCCCATCCAAAACCAATTACAAACAAGGCATCCAATATTGTATTAATTACCGCGCCTATTAGATTAGAAAGCATTGTCATTCTAGGACTACCATCTGCCCTCATCAGATGACCACCACCCGTAATTAATAACTGAAATGGAAATCCAATAGCTGTAATCCTCACATATTCCTTTGCGTACGGAAGTACATCTTTAGGTGCACCAAATAAATTAAGCATTGGAATTAAAAATATTTCTGATACAATGCACATAACAATTCCTATAATTGTTAACATTACAAGTGCATTCCCCATATAATATGGTGCTGACTTTTTATCTCCCTTACCTAATGCAAGATTAAAGCAGGACGCACCACCAATACCAAACATTAATGCAACAGCAAGACAAGACGTAGAAAGAGGAAATGCAATATTAGTAGCTGCATTTCCTAATGTTCCAACCTCTTGACCAATAAAAAACTGATCTATTATATTGTATAACGCCCCAACTATCATAGCTATGATACTAGGTATCGCAAATTGTGTCATTAACTTAGGAATCGATTCTGTTCCTAAAGGATTATCTTTCTTTTTCGCTTCCATATTTCCTCTTTGCCGAATTTCGTTTAACTATTATTGTATATATAACTAATACTATAAAAAATACAAGTCCCAGACACGACATTATACCACCCACATTATTTAATGTAAATGGATTTCCTACTGAATTTACAACAAATAAAGAACTTGGTGCAAAACTCATTCCCCATAAGGTCCATAAAATCTTTAATAAACAATGCTTCTTTATAAGTAACATTTCAAAGCCTACAACTGCAATTACTACACCACCAATGATTCCTAATATAAAATCTGCATCTCTAACCATAAGAATCATACTGATAATAGCAAATAGCCCTCCTAACGAAGCCACTATAATGCCGACTATCTGTCTTGCACTAAGTCCCTGTTTTACCACAACCACATTATTACTTGGTTCAATCTCTTTAACTTCTTCACTTTCATTTACTGATTCATCTTTTATAAGATAATCTGTAGTCACTCCAAATAACTCACTTAACTTAACAATAAAATTCAATTCAGGATGAGACTGACATAGTTCCCATTTAGAAATTGTCTGTCTGCTTACATTTAATTTTCCTGCCAAGTCTTCCTGTGTCATTCCTTCTTTTTTACGAAGGGTAATAATCTTTTCACCTAAATTCATAATATTTACCTCTCTTTCAATTTATGCCCTTTTTATAACTCTACGAGGTATTTTTGTCTACCAACTAGACCTTGAACTCGCGCAACCAACCGTTGCATCCCTTAATTTCCGATACTTTCCGGCTCTAATTCATCATCTAACCACATTATTGTCTTTTCTTCTGTTCCAACAATTTGTGTTAAATCTTTCACTATTTCTCCCTCATCCGTATGGATTATTAATATATATCTATAATCATTTTCATCTGGCTCGATTTCATATACAACGTAATTTATCCTTCCACTTATACCATTTGGCTCTCCCAAACAGCAATACAAATCATTCAGGTCATATGATTGTTTTAAAGCTTCTATAACTTCCTCCTTAGTATATTTTTCTGTATCAATATATCTATAAGGATCACCATCTATTCTTCTTATTTCAAATTCTTCAGTTACATTTACGTATGCAACTATATGTTCATCCTCATCCAACTCGCAATCCAACTCTTCGCTTAATACTTTAGCTTTTTCAGAGTTTATCACCATATAATCAAGTCCTATTTTATCTGGTTCTTCATCCTGCTCATAACAACAGCCAAAGTTTATGTAATAATATTCCTCACCTTTTTTTACTTCGTAATTAGCATTTAAATAGTCAGATGATACACCATAATCCGAAGACCCTTCTTCATATCCACTTTTATATTTGAATTGAAGTCCTGACAAATCACCTGGATATTCCAGCAAAAATTCTTCCACATCCTCTTCAAACCCCGGCTTCTCTTGAATTTCTTTTGAATACAATTTCATCAGTGCCTCTTTATCATTATTATCTGCTGCAGCAAAGAATTCCTCAATTAAATCTTCTCTTACTTCATTTGAATCAACCCATTCATTTCTCCACTCGTCTATACAATTTTCATAACTGTCCCTCTTTATTTTTTCCTGAAGTCCAAGAGCCAATATTCCTAAAACAGACTCTCCCACCGCAAAAATCGGAATCAAAATAAATACACATCCAAGAACAATACATGTGTTAGATGACTTCTTACCATTAGCAATAGCCCTTTTCCTTCTTATAATACCAATAATCAAAAGTATTATCCCTGTCAATGTTATTAAAACACCTGCCACAAAAACCACACCCGCAAATATTACCAATATAGCAAGTAATTGTGTTACAAACGCCATAATCTTCTTCCTCCATATGTGAATATAGGGCTATCGTGCTAACACTAGCACAATAGCCCATTAATAATATCACAATTTATTATCTGATACCATATTTTTCAATGATGTAATCCATATCCTTGTCGCCTCTACCAGAAAGATTGATAAGAATAGAACCTCTTCCCATTTCTTTTGCAAGCTTCATTCCGTATGCAACTGCATGCGAACTCTCAATAGCAGGGATGATACCTTCAAGTCTTGATAATTTAAAGAACGCATCTATAGTTTCATCATCATTTACCACATCATACTTAACTCTTCCAAGTTCATGTAAAAATGCATGTTCAGGACCTGATGATGGATAATCAAGACCACTTGCAACTGAATATACCGGTGCAGGCTCTCCATTTTCATCCTTAAGCATGATACTGTTAAATCCGTGCATAATACCTTCTGTACCAAATTTAAGACTTGCAGCATGATCACCAAGTTTTTCTCCACGACCAAGTGGTTCTATTCCATATATATCAACAGGATCGTTTAAGAATCCCGAGAACAATCCCATAGCATTTGAACCACCGCCTACACAAGCTACTACTGCATCCGGCAATTCTCCTGTCATTCCGATAAACTGTTCTCTGGCTTCTATACCTATCACACTCTGGAAATCTCTAACCATTAATGGGAATGGATGTGGTCCAAGTACCGAACCTATACAGTAAATACTATCCTTATAATCATTACAATAAGCGTCAAACGCTGCATCTACAGCTTCCTTCAAGGTTGCAAGACCATGAGTAACCTCAATTACATTTGCACCAAGAATCTTCATTCTTGCTACGTTTGGCGCCTGTTTTTTAATATCAACAGCACCCATATAAATATCACATTCAAGTCCAAAATATGCAGCAGCTGTAGCAAGAGCAACACCATGCTGGCCAGCACCTGTCTCAGCAATAACCTTCTTCTTACCCATATATTTAGCAAGTAATGCTTCACCCATACAATGATTTAACTTGTGTGCACCACTGTGGTTCAAATCCTCTCTCTTAACATAGAGTTGAACATTTCCAAGGGAATTAGAAAGTCTTTCAAGATGCGAAATAGGTGTTGGTCTTCCCTGAAATTCTTTACGAATTCTTCTAAGCTCATCAATAAACTTTCTTGATTTACATATAGTAAAATAAGCCTCTGTAATATCTTCCATAGCTATCTTAAGCTCTGGCGATACATAAGCTCCACCATATTTTCCAAAAAAGCCGTCTTCACTTGGATAATTCTTAAAATAAGTATCAAAATCAATGTTATTAAATATCATAATAGTTTCCTCCATAATATAAATTCTATTTTTTTATTTTATTGTTCCTTACCTATTAAGCTACGCCATCGTTTTGTTAGTAACATAAACCGCACCTCCTAATTATAATCAAAAAACGTCCCTGACAGAAACCTTCTATCTGTCAAGGACGAATAAATCTTATATATTATCCGCGGTGCCACCTTGAATTCATGAGAACGACCTCATGCACTTAACAGGATACCTCTATATCCTTTGCAACTGACGTATGCAACACGTCGTAGAATACTCTGTATCATATAGATACATTTGACTACGCCCTCCGCGGTCCATTTGATAATCTGTGTTTCACCCGACTCTCAGCAACACGGGCTCTCTGTGGAATCATAATTAACGTTATCTCCGCATCAACGGTTTATATTATTAATTTATGTTATAATTTAATCACTTGTTAATAGTTTTGTCAAGCAATAACTTAATACATAGTCTCAAGACTTTCGATACCAATTAAACCAAACAAAAGGACGGCAAACAAAAGCCATAATATAACCGCTATCAATATTACTAACAAAAATGATCTTGAATAATTACGAAGATTGATATTGCCTGTTCCTCCAAAAGAAAAAACAAATAACATTATTATTCCCACAAGCGGAATAGAGAATAATAAATTATATCCTATGTACCCCCACGCCCCGATTGGTTTATGACTTTCCGGTATATTAACCATTTGATTATGATTATAATACTGTTGTCTCTGATTCTGTGTTCCCTGATAATGCTGCGCCTGATATGGTGTGTTTTGTTGCTGCTGCCCATTATAACCGACACTTGCACCACAATTATTACATACTACCGAATCAGGTTGTAATTCCTGTCCACAATGACTACAATGCATATTTTTTACCTTCCATTTCTTATGTATTTTATCTGCTTTTTTATGTATCTTATTATATCAAATATATAATTTACACGCAATAAATTTATTATCTAAAATAATTCTAAATTGACATTTTACTTTTATCATATTATTATGCTTATATTGAAAAATTTAATTACTACAATAGATAATAGGAGTCAAAAATGTATGGTCAAAAATCAAGTCCAGTTTCAATTATAATCAAAATTATACTTATTCTTTTATTACTTTTTATAGGATATAAAATATATCTTTATTTTTTTCCTAATGTTACTGATATCACACCATATATTAATATGAGCGAAAATGATTTAGAAGATAATCTTAAAATTTCACTAGAACCAAACGAAAAAATGGCAAATAAAATCCATCATTATTCTAACGGAAAGGTTACTGTTAGTGGCACTCAAAAAGGTATCTGTGTGATTTATATTGATAATAAGCAAGCCGGTATTCATATTGATAGCAAGCACTTCAGTATGTTTGGAATTAATATGGGAAATGCTGAACAAACGGTATCAAAAAACACTTCATTTGTATATGATATTAATTTTACGGTTGTAAATGATTATATTGACAGTACTTCTACATCATATTATTACTGCAACACCACTACTGACGAGTGTTTAATTGTAACCGCAAACGGAACAACCAACAGAGTTGTTGCATTAACATATTTTTACGATCGCCATAAGGCACTTGAAAACCTAAGTTACTAATAGCTATATATCGCCTATTAATTTAATTAATAAATATGACGATATAATAATTACATAAGGATAGCATTATGATTTCAAGGATGAATCTTTCCATAAATCATAATGCTATTTTTAATATACAATGAAAGTGGCGATTTTATGATATCATATTTGCAAAATCATTATCCAATAATCAAACCTGTATTCCCAATTGATTCAAATTTGTATAGAAGAAAACCACTCAACTTTTTATTACCTTATAAAAATAGCTGTTTAAGAGTAACACAGCTTTTGACAACCGACTCCACTCTATGCTCATACCGCTCATTAAACCCTCTTGATAACGATATCTGGTATATTACTCTTTATTCTACAAATACAATTTCTTGCATAGAAATAGGTAAAGAAAGAGCCAACTGGTATATCAATCTTGATAACAAAGAACAGTATGATAACGTAATAAATTTAATCAACCAATTTCCCTCGGACTGGAACCTACGATTTGCCTCTCACAAAAACTTCTGGTTGGACTATTTAAAAGATACCATTGACATTGATTCTTTTATGGCATTTATAGAAAGTACAAACAAGGGAATTCCTGATTTTTCTACCAATTGCAAAAACGATATAATAAAATGGTCAAAATATTTCAATCCACCTAACATATTTTAACGTGCTTACACATTATTTATCAACCGAAAACCATACCGTATGCTGACGTGGTATATATGTTCCGTTAGAATGCCCTTTTGTATGCAATTTATCCTTACCATGCATACCACATTCAAATTCGTCACATTCATACGAGAATCCTGCATCAGTTAATAGCTCTATTATCTCTTTTCTTGTCATTCCTTCTTCAATTGTCGGAAATACTAACATATCCTCATTCAAATTGTCTTTAACAACATATACTATGTCATCATTATAAAATGCTATACAACCAACTTCATACATCTTAGAACTTATATAAACCTTTTTATAGCTTGTTTTTATACTATTCTTTTGTAATAATTCTTCTATTTCCGATAACTTTTTACCTATGGATTCGCTTAAAACTGAATACTCCATTACATTATTAAGCCTTTCTTCTTCCTCTTTCATTATAGATTCCTGTTCTTTTGACTCTTCTTCCTGTTTTTCTTCATCTCGACTTGCAAGTACATGCAGTCTCAACTCTTGATTATTATTTTTGCTAATTCCATCTATAGATTTAACCATACCTGTATGCTGGTAATACTCAATCTTTATGTTTTCTTTACACTTAAGAAGTTCTTTTACATATATAGCCGTACTTCTTTCTTCTAACGAAGAATACTGTATATCACCTATCTTAAATCTAATATAATAGGACACTCTTCCTTTAGAACTTCTTCCTGTATCCACTACATAATGATTATAATATATTTCTATATTCTCAACAGGTACTATTTTTGTTATTGTATTTCCATCAATAGCATCCTTTATAATATTATATTTATATTCAAATGCCGAAGGTTTTTTATTATCTATCAATACTGCTTCATATTGTTCTGATACTTCAAATATATTTGTAAATGCAATATATATTAATGCAATCACTGTAAATATACGCAGACTCGGTTTTAACTTGATTTCATTTTCATCTTTTCTGGTTATATATACAAAAAACAATAAAAACAATAAAAAGAAAAGTATTATTCCTAACGATTCATCAAACCACACCAGAAAAAAGTAGAATATTAACAATTCTGTATGTCTATATAAGTATGATAAACTTAATCTAACCCCTACTAATATTATAAAAAATATTACTCCTGCTACTATATTTATTACAGTTTTTTTACCATCAATTTTCTTAGACATTTTTTATCCTCTTAGATTTAACTTATGGTTTATATAAATATTTACACGTTTAATTTTACCTATTGATAGATTTCTTAGTTACAAGGGCCACTAAATTGAGAGTATTAGCAAGAATTGCCATTGCCCATACACATATAATAACTAGTAATTCTTTTACTTTTTCTGTTTTACTAAGTCCATCTGCTCCCGGCAAAAGAAGCATTATAATTATTGCTAATATACTTGTAGCTGCCATAATTAATATCATAATATTTTCAAATTTCTTTTCCTCTGCATTCATTTTCTTTAATGCAGTTGCGATATTTTCTTCAGCAGCCTCTTTAAAATGTTCTTGACTAAGTCTTTCTCCTGCAAGAATTTCGTTAATACTGACCTCATAAATATCACTTAGAAGCCTAAGACTCTCTATCGGTGGCATATAATTTCCAGTTTCCCATCTTGATATAGTCTTATTCGTAACACCAATTCTTTCGCCCAATTGCTCCTGTGTCATATTATTTTGCTTTCTCAAATCTTTAAGAAATTTACCAATTTTTTGTGTATCCATTTTAATACCCCTTTCATTTGATAATAAAAATATATGTAAAATCAACCCCAAAGTCTTTACCATAGATAGCGAATATGGGATTTTCCACACAAATTGTCCATATTTATACCCTAAAACATATTCTTTATTTTATACTATATTCTCTATACAACTTTTCTCTTAGTTCTTTATCAAAAGTAATTTCCTTTAATTCCGTCATCCTATTAGCCTCAATAAGTTTATTTACCAGCGCAGACAACAAATTTTCTCCTCGCGCCTCTCCACGTGCCTCTCCTCGTGCCTCTCCTCGCGCCTCTCCGATTTTCTGCCCCTCTAAAAGTCCAGCACTACGACCCTTATTATATCTATATTCCATTATCCTATCCATAGCCACTTCTCCACCTTCCTTCTCTTCTTCACTATATACATTTCTCTGTTCTAAGAACTCTGTATCACCTGTAAGAACACTCATAAGCTTTAGAAACTCATCTACATGCTGTATGCTTCGGTTATCAGGTTCGTAATCCTGCTCATTATTCCTAAGTCTTACAAAATGTTCTGCTATCATTTTAAAATCACTCTTAAATACTTCTATATCCTCAAGTGACATATCTCCTATATCAAATACGTTTATTTTATAATCAGATATGTATTCTTTCATCACATTTGTTACATCATCATCTGGCAACTCAGGATTGAAACATTCAACAAGATTATTAGGATAATTCCACTTATCCTTACCCATATATAACACAACCGTGACTACAGGGTATCTCTCCTTCTTATATACTTGCTTTTCCTCATCATTCACACATTTTGTTTCCTTTTCAAGTAGTTGCGAGCGATATTTTGCTCCATCATAGCCAATAACCCGAAACGGCATATCTTTGTTAGGATTAGTCTGATTCTCAATACCCATAAAGGCAAGATTAATACCATGCCCTTTCCACAGTTTAAGAACATCCCTCTCCTGCTCATGGAGTTTACTATCATCAGCCTTATACTGACTAAACCCTCTCACATCCTCCAAATCATCTGGTTTAATGACCTCTTCCCCTTTAAACAAAAGACCATTGTAGACATCTGCAAACACATCCTCAAGTGCCATGAAATTCTTTTCGGCTATATCTTTTTCTGCCAATAAACATTCCTCCTGTTCGTATTATAATATGTTTTAACTTGAATATCAATAAAATATTGTATTTATTTTTTGTATTATAATACTTTTAAGAATATTTGTCTACTACGAAAATACTTTTATTATTAAAACCTTCGTAACCTTTTTGAAACATTTCTGCTTCATTTTTCATATCATCAAATACTGACATATCCACTTCTCTTATCTGTGGAAGCCCAATTTTCTTTACCGCCTCAATCGCAGCCTCTCTCTGGCTTAAGCTCCTAGGAAATAGAGTCTGGCAATTAGCTCCATCCAGATTATTTATCATTGTAATATAATCGTCTCACCATTAGCTTTTCCCTGCATTTTATTCCTCCACAAATATTGTACTACTATTCTAATAGTACGCTTTTTCTGACGAGTTTCAACTATTTCTTAGATTTTAAACATTATACCTTATCGGGTATAATGTTTTTGTACAATGCATACTTCAAACCCTATCGGGTATAATTATATATGCAACGTATTGACATTATACCCGATAGGGTATATAATTCAATCATGAATACAATTGCTGAATTTATCAAACAAAAAAGAAAAGAATTAGGTCTGACTCAGGAAGAATTTGCAATACGTAGTGGGCTCGGTCTTCGTTTTGTTCGTGAACTCGAGCAAGGCAAGGAAACCGTCCGAATGGACAAAGTGAACCAAGCACTTTCAATGTTTGACATGAAGGCAGTTCCCGGAAGGAAGGATGAATAATGGAAGCATATAGAATCGCATATGTATATGTACGGGACACCTTTGCCGGAATCTTGAAAGAAACTGACTCAGGATATTCGTTTATTTATGATAATGAATACCTTGCAAATGAAGCAGCAACTGCTGTAAGTCTTACTTTACCTATGAGAGCAGAGGAATATACATCAAAAACACTTTTTTCTTTCTTTGATGGTCTAATTCCTGAAGGTTGGTTACTAGATATCGTAAGTCACAATTGGAAAATAGACCGCAAAGATCGTTTTGGATTGTTGCTTGTTGCGTGTAAAGACCCAATTGGTAATGTTCGAATAAAGGAGGTTCGTGAATGAAGCGATGCTTATGTTGTGGAAAACCATTCAAAACACTTACCGCTAAATTAGAACAAGATATTTATAGTTGGCATTTTTCATGTATGCACAATTTTTTTGGAACATCTAAATTTCCAGATATTGATGTATCTGAGGAATTTTTAAATAAAATTGCACTTGATAGTACAAACAAAGGTTTTACTGTTCCCGGAGTTCAAAAGAAATTATCTTTACATTTATCCAAAGATGATACGCCCCGTTTAACACTGGTAAATTATCCTACAGGCTATATACTTAAACCCCAGACTGACGAATATACTTCATTACCAGAAACGGAGTACCTTATTATGCAGATGGCAGAGGTAAGCGGAATAAAAACGGTACCTTATGCATTACTCCGCATGCCCTCTCAAAACAATGCTTTTGCTTATATTACCAAGCGTATTGACCGAGAAAACGGACAAATTCTTGCAATGGAGGATTTTTGTCAGCTTGATGGCAGATTAACCGAGGATAAGTATCGCGGTTCCTATGAGCGTTGTGGTAAAATAATTTCGAAACATTCTTCATCTAAAGGATTTGATATGACGGAATTATACCTACGTGTTGTATTTTCCTTCGCCGTAGGCAATTCTGATATGCACCTCAAGAATTTTTCTCTTATAGAGACATCAGAAGGTAATACCAAATATGTTTTGTCAGCTGCCTATGATTTGCTTTCAACCAATCTGGTAATCCCTTCAGATAAAGAGCAATTAGCATTAACTATAAATGGCAAAAAACAGAATATTCACAAAAAAGATTTCATTCAATTTGCAGAGACCGTTGATATTCCTAAAAAATCTGCTCAAAAAATGATTGATAAGATTGTTAAACTTAAGGATAGATATATCGAAATGTGTAAAGAATCTTATTTGTCTGATGATATGAAAATCGCTCTTGAACTCTTGATTGAGCAAAGAATTGATATATTAAGCAAATAATTTTGATATGTCACTAGCATAGCAAAACCTTCCCTATACTTTGGCTAGTCGGGAAGGTTTTTACTTTTTTCTTTATCCGCTAATATCCACCACAAATTTATCCAAAATATACAACGGAACATTCACCATCCAATCTTGTTCCCTATAATTTGACATAGATGTACGAATTGCTATTTTCGGCTTGAATTTGCTGTAATATACCTTTAAACTTTTTGCCTTTAGATTTTCTTCTGCTTTTACCTCAATCGGAATGACTTCCTTTCCTTTTTGTATCAGAAAATCTATTTCTCCTTCTGATTTTGTTTCAGAATAATAATATGGTGTATACTCTGTACCAGCAATTAATTGTTGTAATACATACTGTTCTGTCAACGCACCTTTAAACTCTACAAATATCGCATTACCATCTAAGATGGATTTAACATCCAAGTCACTCATAGCTGCGAGCAGTCCAACATCCAACAAATACAATTTAAAGGCAGAGAACTCTGTATATGCTTTCAGAGGCATCTCTGGTTTACTAACATTGTAAACCTTTTTTATCAAACCACAATCTAACAACCATTCTATTGCAATTTCAAAATCCTTTGCTCTGGCACCCTCTTTGATTTTTCCAAAGAAAAACTTTCTATTTTCCTTTGCCAACTGCATCGGAATTGAATTCCATACCATTCGTATTCTAGGTAATTCATTTGCAGAAGTGTGCTTGCTAAAATCAGCTTCATACATTTCAATAATTCTCTTTTGTAAACGACGCACCTCTGTAAAATCTTTCTCTGTCACAAATGACGATACTACTTCTGGCATCCCACCTATATAATAATACTTTTTTAACCAGTCAATATATTTTTCACGAAAGTTCTCGATTAATGGCATATTCATTTCTTCAATTAGTCTTACAAGACCTTCTTCTCCTATCGCCAACAAAAATTCCCTAAAATTTAGAGGATTAAGTTCTAAAGTATCTACTTTCCCTACCGGAAATGAAACTCCCTCATGAATAGCAACTCCTAATAACGAGCCAGCTGCTATAATAGCATATTCCGGAGCCTCTTCGCAAAAATATTTTAACGATGCGATTGCTTTTGGATTCTCCTGTATTTCATCAAATATAATTAAAGTTTCTTCAGGAAGTATCTTCACTCCGGTTTCAATATTTATGGACATTAATATCCTATCAATGTCATAGTCATTATCAAATACATTTGCCATTTTGCTATTATTATCGAAATTTACATATGCAGTATATTTGAAATGAGTTTTTCCGAATTCTTTCATCAACCATGTTTTTCCCACTTGTCTTGCCCCTTTTAAAATAAGTGGCTTTCTGTTTTTTCTGTTATACCATTCTTCTAATTGCCCCATTACATATTATGTACTATTTATTTTAATTATACACTTTTTCTGACGAATCCTAAACATTTATCTACACTTTTTCTGACGAACCTATTTTCAACATAAATTAAATACATTTTCGCCACTAACCTTGCAGCACCTATTGTTCTATAAGAGTCATCCCATTCTAGCTCTAATTCTTCTACCAACGACTATAATTTGTAAATGACTTTCTCCCACCTTGATTCCACTTCGTTCCATCTCGTTGCTCCTTTGACTCACATGACATTTATTATATGTGAAACATCTGCTACGCATATGTACGAAGCTCCGCTCCTATATCCTAAAAAAGGACATCGTCTTTCCAAGTAAACTTGAAATCCAAGTCTCGGCGATGAGGCTTGTTTGCTATGCCATAAATTGAATAGTCGCTATACGATAGTTTCTACCAACCTTCATTCTAAGGAAAGTTAGCCGAATTGAAACCCCATATATATCGGTTCCCCGGACGCGACTTTGTTCACTTTGGCAAAATCAAACGCGGTGCAAACGAAAGGGCAGTTTATAAAATTAACTGTAGACTGCTTTTTCGTTTACACCGCTATTGATTGTAGCCTAAAGAAGTTTACTTGGAATATTTTCATTGCAAATCCATATGGAATATACCTTTTCCAACTTTGCATAATTGGTATTATGTGTTACAACCTTTAACTGCGAACATAATTCCCTTGCCGCATAATATACTGCTCGTTTGGTAATCGGGTAACTTGGATTGGATGGCTTGTAATCATTTTGAATTTCAAAATAAATATGAAGCATTACCAGAATATCTTCAGAAGACAGTTCCGGATTTTTCGCTGTAAAATGAATATCATAAAATACCCTTTTTTCTGTCGGTGACGAGAACTAATTTTCCAATCCCTCGATAAAGGCTGGCAAATCATCCAATGGAATGGCATCGGAAATGGTGGATGCATTGATATATCCTATTATTTCCGCAACAGAATGATTTTGATATTCTCTAACTGCAAACTGCAGCACCGGTGCAATGATTTCTTTTAACTTCCATGTTGCTTTACATGCTTCATCATATTTTTCACGTCCTGACATCGCCCTTAGGACAAAATTTGTTTCTTCTTTCATATTTCTCCTTTTCTTTTAAAAAAGGAATTGTATTTTTAGCACAAAAGAATCCGTATATATTATGTCATATATACAATAATATGTAAATTACTATTTAGACTTGGATTATAAAAAAAATTGCTAAAATCATCACAACTTTAGCAATCCTTTTACTTTTATTTCTTTGTTCTTATTGTTTTTGCTTTGGACCAATCTGAATATATCTTTATCTTTTTACCATTTACTTTGATTGTTTTATAAGTACGAATTCTTACATAATATTTTTTCTTTGCATTAAGTTTAGAAACTTTTAACGATACTGTACTACTTTTATTAATATTCTTTATAGTTGCTTTCTTAAAGTTTTTATACTTAGAATACTGAATTTCATATCCTGTTATTTGTTTTTTCTGTTTAGTCCATTTTACAGTAAATCCTTTGCTATTTGCGACTACCCCTTTCAAACTTGCTTTCTTTGGCTTAATTTTAAACGTAAGAGTTTTCTTTCCTTCATAATTACCCTGAAACTTAACAATTACTTTATATTCCCCTACATTCTTACAACCTGATGAATATGAAATTGAATAATTCTCCTTATCAATAATTTTACCTTTACTATCTTTTACTACTACAGTAGGTTTTTGAACTTTACCATTATAAGTATATGATTTCTTAGATAGTATAATCGTTTCAGGATAATAAATAATGCTTTCACTTGTCTTTTTATTACAAACAGTACATATATTCACCACTTCACCATTTGTATTAATATTCGCCTTTGATATTTCTCTTTTATACGAATGTTCCTTTACGGATATTTCTTCTTTTCTTGTTTCTTTACACACAGAACATACAAAAGTCTTTTCACCTTTTTTCGTACAAGTAGGATTTTTTGTTATAATTCCTTCATCCCATTTATGATTCTCAGATATTATAGTAACAGGTTCAGATAATTCACTTGTATCATAAAGGTTTGTTGAATATACAGCATATTCAATATATTGATTACACTCCTCTATTTTATCCTTAAATCCATTAATACCTGAATAACCAATTGTCACCCATTCATCAGCAGAATTATATCTTTTCAAAATCTTGTATCTGCTAGCAGCTATAACATTATTCCAGTTAATATCAATAATAGATCCATTCTGAATCAATGTGATATTTGATGGTGGAGTTAACTTATCTGCTTCACTTGGCGCTTTATTATCAATAATTTTTACTTCTTTATCACATATCTTCTTTCTATATCCATTCTTAGGCGAGACAATACCCCTTACAATATAATTCCCGGCTTCTTTAGGCGACTCTATACTCCATTCGCTTTCATCAACACCTTTATAATAAAAAGTTACTGTTCCCCCTGAATAATTTACTGTTACCTTTGGCTCAAGTGTTGTAGAACCATCCGACACTATATTTTCGCATTCAAAATCAAACAGAGTATTAGTAGGGTATCCAATATCCTCTTTTATAAAGAAAAAGCCATTATTTCCTGTGCCTCTAGATATATAATATCCATTTGTATCTGTATCATAATAATCTACAAGTGTATTATAAAATTCTTCTCCTACAGCATCAATAAAATCTGATATTTTTATACCACCATCTTCTTCTAGTGTTAAACCTATTTCAGTACCATCTACTGTTATATATACACTGTCATACATCAAAGAATTATTTACAAAATAAATTCTATCACCAGTCTGTATCGCTTTCATATAATACATAGCCTGATTTGATGCACTAAATTCTCTCATTGCCTGAACTCTTACACCGCCATAGTTAACCCAGCCAAACAAAATATCTCCATTTTTATGGTGTAATTCATACTCGTCTCCTATGTTAATAGCATCACAACTTTCATGCAGATTACCATCAAATGAACATTTTGCTATATACTTTCTGATATATTGTTCATTATTTTCACACTCACAACTTGTATTTTCATCAAGACGAAGCAAGTCCAAATTAACAGTATTATATTCTTTTAATGAAGCAACAAACTTTGAATACTGTGCATTACTTAAATAGTCAAATATTCCATTATCTACCAAAACATTTATTTCTTCATCTGACAAAATGTTTTCGTTAATTCTAATAGCCAACTCATAAACACTCCAAAATGTAGATTGAGTAACCGGATAACCTTCATTATGTAATAAATCAATATATGAATTTACTTTACCTAAAATTTTATCGTACAGCTCTGATGTTGGAAGCACAAATAGCATAAAACTCTTTTTTGCACCATTGTCATTATTGATTATGTCTATAGCAGTTCTTCCAACAGAATTTGCTGTCAATTTACCTAATTCGTCCACACTTGCAATATTTACATTTTTTGAAACATATACATAATTTGCATCTATCGGATTTAAATTAATCTCCAGGCAATCACCTTTTACTACAGTACAATAATCATATATCAGTTCCTGTTGTCCTATAGAGTCAATACTAAACGTTTCATCTTTACCGAGCTCTCTTGTTAAAGATTTCGTACTCCACGCTTTTAACAATCTGGCAGCAGGTTTACTATATACGGTAGCAGAACAATCATAACCACTATTTAAATCGTAACAGGTATTATTGATTTTCACAGACTGGTAAGCATATCTTGAATATATTATATCTGTATATATTTTTTCTGAGAAAACTTCAAGTATTGCCTCCCATACCTTCATTTGCTGAAGATAGTCTGCCTCTGTACTAAATTCATTTTCATTAATACTTCCTGACTTTCCTCTGCACCATGTATTTCCATTAATATTATGCTCACCTGATGGATGCTTTGTACTTGAAATCCACCATTCCGTTGAAATAGGTTTGTGAAACTTTTCATACATGGCATCACAAAAATCCACATAATTATCTTCTATTATTTTTTTACATTCTTTAATCGATGGGTTCTCCGATGTAAATAATTCTTGCATTTTATGTCCTGTAGATATATGTATACCATCTACATAACTAAAAATACTGTTATTTAATAGCATTTCTTTTGTACTATCAATATCATTTACATAGGCTAAGATTTCTCCTGAATAATTCTCACTTAACGAATCAATAACTTCTTTCCAGCGTTCTCCTTCAATACCATAAATAGAATTATCATAATTTCCTAAGTGATCCGTAATATATATACCATCTATTCCCGCTGCTTCATAATCATCTCCATATTTTGAAAAATATTCTTTATATGCATTCATCAATTTATCAATAAATGCCTTTGCCTCAGCATCTGTATTATCTTCTTTATATCGCTTTACCATTTGCTGAATATATGAAGATGAACTTACAGATGCTCCATAATCAGCAGAATAGAACGATTGAAAAAATACATACATCTTTTTCCCTTGTTTATGTAATTCATCCGCTAATTTTTTATAATCTTCAAATGGCATTGTTCCACAAGCTGATGTCTGTGTCCATCTATCTAGTAATAATTCATCATCTTCTGCCAATGGCTTTGTCGCATCAGTAATAATCTGTCCATTTACATAAAACATTGGCTGCTCGTATAAAGCAAAAGCAGCACCACCTTCTTTTTCAAGATTTGATGGAAGACTGTCAAATATTACATCCGAAGCATTACTTAAAAATACAGAATCTTCTGAAAAATATCCAATAGCAACCTTATTATTTATGTTAAGCGAATCTGTGACATTAACATTATAATGTATAGGGACACATCTTCCTGCAGACTTTACAAATGCAGTAATCACAGCACTTCCATTTGATATTCCATATACTGTTCCCGTATCATCTACATACGCAACATCCGGATTGGAACTAAAAAAGTAAACGTGATCCTTATACCAGCCATCGATATCATTCTCAACATTTACAGAAAGTGTCACGGTACTTAAACATTTCATATCAATATCTGTTTCCATATCAGTTGATAATTTGTAAACTATATTTCCTTCATTTTCTGCACTAATTGGTAAAGATGCCTCTAATAAATAAAAAAGAACCTGATATCCTACCGCTTCTACTTTGTGCAAATAAGCAGAATTTACTTTTCCTATTTGATTAATAAAATCATCATAATGTATCCCATTATATTCATCCAAAACAATATTTATATCCCTGTCTTCAACATCCGTCACATCATACCATGCAACATCATGCAAAGTTACATCTTTAGCAAAATTCAAGTTCATATTCTGTGTTTGCAAAATATTATTTTTAATCACATAATATCTGTTATCACTTGAAACAAATGCAAAATTTTCAGCATTATATAAACCACACAAATTTCCAAGCTCAAAATTATAGGAAGACTGAATTGTAATATCTCCATCCGGAAGTTTTCCCCAACCCAGTATCAAATTCCCATCTTTATTTACAAGTTTCTGCTTATCATTTAATACAGCCTCTCTAAGTCCTCCACGAGACATATTAGCATATTTATATATGTATTCAAAAAAGCTGGTTGAGCCTAAGGGATCATACCCCAAAAAAGAAAGTTCATCGAAATTTGGCGTTGTAATTCCTTTTGCATTTGAAGTTTCCTGTAACCATTCATACGCTTCACTGTTAGACTGTATGCTTTCCGGTAAGCAGTCCGGTGCATCTGTACTTCTCCTTGCTTCTAATACTGCTTCAACTGATTCTGCACAAAAAACATTTACCATATCTGTATATGTATCAAGATCAACCACTTTTGTATCACCTGATGTAAGCATAGTAATCGTTTGTTCACTAAGAAAATCCTTATTAATTGCATATTCAAAAGCATAGATACTCTCAATTGTAAATACTTTTTCATCATCTCCATTTTTCGATGCAGTAGATACATATTTATCTTTTATATAATTTCGATAGAAAAGATCACCTTTTTGTATAAACTCATAATATTCACTTTCATAAAGATTACTATCAAAAATTTCACTCGCTTCTGTTACTTCAATAAATGGCGGAATCTGAATATTTGTAAATATTATCATTATACAGATAAACCATGCAGCTATTCTTTTACACATTATATCATTCTCCTTCTTGATTGAATTTGTATACTTTGCAGAATCCTACTTCAATTTCTTTTGTTTTTTCTGCATTTATACTACCACACACCAAGGAAAATGTCTATCTGATTTCAAGAGTCACCATATTGAATCAATTTATGAAAAACATTCTTCCAACTTATAATTTTCCGCCTGCGACATAAACAACCGGTAATACAGACTCTCCGTTTTCTGCATAAGATTTTCATGTGTATCATAGTCGGCTACCGTACCGTCATCGATAATCAAAATCTTATCACAGAATACCGAAGATGACATACGATGTGAAATGTATATCGCAGTCTTATCTTCTACCAAACCATTAAATTTCTCGTAAATCTCCGCCTCTGCAATTGGTTCAAGTGCACTTGCCGGTTCATCTAAAATCACCATGGAAGCCTTCTTATATAATGCTCTTGCAATCGCAATCTTCTGTGCCTGTCCTCCAGACAGTTCGATACCATCTTCATCATAATCTTTTCCAAAACGGCTTTCGATACCAAGTGGTAATTCATCTACTTTTTCTTCCAATCCTACTTCTTTTATGAGACGTTTTACCTCTAATACATCCGCATCTTTTTCATGGCAGGATATATTTTCTGCAATGGTAAAGTTGAAGATACGGTAATCCTGGAATACTGCGGAAATCGTATTCATATAGGAAAAATATTCATACTCGTAAATGTTTCTTCCATTGATAAGAATTTCTCCACTATCTGCTTTATACATACGACAAATCAATTTTACAAGCGTAGATTTTCCAGCCCCATTCAAGCCGACAATCGAAATCTTCTCTCCTTTTTTGATTTCAAATGACACATTTTGTAACACGGATTTTTCTGCCTTTGGATAGGAAAATGTTACATTTTTAAATTCTAAAGTTTCTACTTCTCCTGTAAATGGAACTTTTCCTGTTGATTTTGTTTCCTCTGCCAAAGACATGAATTCCATATATGGATCAAGCCAGCTCAAAAACTGAATCAGCATTACCACGCTCTGTCCAAATGCCGTTACCATAGAAGAAAAATTGATAGCTGCAGATACATACATGGTTAATGCACCAAGCGACAACTGTGGTCCTAGCGTTGTACCTAACGTACGAAGTCCCACATATCCATAGCTGAATGCTGCTATTCCTTCGCCAACTGCTGCCATCTGTTCCATCGCAGCTCCCATTTTTTTCTTTTAACCTTTCGTTTGCATTCTTATAGAATATGCAAAAAAGAAGATTTGGCCTGCAAGCAGTCCAAATCTTCTTTTTTACATATTCTGCACTCATAGCTTATTCATTCATCTTTGCCAATTTAGCTGCCTGATCCGCAGCTATACAAGCATCGATTATTTCCTGTATATCACCATTCATTACCTTATCAAGCTTATATAATGTAAGGTTGATTCTGTGGTCAGTTACACGTCCCTGTGGGAAGTTGTAGGTTCTGATTTTCTCTGAACGATCACCTGTTCCGATCTGGCTTCTTCTTGCCTCTGCTTCTGCGTCATGAGCCTTCTGACATTCGATGTCGTAGAGCTTTGCACGAAGGAGGGCAAATGCCTTAGCTTTGTTCTGAAGCTGTGATTTCTCTGTCTGACTGTATACCACGATTCCTGATGGGAAGTGAGTAAGACGTACTGCTGAGTCAGTTGTGTTGACACACTGTCCACCATTTCCTGATGCACGCATAACGTCGATACGAATATCCTTTTCATCAATCTGAACGTCAACTTCTTCCGCCTCCGGCATAACAGCTACAGTAATTGTAGATGTGTGGATACGTCCGCCTGATTCTGTTTCCGGTACACGCTGTACACGGTGTACACCTGATTCATATTTAAGTACTGAATACGCACCATTTCCTGTTACCATGAAGGAAACGTATTTCATACCACCAATACCGATTTCTTCGCATTCCATAGTCTCAACCTTCCAGTTACGACCTTCTGAATAATGCACATACATACGGTAAATTTCTGCTGCAAAGAGTGCTGCTTCATCTCCACCTGCGCCTGCTCTGATTTCCACGATAACGTTCTTATCATCATTAGGGTCCTTTGGAAGAAGAAGAATCTTAAGCTCTTTTTCAAGATTCTCTACCTTAGTTTTAGCTTCATTAAGCTCTTCCTTTGCCATTTCTCTCATTTCTTCGTCTGATTCCTCTTCAAGAATCATAAGACTATCTTCTATGTTCTGCTTTTCCTGTTTGTACTGCTTAAATGCCTCAACGATAGGTGTAAGGTCATTCTGTTCCTTCATTAACTTGCGGAATCTATTTGTGTCGTTTGCCACATCAGGTTCACTTAACTCCTGCATTAACTGTTCATATCTGAACAAAAGGTCTTCTAACTTATCAAACATTGTCTTCCTCCATTTCTTCTGGGAAATGTCCCATAACCACCCTGTCAAGTCCTGCCAAATCCTTAATCACCTTAACAGCAGTGTATCCATTTTCTATCATAATATTGCTTACTGCCTCACCCTGATTATGTCCTATCTCGTATAAAAGATAACCGGAAGGCTTCATATATTTAAGAGACTGTTTTGTAATCTCTCTATAGAACTTAAGTCCGTCAGCCTCACCATCAAGTGCAAGCCTTGGCTCAAAGTCCTTAACTTCCTGCATCAATGTATCAATCACATCACTTTCAATATATGGTGGATTCGATACAATAACATCAAATTTATCATTTATATTTTCAAATAAATTGCTCTGAATAAAATCAACATTAGCTGCTGAATTTTTTTCTTTGTTAGCTACTGCCACCTCTAACGCACCGTCAGAAATGTCCACACCTGTAACTTTCGTATTTTCACAATTCTTTGCAAGTGTTATGGCAATACAGCCTGAACCGGTACACATATCAAGAATGTGACAACCTGTATCCTTGCAATCCGGATTATTGATAATCTTAATCGCCTCTTCTACAAGAATTTCCGTATCCTGCCTTGGAATAAGAACATTTTCATTTACAATAAATTCAAGTCCATAGAACTCCTGAACTCCTGTAATATGCTGTAAAGGCTTTCTGGTTGCTCTCTCATTTATTATATCTAGATACTCGGATATAACGCCCTCAACTTCTTTATCTGCCTTAACAAGATAACCGGTTCTATTCATACCAAATGCATACTCAAATAGCAACCATGCATCTGATTTATAATCATCAATTTCGGCATCCTTAAGGATATTTTCGCCCTCAACAAGAATCTGCCTATACGTCATCTTCATCATCCTCAGCGTTTTCGTCATCAGACTCATCAGAAGTCTCATTTTCTTCCGAATCTGACTCCTCCGACTCTTCCATTTCTGCGTCAAGCTCCGCCTCATACTCCTCAAGGTACTGCTTCCAGTCAAATACAGCTTCAACAGCAGCTATAGCCACCTCAACCATATCCTCATCCGGCTCTTTAGTTGTAAGTCTCTGAAGAAGTAATCCCGGTGCACTTATAATTCTTACTATAAGAGCATCGCTTCTTCCTGCAAGTCTGATAATCTCATAAGAAATGCCGGCTACAACCGGAACAAGAAGTAATCTTGTAACTATCTTAAGCACCATTCCATCCACTCTGATAAACATAAACAAAATGATACTTATTATCATAACGAATAATAAAAAGCTCGTTCCGCATCTTCTATGAAGTCTTGAACTCTTCATAACATTTTCCACTGTAAGCTCATTACCATGCTCAATACAGTTAATACATTTATGCTCTGCTCCGTGATACATATAGGTTCTCTGAATATCCTTCATAAATGAAATAAGAACCACATATATAAGGAACAAAGTTATTCTAACAATTCCTTCTATCGCAGACACAAGACCTGCTGACAGTATATTGAACTGTTTCTCAAAAAATCCTGCTATAATGGTTGGCAACACCATAAATAAACCTATGGCAATGATAACAGATATAAACACTGTTACACCAATCATAACACTCTCTGCTTTTTCCTTAAATAAGGAATCTGCAACCTTATCTCCCGGCTTAACCTCTACCTCATCTTCATCCTCATAGAAATCTGCCGAATAAATAAGTGTCTTCATTCCAAGGATAAGTGAATCTATAAAATTAAATACACCTCTAATAAAAGGAAGATTAAGAATCTTATTACCCTTAGTAATTCCCTTATATTCGTCAACCTTAAGTTCTATCTCCTTATCCGGCTTACGAACGGCTACGGCATACTTTTCTTTGTTCTTCATCATTATTCCTTCTAATACGGCCTGACCGCCTATACCTGATGGTTTCATGGTGTACTCCTTTCTTGAAAAAAAGGTTGAGATTCTAGCAACCTCAACCTAATCTGTCATAATTATTTACAATTAGTTCATATTATACTTACGATTGAACTTATCAATACGTCCACGAACCTGAGTAGCCTTCTGCTGACCTGTATAGAACGAATGACATTCTGAACAAATTTCTACGTGGATGCTTTCCTTGGTTGAACCTGTTACGAACTCGTTACCACAGTTACATACAACCTTTGCCTGATAATATTCTGGATGAATTCCTTCTCTCATTTCTTTCACCTCTCTACAAAATTAATCATATACAAATTGGCTGACGCCAATCATACTACTACTTTAAAACAGCTTTTAAAGTATAGCACAAGCCAACTTGTAATGCAAGCACTTTTTATTATATAAGTCTAATATTTTTTATTGATTTGATAAATTCATCATTATTTTTAGTCTTAGCAAACAAATCAAGTATTCTTTCAACAGCTTCATCTGTTCTCATTCCATTAGTTGACTTCCTTATAATATAGACAGCTTCCATTTCCTCTCTGCTAAGAAGAAGGTCTTCTCTTCTGGTACCTGATTTAACAATATCAAGAGCAGGGAAAACTCTCTTTTCAGATAATTTTCTGTCAAGAACAAGCTCCATATTACCTGTACCCTTGAATTCCTCATATACTACATCATCCATTTTGCTACCCGTTTCCACAAGTGCTGTAGCAAGAATTGTAAGACTTCCGCCTTCACGCATATTTCTGGCAGCACCAAAAAATCTCTTAGGCATATGAAGAGCTGCAGGATCAAGACCGCCTGACAATGTTCTACCACTTGGCGGAACTACCATATTATATGCTCTTGCAAGACGTGTAATGCTATCAAGAAGAATAATAACATCCTCTCCATGTTCTACAAGTCTCTTAGCTCTCTCTATAACCATTTCAGATACTCTTCTGTGATGTTCCGGAAGCTCATCGAATGTAGAATAAATAACCTCAACATTTTCACCAATAATTGCTTCCTTGATATCCGTAACCTCTTCCGGACGCTCATCAATAAGTAAAATAATCATATGCATCTTAGGATTATTTCTAAGCACTGAATTAGCAACCTCTTTAAGAAGTGTAGTTTTACCAGCCTTTGGCGGCGATACAATCATACCTCTCTGCCCCTTACCTACCGGTGCTATCAAGTCCATAATTCTCATTGATAGCTTACTGCTTCCACTCTCCATATTAAGTCGCTCATTTGGAAATATTGGAGTTAAATCCTCAAAATTCTTTCTTCTTGTAGCCTCTGATGGATGACGTCCATTAATTTCACTTATGTATAAAAGTGCACCAAACTTCTCATTCTGTGTCTTAATTCTGACCTTACCCTTAATAATATCACCTGTCTTAAGATTAAACTTTCTTATCTGTGAAGGAGAGACATATACATCATTTTCTCCCGGTAAAAAATTCTCACATCTTATGAACCCATAACCATCCTGCATAACCTCAAGAATACCATCCGCTACTATTCCACTGTCTAAATCTTTTCTTTCTTCATCCAAAGAATCTGTTCTGCGATTATCTTCCTTCTTATCTTCTTTAATTTCTTCTTTTACCTCTGCAACTTCTGTAGCTTCTTCCTTTGCAGCCTGGGCGGCCAATATAGCCTCCACCAACTCTTCTTTCTTTATTCCTGTTGTTCTCCCTATATGCTGATGTTTTGCAATTTCACGCAACTCACTTACAGAAAGACTCATTAACTTTTCTTTCATAAATATTCATTTCTCCTTAATATTCTTGGGAATTTATAACGATATGTTTCAGATATCCACATTATACACTACAAAAAATAAAAATGGTAGCATTATTTTTAAAATAATAGTACAATAATGAAAAATGTATAGAAAGGGTTCGTTTCAAATGATAATTAAAAATGTAAATTTAGAAACTGTTTGTGGTATCACAAGCAAGCTTCCTGAAAATAAATTGCCCGAGATAGCATTTGCCGGCAAATCAAATGTTGGTAAATCTTCATTAATAAATGGATTGCTTAACAGAAAATCTTTAGCAAGGACTTCTTCACAGCCGGGTAAAACCCAGACAATTAATTTCTATAATATAAATGAAGCACTATATTTTGTAGACCTTCCCGGCTACGGATATGCTAAGGTGTCAAAGGATGTACAGGAAAAATGGGGTGTGATGATTGAAAACTATCTCCAGACCTCTAAACAGCTAAAGGCAGTATTTCTTCTAATCGACATACGCCATGAGCCTTCCTCAAATGATAAGAATATGTATGAATGGGTTGTTTATAACGGATATAACCCAATTATAATTGCAACCAAGCTTGATAAAATCAAAAGAAGTCAGATACAAAAGCAATTAAAGCTTATTCGTCAGGGATTAAATGTTAAACCGGGTACTATTATTCTTCCGTTTTCAGCACAGACCAAGCAGGGGCGTGATGAAATATGGAGCACAATTGAATCTCTGATTTCCGATTCGGATGATGCATCATAAGACCAAAATTAAAAGGCGTCGCTCCACAATTTTAATTTGCGAGAGCAACGCCTTATTTTTATTAATCTCTGGCTCTACCTACAAATCTAAGAATCTTTAAGAATATATTTATGAAATCAAGATATAATTCCATAGCACCATATACTCCAAGAACCAGCTTAGTTTCTTTATCAGCACCCTTCAGTGCACTCATTTTCTTTAATTTCCATGTATCATAAGCTGTTAAACATACAAAGATAACAACTGTAACAGCCGAAACAATCCAGTCAAGTCCTGAGCTTTCAAATACGAACATATTAAGAAACGACACTACTATGATTCCTAACAATGCCATAATAGCATAATCACCTATTTGATCCATATCTCTCTTAGTTATTATTCCATATACAGCCATAAGCAGGAATAGTGCTGCAGTTATGAAGAATGCATTTGCAATACTTCCTATTTCAAATACAACAAATATAACTGAAAACATAATTCCGGTAGCCACCGAATATCCAAAAAATCCGATAATAGCTAACGGTAAATTCTTCTTATTAACTGCATACTGTGTTAAGAATACCATTGCAAATTCCACAACGATTAAAATAATATAATTATATCCTGAATATAATCTAATTACCATATTCATATCTGATGCAACATACATTGCAACAAATGCTGTAACACCAAGCGCAATTACCATAAAAATAAATGCTCTTACAAGAATGCTGTTTAAATCAATTATATTTGCACCCGAATCCTCATATGGTTCATCATAACCATCCATAATATCTTTTTCCATACCATCATCATATGCATTTTTGTAACTGTAATCTTTATACGGATTATAGTCTGCCATAATTATTTTCCTCCTTTAATCTACCACCACGGATATTTATCTGGTGGATTTTTGTAACAATCTACTTTTTCTCTAGTCACGGGATGAATAAATGATATTCTGTATGACCAAAGTGCCACATCACATTTATTTTCCCTGCTACCGTATTTTCCATCACCAAGCAAAGGCATTTTCCTTGACGCAAATTGAACTCTGATTTGATGAGATCTTCCTGTGTGAAGCTTAATCCACACCTTTGAAATAATATCACATTCCACATTCATCGTATCAACTACTTTATACTCAAGTGATGCTTTCTTAACTCCCTTTCGCTCTCGTTTTACTACATAAGTCTTATTTTTAGAAGAATCCTTAAATAGTAAATCTTCAAGCACTCCCTCTTTGTCATTTGGCGTTCCTTTAATAACAGCCATATACTCCTTGTTAAATTTATTCTCTCCAATGATCTTTGATAATTCCGCGGCTACTTTAGAAGATTTTGCAAATACCATAACGCCACTTACATTCTTATCAAGCCTGTGAACCACGTATACATTTCCGGCTTCATTTTTATCATGTAAATACAAATTAAGCTCATCAACCATATTTTTAGAACCACTCGCATCCTTTTGCGATAAAATCCCAACAGGCTTTATACAGACGATTAAGTATTCATCTTCAAATAAAATCTCCATAAATAACAACTTCCGTTTCTTCAAAAACCTACTAAACAGTATATCACATATTATTATCTTGTAAAGTGTTAATTATAAATAACTTATCAGCGATATCGTAAACAATAATATACCACCTGCAAGTATCAAACCTACTATAGTTGCTCCCGCAATCAGCAACGCCTGCTTAGCAACAGACATTTTATTTTCTTCAACATCCGGTTCATTAGTAACCTTAGCCTCAAGTGTTATGACCTTTGCGCCACATATATTACAAAATCTTGAATCGTCTGCTATTTCTTTACCACACATATTACAATACATACTTTACCTCTTTCGTCTTCTATGGCAGTATATGTCCTGCTGCCAAATATAATCTATACCATTCTTCTCTGGTTATTTTAATATCTCTGGCACTTATTATCTCTTTTAACCTGTCTGCATTAGTTGTTCCCGTTACAACCTGTATATTTGCAGGATGTCTAAGAATCCATGCTGTTGCAATTGCAGTAGCAGATACACCATATTTTCCTGCCAGTTCATTTAAAACATTATTCAACTCAGGGTATGCCTCACTATTTATAAAACAACCTTGCCAGTTTGGCATCTGAAACGGCGACCACGCCTGTATAGTTATGTCATTAAGTCTGCAATAATCAAGCACACTGCCATCTCTGTCTAACGAGCCTTCTGATGTCATATTTACTTCAAGACCATTTGCCACCAAATTAGATACCGGTATGCTGTATTGAAGCTGATTATATAAAATTGGTTGATTAACATATTTCTTAAGCAATTCTATTTGCATAGGCTTATGGTTAGATACACCGAATTTTCTTACCTTTCCATTCCTATATAATTCATCAAATGCTTCTGCAACCTCATACGGCTCTACCAGTGCGTCAGGTCTGTGTAGTAAAAGTATATCAAGATATTCCGTATTAAGTCTCTGTAAAATACCATCCACCGACTTAATTATATAATCCTTCGAAAAGTCATAACAAATACCTGGTCTTATTCCACATTTTGACTGTAAAATAATGTCTTCTCTTTTAATACCGGAATTATTTTTCACAGCCTCAGCAAATATTAATTCTGATTTCCCCTGACCATATATGTCTGCATGGTCAAAGAAATTAATTCCATTTTCTATTGCTGCATTAATAAGTTTATTTACTGATTGTACATCCTTATCACTAATTCTCATACAACCTACAATTATTCTATTCGTTTCCATTCTTTACCTCATTCAACATATTTAATCTTCCCTTTAGACATTCGTAACCTACTGTTTTCACATCTGCTATATATTCACCATCAGTGTGCAATGTCACAGACTTATCAGTTTTAATTATGAACTTTGCGCTTTCGAATATATCAAATCCATTTATATTCTCGTGTTTAGCAGCCACTAACAACGGAAGACAGAAAAATGTCTTCCATTTTGGAATTCCTGCAGCACTTGCAACCGACAATTTTCCATCTGTAGGTAAAGCTCCCGGTGCCATTGGCACTCCGCCTCCTTCAGCCCTAAAATTCATACACGCCATAAATATTACTTTTTTGTAACTGATACCTTCATTTCCTTCACAGCATACCTCTGCATCAAAAGTATCCATACTAAACAATGTCTGCACAGTAAGTATTACATAAGTCAATTTACCAAGCTTTAGTTTATTCAATACCTTTTTTAATTTTGATGTATTAGTTTTTTTTGTGACTATGGCATCAAGCCCAACACCAGAACTAATCGCAAATAATCTTGTCTGATTATCATCCCATGTTACCCTTCCTATATCAATGCGTGTCCCATTTTCCTCACTTATTATATCCTTAATAATTTCCTCAGGCTTGCCCTTAATCCCAAGCCCTCTTGCAAAATCATTACCAGAACCGGTCGGAACAACACCAAATCTTACCTTTTCAAAATCGACAATACCATTGATTACTTCATTAATAGTACCATCTCCACCTAGCACTACAATATCTATCTTTTTCTCATCTCTTGATGATATCTTTCTTGCTAATTCAGTAGCATGTTTTTCATATTTCGTTTCATATGCTTTATACTTTATATTACTATCCTTAAGAATAGCTTTTACCCTTTTCCATATGCTCAACCCCTTGCCACTTCTTGATGTTGCATTCACAATAAAATATAGCATATTTTCACCTAATCCTTTTTCTCGGCATAATATCTTTTCTTATTTTCGTACATTAATTTATCTGCATTCATCACATGTTTCTTAACATTTTTACAGTCATTTTCCCATACAGAGCCAACAGACACAGTAATATTCTCGGGCCAGTTATTATTTAACTGAGCCACTTTTTCTTCAAATGCAGCCTCATCAATATCCGGGCAAAATACTACAAATTCATCCCCACCAATTCTGTATACATCTTTTACAAATATTTTCTTTAAAATATTTGCCACATCCCTTATCATTTTATCACCGTACTCATGACCATATACGTCATTTGCTATTTTCAATCCATTTATATCTGCAAAAATTATTCCTAACGAATGTGAATATTTAGTTTCAAATTCAATCATTCTTTCAACATAGGAATGCCTGTTACCCACTTTGGTCAATCTATCGCCATAACTTAACTCAAATAATTTAGCCATAGCCTTTCTCTTTTGAATATCATTCATAACAAATGCATTTACAGATCTTAAAAGCACCCTTGTATCAAGATTCTTCTTAGGATTATCCACACCAATAAAACCAGATATCTTGCCATCTATTCTAAGCGGTGCCGTCATAAGACTCTCAACTTCCTGTATTTGAAGTATCTTATATTCTTCCGAATCCTTGTCTACCTCACCGGTTAAGGATGAAATACATAATTCATTATCTTTTTCAAAGTATTCTATCCACCTGTCAATCAAAGCTACATCCAGTCTTTGAAGTATCCCTATCTGCGGCTTAACACCTTCTGCACACCACTCATATGTATTATCCATTATATTATCTTCATTTTCATCATATTCGAATATATATGCCCTATCAGCATCATGATACTCTGCAATAATAGATAATAATACATTAATGGCCTCATCAGCATCATCATTTTCATTTAAGGTTCTTACGCATTTAACCAATGTCTCTTCTAATTCAAGTCGTTTTGTAAGCTCTATTGCCGCAAGCTTCTGTTTAGTAATATCCGAAGCAACACACAATTTTGCCTGACGTCCATTTATCGTAATCATTTTATACTTCTCATAAAGATACTTATTAATTTTTTCATTAAATATCTCCCACGAATATCTGCCCTTTTCTCTTATTATAGAATTAGGACACCATTCACAAGGTTTATCAAATCCACACATTACCTCATAACATGCTCTGTTTTCCCAACTTTCGTTTTTGTCACACAAAAGCTCTATTCCCTTGCTATTTAAATACAACAATTCATATGTATCTATATCAATAACAAATATCATTTCATCTATTTCATTCAATATAAGTTGTGCGAATTCTTCTTTTGTCATAGACCAACCTCCACAATATAAAAAATATGTAATATTATATCACATTATGAAGTTTTAGGTAAATGTTATTAAACTAAATAATTCTTTTTTTTAAGCTCCGCTTCTATTAAATCTAATACTTTCTCGTTGTCTGCCTCCACCGTATGAAAATGCATTTCGCCTGTTAGATTTTTAAGTGGTTTGGCAATTCCATTTCTAATATCATCCATAAATTTTCTGACATCAAATCTTGAAGCCAACATTAACTCTGCTCTTATGTTTCCATATATACTATGCTCAACAAAAACATCGACAACCTTACCACCCATATCTACAATGGTGTTTAATTCACTTTCGATTTCTTCGTCTGTATGTTTGACACAAAATATCTTAGTCACCTTTGTCTCCAAATTAATAAGATATCCTCTTGCAGTAGAGATAACATCAATTCCTCCTGCACGAATCAATGCTATATCCTGAACAATAACCTGACGGCTTACACCATATTTCTTGGCCAGAACAGTTCCTGATACCGGCTTGGCAGAACTGGATATATCTTCCAATATACCTTTTCTTCTATCTTCTCCTGACATAGTTTACCTACCATTTCTAAATCTCATGTAAATTTTTTAGAGATACATCAAGGATTGGTGCCGAATGTGTTAGTGCACCACTCGAAATGTAATCAACACCAATATCTGTAAGTGCATTTATATTTTCCTTTGTAACATTACCTGAACATTCGGTCTTAGCTCTTCCGGCAATAATATCAATAGCTTTTTTCATTTCCTCTGCTGACATATTATCAAGCATAATAATGTCTGCTCCTGCCTCTACCGCTTCTTTTACCATTTCAAGGTTTTCAACCTCAACTTCTATCTTTCTAACAAATGGTGCATATTCTTTAGCCATGGCAACAGCCTTTGTAATACTTCCTGCCGCACCAATATGGTTATCCTTAATCAAAATACCATCTGACAAATTATATCTGTGATTAAGTCCGCCTCCACACTTTACAGCATATTTTTCAAAAATTCTCATATTAGGCGTAGTCTTTCTTGTATCAAGAAGCTTTGTTTTAGAATTTCCAAGAAGCTTTACAACCTTGCTCGTATATGTAGCAATTCCGCTCATTCTCTGCAAATAATTAAGTGCCGTTCTCTCGCCTGATAAAATAACTCTAATATCTCCTGTTACTTCACCTAAGATATCTTTATTTTTTACTTCATCTCCATCCTTATAATACAATTTTACTTCTACTGTATTATCCAGCAATTCAAAAACTCTTTTAAAAACATCAAGACCTGCTACTATTCCGTCTTCTTTACAAATAAGCTTAGCATTTCCCATTCTTGCCTCTCGCATTATTGCATTAGTTGTTACATCCTCACTTGAGATATCCTCTCTAAGTGCCATCATTATTAAATTATCTACATTTAATTTTGCTGTAATCTGATCCATTATTTTTTCCTCTTTTCTTTATTTATTTCTGCCCAAATGGCATCTTTTTTTCTCTGTGTATAGCCTTCATAATCCTCATATTCTGTTAGGTCTATGTTATATTTTTCTATTATTTTATCTATACTCCATTTCGACATGCTATTCAACCTGTCTTCTCTACTTGTTTCAGCCGTAATATTATAACGCTCAGCAATTGTATATTTATCAACCTTGTTCATATGCAAAGCTGCATTTTTTGCAAACACAAGACTTTCAAGTAGCGAATTACTTGCTAGTCTGTTTGCACCATGAACACCATTACAACAGGTTTCTCCCGATGCATATAAATGCCTCATTGATGTATGACTGTTAAGGTCAACGTCCACACCACCCATAAAATAATGCTGTGCTGGTACAACCGGAATTAAATCTTTAGTAACATCTATGCCTTCCTCCATACATCTCTTACATATATATGGAAATCTTTTTGTTACATCTATATCATCAATGGTCATCATTGATAACCACACGTGTTCTGTACCATCCTTTTCCATCTGTTCAAATATTGCTTTAGATACTACATCTCTTGGTTGTAGTTCATCCACAAATCTCTCACCATTTTTATTTAACAGAATTGCTCCCTCTCCTCTTACTGATTCAGATATAAGAAATCTTCGTTCTTTTTTATTAGAATAAAGGGTTGTCGGATGTATCTGCACATAGTCTATATTTTTAATTTTTATATTGTGCTTAATTGATAATGCGAGCGCATCTCCGGTTAAATGTGTATAATTAGTTGAATTTTCATATATTCCGCCTATGCCTCCGCACGCCCACATAGTATGTCTTGCAAACACAACTTCTAATTCTTCTTCACCATTTCTCAAAAGAATACCATCACAGCAATTATCTTTGCACAGAATATCTATCATTTCCGTATTGGTCTTAATCGTAACATTCTCCAACTCTTTTACTCGGGCAAGTAGTTTTCTGATTATTTCTTTTCCCGTCACATCTTTGTAATATAAGATTCTGTTAGTAGAATGTGCTCCCTCTTTTGTATAGCATAATTTTCCATTTTCCGTATGAAAATCTACTCCAAATTCTATCAACTCGTTTATAACTGCTCTTGATGACATTATCATTTCTCTAACAGCTTCAGGTCTATTCTCATAATGTCCTGCTTTCATCGTGTCCTCATAAAAACTTTCAAAGTCATTTTCATCCTTTAACACACAGATTCCACCCTGCGCAAGAAATGAATCACTTTCCTCCAAGCTACTCTTAGTTATCATAAGAATTTTCCATTCCTTTGGTAAATGAAGTGCCGTGAAGCATCCTGCCACTCCGCTTCCAACAATTACCACATCATATACGCTATTTTTCATATTAATATCGTCCTTCCTGATGCTATTTTTTTGCAAGCTCTAACATCTTTTCCATAGGTATTTTTGCTTTATCTATAAGTTCCCTGTCCATTTCTATCTGTGACGATTCATTTTCAAGTACTTCTATTATGTTGTCAAGAGATACCATTTTCATTCCCGGACAAATCTGTTCCTTTGTCACTGTATAGAATTGCTTCTCTGGTGCCACATTATTAAGTTCAAATAAAACGCCTTCTTCTGTAGCAATAATAAATTCGTTATCACTACTTTCCTTAACATATCTGATAATTTCTGATGTGCTTCCCACATAATCTGCTATATCCGCTATATCCGACTTACATTCCGGATGAACCAATAATTTTGCATCGGGATGTAATTCCTTCGCTAACGCTACCTGCTCCTTTGTAATTCTGTCATGTATGTAACAGCACCCCTTATTAAAAATAAAATTCTTATCCGGTAATTTCTTCGATATATATGTTGCCAAATTTTTATCGGGTATAAAAAATATGTTTTTATTTGGCAATTTTGATACTATATTAAGAGCATTTGCTGATGTCACACATACATCACTTTCTGCCTTTAACTCGGCTGTAGAATTCACATAACAAACCACAGCAACATCCTCATACTTTTCTCTTACTTCCCTTATCGACTCCACTGTAGCCATATGTGCCATCGGACATTCCGCCTCACTGGCCGGAAGCAAAATCTTCTTCTCCGGATTTAAAGCCTTTGCACTTTCTCCCATAAACTTTACTCCGCACAATACAATAATATTTTTATCTATAGTAGTTGCTGCATGGCTCAGATAATATGAGTCTCCTAAATAATCAGCAACACCCTGCACCTCGCCATCAACGTAATAATGTGCCATAATCACTGCATTTTTTTCTTTTTTCAGTTCTTCAATTCTATTTATCTTATCTTTTAGATTCAATCTTCACACCTCTTAAATTCGTTTTTATGGGAGTATAACATATTAGTTTACATATGACAAGACACATACTTCATTTTATTTTTTCAAGAACAAATCGGACAAATCCACTTCAAACTCCCTATATCCCTCAAGCTTTGAGGGACTTTCCTATAACATAAAAAACTTCCGAGAAAAATCTCGAAAGTTCTTATATGCATATTAATTTTATTTTATACTTCACTTGTACAATGCGGACATTTTGTAGCATCCTTATTTATCTGACTCTTACAGAAAGGACATTCCTTAGTTGTAGGCGCTGCCTCTTCTTTTTTCTCTCCGATTTTTGCAAGCATTGTCATACCCTTTACCATAAGAAATACAATAAAAGCCATAATTACAAAGTTAATTACATCCGCAAAAAAATAACCAAACTGAAGTCTCTGACCTCTTATTGTTATTCCCAGACGTGCAACTCCTAACGAATCTGCTTTTCCAAAACAATTTATTATAGGTGTTATAATGTTGTTTGTAAATGATGATACCAAACCACTAAATGCACCACCTATTAATACACCTATTGCCATACTCATTACATTTCCTTTTAATGCAAACTCCTTAAATTCATTAAAGAATCCACCAGCTTTTTTTACTTTACTCATATGTATTCCTCCATATTTTATATATTAAATCTAATATATCATACCAATTTTTTTATTTCAATAATGCATACGACAAAACTCTTGTTTTTTTGACATTTAAAACAGTAAATGATATAATTAATACATTATAATCAGGTTATTTTGGAGTGTATTAATGTCAAAATTATTTAACAAAAAATTTTTTCGAACTTTTTGGCTTGCATATTCACTTGCAAGCGTTCTTTTAGTGCTCTTTTTAATTGTTAATTTAATATGTAGTGACATAGATAAAACATCTTCTATGCTCGTTATTGATGATAATTGGGACATTACT
Source organism: Lachnospiraceae bacterium (assembly GCA_017396555.1). Taxonomy (GTDB): domain Bacteria; phylum Bacillota; class Clostridia; order Lachnospirales; family Lachnospiraceae; genus RGIG1934. The sequence goes on along the minus strand of JAFQLS010000021.1, from coordinate 40,693 downwards.
ATTAATGATAAAGTCTATAAAAACGTTAATCTTAAAGATTTCAAAACAGGTTCCCTTGATGTAGATGATACTATTTCACTATCAAGAGTGCTTCCCGACGAATGGGATTTTGTATCACCTTCACTTTATTTCTTCATAAGACATTCAACATTAGATGTGTATATAGACAATGAACTTATACATTCTTACGGCGAAGAAAGGCTCAAAAATGGCAAATCTCTTGGTTGTGGTATTGAATTTATTAATTTTTCAAATAATTACAAGGGTAAAACTATTAGAATCGATTTAAAAATTACAGAAGACGGACCATTTTCCAAATTTGATTCAATCTATATAACAGAATGGTCTAACTCCTATCGTTATTTCATGACCGTAAATTTTGTACCAATGCTAGTAGGTTCATTCCTTGTTATATTTGGAATATTTGTTGTTTTATTTTCCATTTTCGCAATATCGTATTCGAAGAAGTATATGAACTTCTTTTTACTTTCATTATTTTCCATATGCATGGGCTTGTGGACTTTATGCTACCATAATATATTAGCAATTTTCTCAATACCTATATATTCAATTTCACTTGTAGAATATATGTCACTTTACATTGCTCCAATTCCATTTTTAGGATTTATGTACAGTTATATTAAGATGTTATCAAATAAAATATTAACAACTATATATAAATTATTATTTGCAATACAATTTTTATTTACATCTGTAACAATTACATTACATACACTTGATCTGGTTCATGCAGCCCGGTTACAAAAATACTTTCACGCACTATTGATAATACACTTGTTATTTTTCTCTTTTGTATTCATCAAAAATATACGGCTTAACAATGTTAACAAGAAGTCCTATGTCTTCGGATTAGCTTTTTTTGCCGGCACCGTACTCTATGATATTGCGGGATATAATTTACAAAGATCGTTTGGTTTAGACAGCTTTAATATTAAAGGATTATCTTCTATCGGTATTTCAATGCTTCTTGCTATTCTTGCAATAGACATTTATAGAAATATTGCAAAAATGGTAGTTGAAGAAAACGAAAAACTTCTTTTGATTAAATATGCTTATACCGACCAGCTTACCGAACTCTACAATCGAAGATATTGTGCTGAATATATGAATAGACTTGACGAGGAGCAAAACAGCTGTTATTCAATATTTATTTTCGATCTCAACAATCTAAAGCTCATAAATGATGAACATGGTCATTCCGTTGGTGACAAGCTTATAAAAATGGCTGCTGATATTATTAATAATTCATTCAAGGAGAAAGGAATTATAGGCAGACTTGGTGGTGATGAATTTATTGCAATTATTGAAACTGATAACAAATCAATAATTGATTCATTAATCGAAAATTTTGAAAATACTATAAACCAATATAATTCTGACAATAACGAATTTAATATTTCAATAGCCTATGGTTATGCTATATCCCACGAATCTCCTAACCTTGGAACTGAAAACACCTATCGTCTTGCTGACAGCAGGATGTATGAATGTAAGGCTAAACAAAAAACTTTATGATAATTCAATAATAAAGCGGACAAGTCCGCTTCAGACTACCTTTATCCCTCAATCTTTGAGGAACTTTTCTATAACATAAAAAATCGTCTTGGCTGCATCACCAAGACGATTTTTTAAATATCCTCTACATCCCATACCACTTCTACCCATGGCATAGATTTTTTTATCACTTCTAATATATATTCTGCGTTTTCTTTATTGGTTACGGTTGCTACCCCACAATCATCCCGCACCATATCTATCCTAATATAATGTATAATTTTCTTAAATATTCCTCCTTTACCACTTTGAGTCATTGTAAAATAGGCTACCTTCTTAATATCTTTGTTCACAAAAACATGTGGTGTTTCACCACTATATACATATGTACATAAACGTCCTATTCGAAACATATTCTTTCTATCTAGAACCGTAGACATTTCATAATCTTGCAATACCTTTTCAAATAAAATCCCATTATTCTCAATTTCTCTTTTAAATTTTGCAACTCTGATTCCACTTATACTATATAAAAAAAGAAGGATAGCTATAACAAATAACACCTTTCCAACCCCTATTAAATAATTAACAATCTTTACCATTGTATCCCAGTCACAAAAAATCATATGACAAACTAACCATCTATTATTATCATATCCGTTTTCATACATATAACTTTCTACAGTATACTGCTCTGAATCATTCATCCCTCCTACCTCACATATTATTTCTAAAGGTTCATTTAATTCACCCCTTCCTAATTGTTCCAACTTATTAACCTCTTTTTTATCTGCATCCGAAACAACTAAACTAATCAAATATTCTTCATTTTCCACAGAACTTTCAACTTTAACCAAATAATATAATTTTTTATTTTTTTTAAATGGTTGATCCAATCTGTGTACCGTTTTTTCATTATACAATCCATAATTTTCTGTCACTAAAAGTCTTATACATTGATTTCCTGACAAATCCTGTAACTCCATTGTATCAAAATCAACTATACCATTCTTAACCTTGGGAAGATATATACATGCAAGCAGCATCACTAACATACCCAACACTATGTATGAAACAACTTTTTTTATGGTCATATATATACTATGTTTTATTATATCCTTTAACATATTTTCACTCTACAATCTTGCCTTTCAATTTCATAAATCAGTATACCACAATATAATCTGACTGTATTATTTTTCAGTTTTAAATCAAATATTTTTATGATGTATAGGACAAAAATCGTCTTGGCTGTATCACCAAGACGATTTTTTATTTTAGCATAACTTGAATTTTCCCACTTCTTTATCTAAATCTTCTGCAATTTCTTTATTTGCATTTGCCTCATCATCAATAACTCCTACTGCTTCCGTTATCTCTGACGAACTAATGGTAACAGTTACTATTCCCTTTGTGCTTTCCTCAACTGCAATATTTACAGCATTTATTGCATCTTTAATGTCATCAATATTTCTTCTTAACTGTTCACTAGCTGTTGCAAATTCCTGCATTACTGCACCTGTACTGGCAACATCATCTCTGTAGCTTTCGCTGGTTTCAAGAAGCTTGTCGTATCCTGCCATCGCTACTTCATCAAGGAATTCTATCATTCTTTCCGATTCCTCTGCCAAATGATTTACTGCATTTATAACAATATTACTTACTTCTCTAATCTTATTTGCAGCCGCTGCTGAATCTGTAGCAAGCTTGCCAATTTCATCCGCAACTACAGCAAATCCTTTACCAGATTCCCCTGCTCTGGCAGCTTCTATACTGGCATTTAACGCAAGCAGATTGGTTTGATTGGTAATATTAAGAATATTGTCTGTAAGTACACTGATTTCTTCTACAGCCTTTGACTGTTTTATCTTTTCATTAATATTTTCCCTCATTACTCCGGCTTTTTCGGTAGCATCTTCTCTGTTTCTAACTGCCTCGTTATATATTTCAGATGCTTTATCAGTAATAGTATTTGATTTTTCGCTACCCTCAACTGCACTCTCAGCTATAGTCATTACTGCTGTATGTATCTGTTCTACTGCTTCATTGACCCCCATTAACGAAGCACTTGTTTCTTCCATAGCTGCACTCATTTCTTCCATTGTTGCAGACACATCCGATACTTTTATCTCTGTATCTTTTAGCTGGTTAACGACATTTTCGCAGGACACCTTAAGATTTCTTGAATTATTTGCAATGTTCGTCATAATTCCACGCATATATTCAAGTAATTCATTAAGATTACTTGCAATAAGTCCTGTCTCGTCACTAGACTTAACATCAAGCTTCTGTGTGAGATCGCCTTCATTATGTACAAGGTCATATATCTTCGAATTAATTTTCTTAAGATTTCTAAGCACTGCTGCTATTACTATACATAACAATATTATACCAACTACTACTGCAACTATTGATGTAGTTATGATTGAATTCATGCTATCATCAACTGTCTGAGTTATAGTTTTTGCATCATAATCACATCCGATTATTGCAACCACCTTTCCTGTCTTATCCTTAACAGGCTTGTATGTTGTAATTAAATCTCCATCAAGAGAATGGTCTATATAATCTTGTGCATATGCATTTCCCTCAAATACAGTCTTGAGTTCTTCATAGCTTACTTCAAATTCTTCGCCGGCTGCATATTGCGAATCTGTATTATCAGCATCTACACCGTAATACACTTTTCCATTTTCCTCATACAATGTATACAAATATTTTACACTACAAATATTTTTTATATCTAACAACGTATCAAATATTTGTTTATACTCTTCTGTACCTTCACTACCCTTTTTAATCTTTGCTAAAGCATCACCGTCAACTTCTCCAACAGCTACATTTCCTGCCGTATCTGCCGCTTCTACCGCTGCCTCCACAAGTCCATCTTCAACCTGTTTACATGCAATAGTTGCTAACAATGCTGCAACTACGACCATTACAAGACCTGTAGCAAAAAGCATTTTTATTAATATGCTTAAACCCCTAGCCTTGTTCTTTCTTTTTTTGTTTTTTAAACCCATAAATTCGCCTCCAATACTAAACAAATCTCACATCTATACTTTATCATATCAAACTAATTTTTTTCAATTATTGTGTCGAAATTTTATGTTTATTTAAACCCACTACAACAAATCCACTCACAACCAGACAGATTAACCATATATTAATAGGATTGCTATCCTCAGTATCTGGCGATTCTACCCTTTCTTCCACTGTTTCACCATCTTCTGTTGTTTCATCCAGCTCTTTTGTCTCTGTTTCATTATCACCTGTATTAACATCTTCAGTTGCATTTTCTTCTGTTGTATTTTCTTCTGTTGCATCCTCTCCCGTTGTCTCTTCTTTGCTTTCTTCTGTATCTCTTTCCGGCTCTTTTATTACAAGCTGACCTGATGTATATACAATTTCGTAGTTCGCAGTCACATCTATTCCTTGTTCATCTATTATCTTATCAATTTCTACCGATATCATTTTTGTTCCTGTTGTAACAGATGTACTTGGCATAAGAGTTACTGTATTTATACTATGACCTTCCAAAAGACCTTCTGCAGTATATTTTGATGTATCAATTTCAGCTCCCACTATAAGATTCTGATCCTCCGCCTTAATATTAAGTTCTCTCTTATTTATTTTTACAGTCTTATTTCCTTCTACAGCATTATAATTCTCTTTTTCAATCTTGTAGTAAACTGTATAACTTCCTATATCAGTAAATGTAGGATTGATTGCACTATATTCCTTATTATTTCCTTCGTCTGTGCTGTAGCTTATAGTCGCATCCTCCGGCTCTGTCACATTCACAGAAATACCATGACTCTCTCCGTCATATTCGTCTTCATAGCCTGTCGCAGTATAAATTATAGTATCTTTTTCCGTAGCAGGATATGTATAACTTATAGTAATTGTTCCATCCTGGTTATATATAACTGTTGCTATATTTCCATTTACTTTTGCTTCTATATTAGTTGCAAAATATGCATTAGCGACTGTCTCAAGTGTTATATTCACTGTATATATAGTATTATATTTTGCATTACCTGTAACAGTATCATCCTCAACTTTCCAGGTAATTGCAGGCGTCTGTGTGGAAATACCCACTGCACTTATAGTAGCTTCATTATCAAGTCCTGTATTTGCTATTGGTGTATCAACACCGGTTATAGCTATATCATTTATTATTGTCGCTTCTGTCGCTTCCTTAACATAAGTCAAACCATTATTTGTAGCTTCAACCCATATCTTACAATCATCCAGCGAGACATCAACTGTTAATCCCACTTCTGACTTTATATCTGATGCATTTATAAATTCCTTATCAGCTATTACTTTACTATAATACCAATCATTTTCTCCATCGTTACCTTGAACCATCACAGCTACCTTATCATTTGTTTCATTTTGCGCTAACAAAATTCCACTTGCATTATCGTATACAACACTTCCAATAGATGTATTACTTCCATCAAGTTTTAATGTCATTGCTGTGCCATCCGAAATTATTCCGGCTACCACCGTATCAGATGCAACTGTCGCAGCAGATGCAAATACAACAGATGATAAATTTATATTAGAAGCAGGACGCACCGCATATTTATCGTTGATAGTATCCCCACTAATACTATTTCCGACAATTGCGGTAAGACTATAATTGTATAATGATGAAGTCGGATTAGGTGAACGAAGCCAGAAATCATCTCCATCACTACAATACAGTGACATAGGTAACACCTTGTCATTATAGCTTCCTGCCTTCAAGTTTTCCCTATTATTCAAATCACCATATAATGCATATAACACATCTGTAGTAACATATTCTATGCTATTCTTAGCATCGCTTGTTATAACTGTTGTAGACTGCATTAAACTCTGTTCATCTATTGTAAAATAAGCTGAATTAGTTGCTAATCCGTTTAACAAGCTTCTAAGCTCACTCGCACCATAATGATTAGAATATACTACAATATTTCCTGACGCATCTCCATATCCGGTATTGGCACTATAACTATAATTTCTTTCCACCTCATTTGAATTAAACACCTTATCTATAGCTATGGAACTTGCTGCAAAAATAGAAATATTATCTTCAGTCTTTCCACCGTCCTTACCTAATATGTACCACTCAAGAGGATTTCCGTTACTGTCTTTTCCATATACAATCTTTCCTATAGTTGGGTTCGTTCCGTCCTGATTAAATTCATTCATCAACTCATTCTTTGTTGCATAAGTTGTGACAGACAGTAAACTTCCTTCTCCATTTGCTGCCTTAACAGTACTTAAACTATATGGTAATGTATGGAATATACTTAGTGCCAATGTCATTGCAAGCAATATAGCTATTCCTGCCTTTTTATTTTTTGTAAACCTACTCATATATCCTCCTTAGCAAATCATTAATTTGCGAGCAAATATTTTATTCATTAATATTATACAATTTATTATACACTTCTTCAATCAAAGTTTTTATGCAAAGCAGATTTCATAATTATAAATTCACAATATTTTTCACCAAAATATCTAAAGCAGGATTCGTAGTTCTAATCAAATCCATTCTCTCGCAGATTGAAAAATGATATTTCAGCCACATATCCCTTGTTTCTTTGTAACAGGAATTGCCTCCATTTCTATACATTTCCATTTTTCTCCAAACATCTCAAAAACAATATCTTCTTGCATGGGGATTTCTTTAAATCCGGCCGCTTTGTAACAATAATATGCAGAAGGGTTGTTATCAAAAACGCCCAAGGTTATTTTCTCCGCCTTCAGCATATCAAAAGCATATCTCATTGCCATCTGTATCATTCTTTTTCCGTAGCCCATACCTCGCTTACTGTCATCAACTATAATAAATCCCAGACGAATTATTGTCTTTGCCTTATTCGTATAGCGCAATATCAAATGCCCAACCGGACCATTTGCATCCACAGCTGTTACGGGATAAAAGTTATCCTGCTCCTCACAATCGCCATTACATTTCAGATATTTATAGTTAATATCCTCCGCTGTTATTGGGTACGCACCATATCTGTCAGAGCTCCACTTGCGAAGAGCCCTTTCATCTTTAATCCAACTTACTATCGCCTCTGCATCTTTTTGCTTATATGGTCTTATGATTAGTTGCTCTAACGATTCATTTATAAATTGTTTTTTCATGATTTCATAAACCTGTATTACACCATTTTTACATTCCCAAATTCCATGTTCTACGGTTTTGTAACCTAAATGAGTATATAATCTGCAAGCCGGCAACGAGGCATCTATATCAACACAATCATACTTTTCCTTTATCAGTTCTTCCAGCTGATTCATGATAATAGTTCCATAACCTTTTTTCTGATACCCTGGCAAAACATAAACTCTTGTAATATGATTTTCATTCTTTGTTCCCGTACCAATTATCTCCTCATTCTCTACCAAAATGTATGTATTTCCAACTTCAATATCCTTTATAATATTTTCGCGACTGTGAAATTCACAAAACATATCTACAATTTCTTTCAGGTAGTACTTCGGATAAATCACCTTGATAGTTTCCTGTACAAGTGCATATACCTTTTCTGCGTCGCATCTCTTAGCTAATTTAAATTCCATATCCTTTTTCTCCTTGTAAATATAATAAAAGCACCATCAAACAATATTTTTCCATCAGCAATAAATCCCAACTGCAGTGATAGACGAGATTGACGACATAATTATTGGGCTTTTCTCGACAGAAGGCAGACCGTCTCCACATGTTCACTAAACGGAAACATGTCAACCGGCCAAGCACTTTCTGCTGCATATCCATTCTTTTCCAAATATCTAATATCTCTTTCCAAGGTTTCCGGATTACATGATACATACACAACTTTATTTGGCGACAATTTAACAATAGATGATAAAAACTTTTCATCGCTACCGGCTCTCGGCGGATCCATAAATACTACATCCACCTTTTCACCCTGATTAGCAAGCTTAACCATATATTCGCCAGCATCCTGACACACAAACCTGATATTATTTATTCCTGCTGACTTAGCATTATTAACTGCATCTCTAACTGCATTTTTATTAAGTTCTACACCAATTACCTCAGCTGCACTACTTGCAGCAGTCATACCAATTGTCCCAATACCACAATATGCATCAATAACTCTTTCTTTACCAGTCAGACCGGCAAGACTAATTGCCTTCTTGTATAACCTTTCTGTCTGAACAGGATTAATCTGATAGAAGGATTGTGGTGAAATCCTATATTTAATTCCACATAAAATATCCTCTATATATCCTTTTCCATACAAAACAATGTCACGCTCTCCTAGCACCATATTCGTATGTCTGTCATTTACGTTAAGAACTACGGTGGTTATCTCCGGATGAAGCTTTCTAAGAGCTTTAACAAAATTGTTCTTAGAAGGCATTATAGGCGACGCAAGTACCAAAACAACCATAACCTGACCTGTTACATAGCCTGTTCTTATAAGAACATGACGAAGCAATCCATAGCCTGTATCTTCATTATAAATCTGGATTTTAAACGATTTTACGAGTTCTCTTATATCTCTTATTATTGCATCTGCCACTTGGTTTTCAATAAGGCAACTATCTATATTTACCACTCTGTGACTACCGGCTTCATAGGTTCCTGAAATAATCTGTCCCTTCTTAGTTCTCGCAAATACAGCATGCACCTTATTGCGATAATAATATGGATTATCCATTCCTAGGATAGTTTTTACCTCGCAATGTTTATCAAGTAGTTTATTTACCTTTTTCTGCTTCTTTTTCAATTGTTCCTTGTAGGGCATACCAATGTACTGACATCCACCACATTTCTTAGAATAAGAGCATTCCTTTACTTCCTGTGTATACATATTAATCTCCATTCCGAAACGTCACTCTACTTCTTAATGCTACTGATTCTTAATCTTCTCTGCCAAATCTTCAAGATACATCCACCGCTCCATCTTCTGTTCGAGTAGCTCTTCTGCCTCTTGTTTTTCATTCATTATTTCATTAAGTTTTACAAAATCCATAGCAAAAGCAGCTGACTTCTCATCACATTCTGCTATTTTTTTCTCGAGCTCTGCTATTTCATTTTCAATAGTTTCATATTCCCTCTGCTCGTTATATGAAAACTTTAATTTACGTTCTCTTCCTGAATTCCAATTCTGTCTATTTACAGAAGTTTGTTTTTCCTTCGTAGCCGTCTCTTTTGCGATTTCGTGTTCAGTTTCCATTTCCTTTCTAAGAGCATAGTCTGAATACCCGCCTTCGTATTGGTTGATACTATCTTCCTCAAATGCAAATATTCTGCGAACGGTTCGATCCAGAAAATATCTGTCATGCGAAACCGTAATCACAATGCCGTTAAATGAATCCAAATAGTCCTCCAATATTGTAAGTGTCGTAATATCCAAATCATTCGTAGGCTCGTCAAGAATAAGTACATTTGGTGCCTCCATTAAAACTCTTAAGAGGTTAAGTCTTCTCTTCTCTCCTCCTGACAGTTTTCCTATCAAACCATATTGCTTAGATGCATTAAACAAAAATTTCTCAAGCATTTGCGAAGCAGATACAGGACCATCAACAGTCTGTACATACTCCGCTGTTTCTCTCAAATATTCTATGACCTTAAGTTCCGGATTCATATAAGCAATTCCTGCATTCTTATCATTCTGAAATTCCTGAGTGTAATAGCCTATCTTAACCGTCTGACCTATGACAATATTTCCAGAATCAGGTTGTTCAATTCCGGCTATCATTTTCATAAGAGTTGTCTTACCACATCCATTTTTACCTATAAAGCCAACCCTGTCATTCTTTAAAAAAATATATGAAAAATCATTAATTAATTCCTTATCACCATATGCTTTTGAAATATTATCAAGTTCAACTGTTGTTCTTCCAAGCCTTGTTGAAACAGAACTTATTTCCACAGTATCGTCAAACTGAGGTCCTTTCATATTTTTAAGTTCCTCATATCTTTCAATTCTAGCCTTTTGCTTAGTTGAACGTGCCCTTGCGCCTCTCTTAATCCATTCAAGCTCAGTTCTAAGAACTGACTGTCGTTTACGCTCACTCGCAAGAGCCATTTCCTCTCTCTCTGCCTTAAGTTCAAGAAAACCGGAATAGTTTGTCTGATAGCTATAAATCTGTCCCTTGTCAACCTCTATAATTCTATCTGTTACACTGTCAAGAAAATATCTGTCATGGGTAACCATAATAAGAGCACCCTTCCATTTCTTAAGATAATCCTCAAGCCAGTCTGCCATTTCATTATCTAAATGATTTGTAGGCTCATCCATAATCAAAATATCCGCCGGTCTTATGAGTGCTGCCACAAGTGCAATTCTCTTTTTCTGTCCCCCTGACAATGTAGACGTCTTCTGTTCAAAATCATTTATTCCAAGTTTAGTAAGCATAGATTTCGCACTACTTTCAAGTTCCCACGAACCCTTTACTATACTCTGCAATATATTTTCATCCTCATTAAAAACAGGGTGCTGAGGAAGATACCTCACCACCATGTTATTTGCCATAATTACATTTCCCTTATCAGGATATTCAAGTCCTGCTATAATTTTTAATAATGTAGACTTACCTGTACCATTAATTCCAATGACACCTACCTTTTCACCTTCCTGTAAATAAAAAGCTGCATCTTCAAACAATGGTTCTTCTGTATAAGCCTTTGTTAAATGTTCTACCGTTAAAATATTCACTGATTTTTCCCCTATGAAAGTATTACTGTTGCGCTTATTGATTTTACGGTTATAATATCTTCCACATCCTTAGAAGCTGATAAATCAATATTTCCACTATCAATCAAATATTTTCCATGGATATGCATATCTGCTGACACATCCTTGTCACTTGCATTATAAATAAATGTTAAATCACCATTTTCAAATGCCACAACTCCCGGTATACCGGTCTCATTAAAAATAATATCATCAAGTGACTCTGATGTTAACGACTTAATCTGTGGATATTCCTTCCTAATTGCAATAAGTCCTTTGTAATAATCAATCATATCCTCATATTCATACATTCTTGCCCAATCAATGTTATTAATCTTCTTAGACATATTATAACTGTTATCTTCACCAAACTTAGTTCTTGCGCCTTCTTCACCTGCCTGCATAAATGGTATACCCTTAGCAAACTGTACAATAGTGGCTGCAAGCTTATTCATTTTAACAAGTCTTTCATTCCTAACAGTATAGCTGTCATCCATAAGAACTGAATCTATCAATTTATCCCAAAGCGTACTATTATCATGAGCCGATACATAATTAATTACCTTTGAAGGATTACTTGGCTGAACTCCAAAATCTTCTGCAAATCCAGCCGGAATAACCTGCATAACATCATTTTCCATATCTTCCTTACCATTTACATACCCAGGCACTTCAAGGTCACAGAATGGTCCCTTAACTGCATCTCTTATATCATCATTAAATACAGCAATACCCTCAGCAAGTTCATTAATAGCCTTCTTTGTAGCCGGTGTTGCGCCTTCTCTAAATCCACTTGGACCAGCAGACCAAGGCTCACCATAAATAATCATTTCCTTTCCACATTCAGGAATTGTATTAACTGCTTCTCTAATCTGATTCATTGTCTCAACATCATGAAGTCCCATAAGGTCAAATCTAAAACCATCAATATGATATTCGTTTGCCCAATACATAACAGAATCAATCATATATCTTCTATACATTTCTCTGTCACTTGCTGTATCATTTCCACATGCCGACCCATCAGTGTATTTACCATTTTCATCCTGTCTGTAATAATATCCCGGAACTGTCTTTTCAAATACAGAATCAAGCGAATATGTGTGATTGTATACAACATCCATAACCACAGATATTCCTGCCTTATGAAGTGCCATAACCATTTCCTTAAATTCCTTAATTCTTACTGCACCATCAAATGGATTCGTTGAGTAAGAGCCTTCCGGAACATTGTAGTTAACAGGGTCATAGCCCCAGTTAATATTCTCATTCTCTTTTGTTTCATCTATCGAACCATAATCATATGACGGAAGAAGGTGTACATGTGTAATTCCCAGTTGCTTAAGATAATTCACGCAAGTTGGATGTACTCCGTCACCATTAAGTGTAGAGGTATCATCTGTAAATGCAAGGAATTTACCTCTATGCTCCGGCTTGATTCCCGATGATATATCATTTGAAAAATCACCTACATGAACCTCCCAAATCTCAGTCTCTTCTAATGGAAATGTAATATGTTTATCATTTTCCCAGCCCTCCGGATTAGTTCTTGATAAATCTATAACCATACTTCTTAAGCTGTTAACACCACTCGCCTTAGCATATACATCACAGGTTTCTCTTGTAACACCATCGACTGTTACCTTATAAATGTAGTAAACTCCATCTAAATCTCCATCTACTACCTTTGTATATACCCCTTTATCTCCCAGAGTCATTTCATATTCATTAATAAACTTATCTCCTGTCTCTGCAGAGCTTCCCTTTGTATATAGACAAACTGATACTGAACTGGCAGTTGGTGCCCATACCTTAAATGTTGTATTTTCCTTAGAATAAACTGCACCAAGATCCTTTCCTTCATAAGTATATTTTTCTTCAAATTCTTTTGTTACAAACACATTTCCATCCATATTTTTACCTCTCTAACAATTTGTATTAACTCACACTCAATATAACATAGACAACCCTATAATTCAATAAAAGTTGCATTATTTCTGTCAAAAGTTTATTATAAAATTATAACAAAATTATTTAAGGAGGAATACTGATGTCCGCAAAGAAATTCATAGCAAAATTCGGTTTATTTTTATGCTTAATCGGCATTGGATTGTTCATCCTTTTTTTAACCATAACTCAAAAAAATGACGGAACCCACGTTATTGTTTCTGTTAACGGAAAAGATATAGAATGCTTTGAGTTGGCAAAAGACATTACATATGATATAGACACCTATGGATTAAACAGACTAACAATAAAAGACGGATACGCATGGATTGATACTGCTGATTGTCCTGATAAATTATGTGTGAATTTCGGTAAGATTTCAAAATCCGGTGAAAGCATTGTATGCCTTCCTCACAAAGTAGTTATCCGAATCGAAAGCAATATTTCTGACAAGGAGGGCTTAGATGCAATCGCAAAATAATTCTTACAAAATAGCATTACGTGGGATTTTAATAGCTACTTCTATGATTTTATCATGGTTAGAAAGTCTTATTCCTGCATTCATCGCGCTTCCCGGAATAAAAGTCGGACTAACCAATATCGTTGTACTTATAGCAATATACAAATTAAGCTGTAAAGATGCCTTTATAATCAATATAATTCGAATCATTCTTACTGGAATAACATTCGGAAATACATTTTCACTATTATACAGTTTTGCCGGGGGCGTGCTCAGTACTTCCGTGATGATATTACTAAAAAAAACAGGAAGGTTTGGAATAACCAACATAAGTATGGCTGGCGGATTATGTCACAACATCGGACAAATCCTTATGGCAATGCTCATACTTGAATCTACTGCTATTCTTTACTACCTTCCCGTATTATGGTTTAGTGGCATAATTGCCGGTATATTTATTGGTCTTTTAAGTAACCTTATACTCACAAGACTTCCTTTATTTAGAAATGAACAAAACTCCTAATGTACCGGGTCCACAATGACTTGAAATAACTCCACCCGCTCTTGTTATTAAGATTTCTTCAAAATAATCAAGAGCTACAAGCTGTTCTTTAACATTTTCAATTATCTCTTCATCAATGCCTGAATGAGTAATAAAAACCCTGGACGAATCTGCATTTAACAAATCTTCTTTTAAATCCTCAACATAATGCTTAAGCGCCTTTGATATACTGCCTCTGTATTTCTTACCAACATCCATTTTACCATCTATAACTTCAATACAAGGATGTAACTTAAGTGTATTAGCAAGTAATGCTGTGGCGCCGCTACATCTACCACCTCTTGCCAAATATGTAAGTGTATCTACAAGAAAGCTCGACCTAACCTTAGGCTTTAATATTTCGATTTCGGCAACTATGTTTTCAGCATCTATTCCTTTATTTATCATTTCTGCCGCCTTAATCACCTGTAATCCGATACCGGTAGATAAATTCGCCGAATTAATAACATACATTTTACCGTTTTGAGATTCCTCACTAACCATTCTCAGCACATTACAAGTCGTACTCATTTCTTCTGAAATACCGAAGAAAATAATATCATTTCCTTCTTCAAGATATGGAACCACCTTATCCTGCAAGTACTCAAATGTGGCTGCCGCTGTCTTAGGCGTTTTTTTGTTCTTATCTGCCCATTCATAAATCTCATCCGGAGTAATCTCTGACATATCGTAATAACTTTTATCATCTAAAACTATACACAATGGTACAATATTAACTCCATATTTTTTTATTAACTCCTCTGATAAATCACATGTACTATCAGCAAACAACAATGTCTTTTTCATAATTCCTCTATTCCTTCGTATATTACTAATTTTTACTACAAAACCATTATACATCTTTAGTATTTCAATCTTCAAACACTTTATACTTTTTTAATAATTACCCATAAAAATAGGAAGTGTCATTTACGACACTTCCTATCAATGTTTTTATTCACATTTTAATAATTTGACCATTTATTGTTCTGGTAAATCTTATTCATTCCTGAAATTGTTAAATCACTTGTCTGTGAACCATTTCCATTATTGAAGATAATATATTTTGCATCTGAAGGAACTTCAATACGATATACACCACTACCCATATTTGTCATCTGTTTTCCAGGCCATGTTGTCATCTTTGTATTTGAATTGCTCCAGTAATATGCATATACATTGCTCCAATTATTCGAATTCTTGAAGTAAAGATAATTACCAGCTGCTGTTGTCTCTTCTTCTGTTGCATAGTTCGACCAAGAGCCATTGTTATATACTTTTTCAAATCCACTAATTGTTATATCTTTAGTCTGAGTGTTTGAACCATTGTTGAAAATGATGTATTTTGCATCTGTTGGAACCTTAATTCCATATGTGCCATCGCTAAGCTTAGTCATCTGCTTTCCAGGCCATGTTGTCATACCTGTATTAGCATCGCTCCAGTAGTATGCATATACATTGCTCCAGTTACCTGTATTCTTATAGTAAATATTGTAATCATCTGAAGCCTGAGTTGTTGTTTCCTGTTCAGTTGTTGTCTCTTCCTGTGTTGTTGTCTCTTCCTGTGTTGTTGTCTCTTCCTCTACAGTTTCCCAACTACCATTGTTATATAACTTATTAAGACCCTTTAATGTTATATCACTTGTCTGATTTCCATTACCATCACTAAATATAATGTAATTTGCTGTCTCTGGAATGTTAGCTCCATATGTATTGTTACCAACATTTGTCATCTGTACTCCAGGCCATGTTGTCATCTTTGTATTTGAATCACTCCAGTAGTACGCATATACCTTACTCCAGTTCTTTGTATTCTTATAGAAGATATTGCTATCTGAAGCAACTGTTGTCTCTTCCTGTGTTGTTGTTTCCTGCTGTGTTGTTGTTTCTACAGCATAGTCTGACCAACTACCATTGTTATATATCTTATTCACACCTGGAAGGTTAAGATCATCTGTCTTAAGGTCTCCACCATTATTAAAGATAATCTTCGAAACACCTGCTGGAATGTTAACGCTGTATACATTATCTCCTACATTTGTCATCTTAACACCAGGCCATGTTGTCATGGTCGTATTTGAATCACTCCAGTAGTATGCATACACATCGCTCCAATTACTTGTATTTTTGAAGTAAACTGTTCCTGCTTCTGAAACGTTCTCAGTAGTTGTTGTTCCTGTAGGTATTTCATAGCCTTCCTTGTAGATTACTGCAATACCTGAAGAACCGATATAACCTGAAATTGTTGAAGATGTAACTGTCCATGTTGAACCTGTTATAGCTTCCTTATATGTACCCGGCTGAGTTGTACTACCACCATTTGGAACTGAAACTGTGAAGTTTCCACCACTACCTGCAACGATTACGGCACCTGACTCACGAGATACAACAGCACAGTTATTACCAGTTGTATAGTAATCCTTCTGTCCTATCATTGCATTGTGGAAATGATTTACTGCTGCTACTTCTGCACTTGTAAAGTGTGTACTACCCTTCTGTCCACCTCTGATGCTATTCTTATCCTTTGAAGCAGGACGTGAAAAATACAATGCTGATACTTCATTTCTACTTGCTGCAACTGCATATGCACGGTCAATTACATTCTGGCTCATTCCATTTGAATATCCCCAATCAGTACCATTTGACCATGTATCATGGCTTTCGCCCCAGTAAATTAATTTATTATTTGCAATACCACGTGCAGCCCAGTTACCATATGCACTTGGAACTGATCCTGATGCAAATGCATCACGAAGAGTCTTACCATATGAACTATCTGTAACTGACATGTAGTTTGTATACTCTTTCATTAATCCTTCGTTACCAGAACTTCTATCGTCTGGACCAACTAAAATCTCACCATAGTGATATAATCCTTGGCTTGTTACTGTTGACCAGAAGTTACAATTTTCACTTGGTAATGCTATATGCTTAGCAGCATCCCATCTGATACCGTCTACACCATAGCTCTTTAATTCATTAATATAATTAGCAACTACCTGCTGAACATAACTATGTTCACTGTTAATATCAGGCATTCCGATTTCACCCATAACTACCTGATAACGATCTGACCAGTTAGAAACTGTTCCGTATGTGTGCCAATACTGGCTATCTCTTAAATCACTCTGAATTCTAGAGTGGTCACTTCCTAAATGGTTAGCAACTACGTCTACGATTACTTTGATACCATACTTATCAGCTTCTGAACAAAGAGCCTTAAGCTCATCTACAGTTCCTAAATCATTAGTTCCTGCATAGAAGCCAAGTGGCTGGTATAACCAATACCAAGCACCAGATTCCTTACCAACCTGAGCTGGCGATGTCTGTACTGATGTAAAACCTGCTGCCGCAATATTAGGAAGTTCATATCTAATATCATTATACTTCCAGTCAAAACAGTGTAATATAACACCATCTTGAATGTTACTAGCTAAATTATAACTAGATGAATTTGCTGCCTTAACAGGAACCTTTGAATCAAATAACCTCGGAATAGAAATGATTCCTGTAATTAATAAACAAATTGCTACTATTACACCTATAATCTTATTACGTGTATTATTTTTTGATTTGAGTATCATTTTTCTCTCTCCTATTTTTATAATATACAATTTCAAAACACAAAACATATACAAAATAGATAATAGAAACCCCCGACGACGAAATAGGGTCTATATATTTCAAATCACAGTAAACCCGCCTGCCAATACCTCCTTTTTTACACATTATAATTTAAAATATAGACATACACTTCTATTATTATTTTTATATAAAAATGTTAAAAAACATTTTCCAAATTTAGTATATATTACCAAAAAATCTAAGTCAATACGACCAAGTCTTATTTTTTCACAAATTGCGATAACGTTTCCGAAACAAAAAAAAAGCCTTAAAACAAGGCTTTTTTCATCAATTAATCTCTAAAGGACAATTATTTCTCATTCCTAACGGACACTCATACATATTTTCTTTATCATGTTTTGCTATATATGAGATTGGACATTTTCTACAATATGATTTAACAAAATCTGCCGGCACCTCAAATGTAAGCGTGGCTTTTTTCTTTCCCTTCTCTTCCATTTCCTGTACTCTGATATTTTCCCATTTCAACGCCTGGTCACATGCCATACATTTTGTATTACTAATTGCAACAACCCTCTTACACGTTGGACATGCATAATACTCTTTGTGAAAATCATCCTTAAGTACCAATACATCTGCCGGAAATTGTTTAATTAATTGCGCTCTTAACGAATCTTCTAATGCCATAAAAATAGCTCCTTCCTTTTGTATATTTTAAAACACTTTAATACCACCATATTTTCTTATTTTCAAGGTTTTACATGAACCTGCACCGAATATATTCTCCATTTCTTTTATGTACAAAATCTCATTTTCTTTTTTTACAAATGCTATAATTGTTCCGGCAAATCCGCCACCATGAACTCTGCATGCCTCATCATCTTCAAGTATTTCTTCACTAAATCCTAATGCCAATGTCACAGCCTGGCTTTGCACTTTAGTACTTGAATATATATTTTGAAGATATTTATGCGAAGAATTACCCGATGCATTTACCTCTTTCAAAAAAGCCTTAATATTGTTTTCTTTTAAATATTCAGCTTCCCTGTAGGCTCTATCATTTTCAGTAACAAAATGTAGGCTGCGCAACACTGCTCTATCACCTACAGTTTCTCTAAGAACATTTATATCCTTAGTGAGCATTTCTTTAGTAATGCCGCGTAATGTTAGCTTTCCAAAATGCTTTGCGACATTTTTCATTTCCATAGGTATAGATGCATATTCATCTGTAAGGTTCTCATGGCTGCCTTTGGTATCAGTAATACAAAGACTATATCCACACTTATCCAAGTCAATATTTATCTTTTCTACTTTTATACTATCAATTTCCAAAAAATCAATAAGCACCACATTCCCTATAGCGCATACCATTTGATCCATTAAGCCACATGGTTTACCAAAATATTTATTCTCAGCAGATTGACCCATCATTGCTATTTCAACCGGTGAAATCTGCATATCATTATATAAACCGGATATTATTGTTCCGATAAGCACCTCAAAAGATGCTGAGGATGACAAACCCGAGCCCATCGGCACGTCACTTGTTATATAAACGTCAAAGCCTCCTACTATATATCCGCATTTAGACATTTCAGACAAAACACCTTTAACAAGCGCCTTCGTGCTTCCCCTTTCATCTGTTCTTTCTCCTAATTCATCTAACGAAATATGAATTACTCCAAAACCTTCTGAAGCAATGTTGACCTTATTATCAGAATTACCCGAAACTACTCCTATTGCATCCAGATTAATAGCAGTTGCAAGTACAATTCCATTCTGATGGTCTGTATGATTTCCGCCTATCTCGCACCTTCCGGGTGCACTAAATATCTGCACTTCCTTTTCGTTATAAATCTCCTCAAATTTTTTAACAGCATCTATGTACCTTTTCTTTTGACAATCAATACAGGCCGTATCAGCATATATATCTATAAATACCTCATCATACTTCCCATTTTCTATATCTCTTATTATTATATCTGTTTTCATTCGAGCACTCCTCAAACATTATATAAATATATTTTACCACCTTATTCACCATTCTGCATTAACAATCTACTTTTGTTTCAGAATACTTTACACTTTCTTATGTTTGTTATATACTAAAATCAAATATTATGTCGAAAGAAGGTTGAAAATGAGAAACAAACTAGTCACAATTATCGTTGTTCTAGTTATAGTCATTAACTTTGGACTTCCTTTGCTTATGGCAATTCTCAGTTCAGAAGATGCAAGCCTAAATCCTAATGACTATGCAAGAATAACAGATGTAGAATACCGTGCCGAGGTAGTTGATGAACCCGGAAGTAATGGTAAAGTAGTGATTACAGAACGTTTAACCTTTGATATCCATGCCGCCTCAAAAAGCAATCCCTTTTGGGAATTATGGCGTGATCTCTGTGAAGATTACTACGATGGCGTAAAAATAGATTACAAGGTTAATTCTGTAAAACAGATTCTTCCTGATGGAAGCGAAATCATTTATGAGGAAAGTGATAAATTATATTGGGATGATTACGATTATGTTAATTGGAATACAGAATACGGTCCCGGTAAATGGTATCACAGCGAAGGACCATATGATGAAGATATGCAAAGGTATGAATGTGTATTTTTCTATATAGATGGTGTATATCGCGAAGAAATGGTATTTGAAATCGAGTACGAAATGAATAATGCTGCACTAAGATATAATGACTGTTCCGATTTATATTTGTCACTTTATTCAGGAGATACTATAGAGCACCTTGAATCCTTAAAGGGAGAAATACTTATTCCTAACGACAAGATGCCGGCGAAAGGAAATTATACCTATACTACATATGGTACAAATTCCAATACATTCCCTGTCACAGAATCGGACAGTGTAAATCCCGGCTACCATACTTTTTCGTTTGAACTGAATGAGGAACAGCTGCAATTCAAGCCATACAATGAATACATTGAATTTGACTTAGTAGCATATGGCGAAGATAAACATATATTTACTGAATACGCATCTTATAATGATTATTATTTTGATGACGTGCTTACGGAGATATTAGATGAGCAACAGGATTATATTGATACTCCTGCAAAATATAAACGTATAAAAACGATTGTGTTTGTAGTATTGATACTAGGTTCAATAGTTATACTCATATATGCATTTACATATAAATTAAGGTTAAAATCAAAATATGTATTCTACAAACCGGACACGGAGATAGATTTATACAGAGATATTCCTAGTGATTTAGATCCTAACTTTGCTGCCAGTCTTGTATTTTGTAAACACAAGGAACCAAAAGATGACTCAGGTATTTATTCAGCCATACTTCTTAGCCTTGCACGAAAGAAATATATTGAGCTTAGAGAAATAGGAAATTCAGATATTGAAATATTAATTAAAAACCCTCCTAAAGCTCCGGCTCCACTAACTCAGTCAGATTCAGCATTTTCAACAGCTCAAACTCCTGTACAATCCAACGAGCAAACGCCATTTGGCATGAATGACATAGGATTTGACCCTGACTTTAAATGGGATATACCACCTGAACAAACCCCTATTGTGGAAACCCCTTCCGCTGAAACTACTGTAGCTGAACCTACACTTAATCCGGCTCCTTGGGCTCCATTTGATGAAACTGTTACTAATTCAGCCGAAGCTGATGTGGCTTATGAAGAACCGGCTATTGAGTACGAACCACTTACAACTACTGAACAATACTACTTCAACTTGATTGTTCGTCACGCAGTTAATAACTCAATATTAATGAGCAAATTCCAATCACGCGTTTCAACTGATTATGAGAACACCACTACATTTGTTAAAAATGTAGATAGCTCAGTTGTTACAATTGGTGTAAGAGACGGTTACTTCCAAAAAGCAAATTATAAGCAACCTAGAAACAATTTAAAATCATCAAGCAAAACCTTATTTATTTGTGGATTAGCATTTATAATTTTAGCAAATATTATTTCATATCATACACGACTTGACCTTGCATTTGGTTCCTATACCATTATTGGTGTATGTTGTATTATTGCATCTATATTCCTTAATAAAAAGGCTAACAAACATATCCTACTAACACAATATGGCGAAGATGAATATGCAAAATGGAGAGGCTTATATAATTTCTTAAATAGTAATACACTTATCAACGAACGTACCTTTGTTGAATTGCCATTATGGGAAAAATACCTGATATATGCTACTGCATTTGGTATCTCAGAAAAAGTAATAAAAGCTATAGGCATCAGATGTCCCGAGGCATCAGAAAGCGAAATACTTAGCAACAATTATTATCGTTCAGGACGATTCAGACGTACCGGTCGAAGATTACGTTCTGCTACACGCTCCGGTTCATATAGTGGCGGCGGTGGCGGCGGTTTCGGATACGGCGGCGGCGGTCGTGGTGGCGGCGGCGGTGGCGGCGGTCACTAAACAATTACTAAAACAAATAAAAAGAGTTTGCATTTTGAAAAGTGCAAACTCTTTTTTATCTAATATTAAAACTGAACCTTTGGAGCTTCCTTTGCTTCTTCGCTTGTAGCAAATAAAGCTTCTTCTTTAAATCCAAACATTCCTGCAATTATATTTGTGGGAAACATCTGTAACTTATCATTATACATCGTTACTGAATCATTGTAGAATTGTCTTGAATATGCAACCTTATCCTCTGTCTCCGACAACTCGTTCTGAAGATTTTCAAAGTTTTTGTTAGCTTTTAAATCCGGATAATTCTCTGCTACTGCAAATAGTGTTCGCAAGCTTGATGTTAACTGGTTATCCATATCCATCTTTTCACCATTCGAGCCTGCATTCATAAATCCTGTTCTACTTGCCGTAATACTTTCTAACAGTTCTTTTTCGTGCGATGCATAGCCTTTAACAGTCTCTACCAAATTAGGAATCAAATCAAATCTTCTCTGTAGCTGTGTATCAATTTGTGCAAATGAATTCTTAACCCTATTTCTTAAACGTATCAAGCTATTGTATGTAGCAATAACAAATACCGCAATTACAATCACAATTGCAATTACACAAATTAAACCGATATATTTTTCCATATTAAACCTCCTTAACGTGATATTAGCATTATAGCATTTATTCTGTTATTCTGCAAATAAATCCTTCATCTGTATATTTTTAAAATTAATTTTTAGATTATCTTCAATCTCTTTTTTTGAAAATGTTTTGTATAAGGTTTTGGATATATATTTTTCAGCTTTTTTTATAATGTAATTATAATCCTCTATCTCATCCGGAAAATATATTCCTCCTTTTTCTTTATTTGTTAACATCCAGCAAACAGCTGCAAGTGCAGACATTGCAACCGGTGTAATTGTTGGTGTCTGCCAAAATGATTCCTTTTTATTTTTATATAAATAAGGCATCTCAATTCTGTTCCCAACCCAAACAGGCTCAAAATTATCTCCGATAAGCAATATACCTACATACTCTGTCCCTGATGCAATTTTCTCTTTATACACAATTTCGAAATTTTGCGGATACACATATCCACGTATAATAGTCTTACCATCAACATTTTCGCAGTCCATTGGCTTAGATATATCAGGCATAGGATAGTCATTCACCTTCGCATTTTTAAAATAATCAGTTGCATATACACATGGCGAATACAAAAACATCACAGTTGGTCTGTATACGACCTTTCCATTCTCTTTAACCTCCAGACTCTTAGCTATTGATACAGTTTCTTCGTGCGGTACCATAAATCCCTCAAATCTTCCTCCCGGATAATATGTCCTGCATTTCTTATCTGCTGCAATCTTCTTAAATTCCAAATAGCCTTTTTCATAATCAACAAAATTACATTCATTTGAAAAATCTATTTCTTCGTGGGTACCAATATTTACTGTTGCCTCGCTTAGCATTTCAAACCAAAACGAATCTGTACACCATGTGCTAAACAGCAGTTTATCATTATACTCATCCTTAACCTCCTGCAAATCAATATCATTAACATGTATCTGCCTTAAGCCTAAAATTTTTGCAGCCTCATTAAACTGATTGTTTTTCACAAGATTCTTAAGTTGTTTATCCTTCTTAAACTGAGTATTAACAACATATGTAATCGCCGCTTTTACAAAATGCGATACTAGTCCCGGATTATTTCCATGATGCAAAACAATTGGATATTTATTCATTTCATCTTCATTTTTGCATTTCTCTTTAAGAATATGCTTTAAATCATTCTCTTCGAAAATGCTGTACCAATGATCCGGCCAGTCAGCCTCTCCCGTATTAATATACATAATGTTATTTTCAGCACACCACTCACAAATATCTCTGGTTCCAACAGTATCTGCAAAATCAATAAGCAAATCTCCTTCACTTAAATAAAATCCAAATACTTCCTTGAAGTTCTCTCTTTTCACTTCTCCAACTACAAAATTGCTAACCAAACCGCCAAGATTTATATAATCGTGAAACTCTGCCTTCTCTCTCGTAATAACAATATATTTATTTTCATTAAATTTTATTTCCTTTGATACCTTTTCATAAAAGCTCTTGCCAACGGCACCAAATCCAAATTGAACAATTCTTCCATCAAATTTAATCATTTTTACATTCCTATATATCCTTTTGAAATTGCTTTCTTATTCTAAATATCTTTGGCTCATCATAGTTCTTAGCCAAATATATTTGAATTTTTTTCTTTTGAAATCCATAAAGAATTTTTTTCAAATCCTTTGAAACAGAACTTCCTATTATAATAATCTTCTTTATATTATTTTCTATAAAATATTCTGCCGAGGGCAAATCCTGATGATAAATATCCCAGCTGTTATCAAATAATGAAATCTGCATTTTAAATCTATTCATTCTATTTTTATCAAGTAAAAATACAGGCAATGCATCATCTTTTATTTCTATTTGACTTAACTGTGCAGCTCCCCATACAAGTGCTGCACCTACAGTCTGATTATCTACAGTAGCCCTTGAATCCTTTTGCTCTATCGTTCCGTTGTAAATGGGTATCGGTCTATATCCCTTTCTGGCAAGTCCAAGACCTTCCATTACACTCTCTGCTCCGGGTAAGTCTACAATTATAGCAGCTCCTTCATAACTATCATCTAAATAATTAACTTTCGGAACCATCATATTCATATAATTATAATTTCTTGAATATTCATTAACACTAACAAACGGAACAGGTCTGACCCAATCAACCCATTTTTTACCATATGGAGCCCAGATTCTATATATTTCTTTATTATTCATCTTCATCATTCCCTTCAATCAATACAGGTATATCCGCAGCATGTGAATCTATACGTGGCAAATCACTAATTCTTGCATAATAACCGGCATGTCTGCCATCTACGGTATACGAACCGATACACACATGGAATTCTTCATCATTCTCACCTTTAAGCGGTTTGCTATTAAACTTCCTTTGAGCTAAATATTTCTTAGGATGTAATCTTACATCTGATAAGATTTTCTTATATTCATCCCCTCTGCAAGCTTCCTTTATAGAAATTCTTTCACCCACTCTTCCATATGCCGGCTTGTAAATAAATCCTTCTCTTCCCTTTGCCTGTTTTACCTCTACTGTTTCCGGAAGCAACTCCCTCCATGTAGACATATTAATCCCGTTATTTTCAAGAGTATTCCAAATAAGTGGAAATCTCTTGGTTTGCGCAAAAATGGCAACAGGATGATTACACGATACTGTAATAGTATCAAAATATCCCTGCCAACGTTTTGGTTTGATATCCACAAGCCATTCCAAAGGAGTAAATCTGATTATTGCATCTACTTCTCCTTCATTACCATCAAGTATACTAATTGCTTTGTTATCTCTAAAATTCAAATGGTCTGCTGCACCATAAATAATCTCAAATCCCTCTTTTGTTAATCTATCACCAAGGAATTGCATAACCTGTCTGTCATCACTATACGAGGTGCAATGCACAAGCATAATACGACCATTTCTCTTTACCTTCTTTAAAATGGCTTCTGTCAAAATATCGCCAAAGCATATAAAACGGAAATCATTTTCCTCCACCACACCGAGGACTAATTCAGGCATTAATGATGCTTCTGCAAATCCTCCCGGTACATCACTATTAACCTCACTTACTGCCCACTTACCCTCTATAGTTGGATGAAAATCGTATCTCATTAGTCTTATATGCGCTTCCGGTTCATAATTCTTCATCTTAGTAATCTCATTTCTAACCTTTCTTGAAAGTCCCAAAGGCTTTGCCAAATGAAGATTGCTATTCAAAAACTCTTCTGCATTTCTTGTTTCTACATCTATGCTTTCCGTAAGCATTTCCAGTTCTTTATGCTCTTCCTGTGTCAATACCAACGCATATTTTGCAATAGTATTATTATCCAAAAATTGCGGATCCCATTTATAACAGTCAAACATAAGATTAATTCTATATTCTTCAAATTTTTCTCTTGGTATCGGTACTAGTTTCATATTTTAATCCTCTATAAGTCTAAGCCCCGCAGTATCAGTAACAGGCATTGAAAAAGCAATTGATTTTGCTTTACTATCTAAACCTGCCTCCTTCATTATTGCTTTCATTATATCATTTTTTTGCTCCGACTTAGTCACTATGAACACCATTTCCTTTTCAACTGCAAGCGATACACCCATGAATTTTTCTGCTAATTCCATCCCCGTTCCTTTAGCATGAATAACCGTACCACCATACGCTCCGGCACCTCTCGCTGCATCCATAATCAAATTTGTATAACCCTGTTCCGCAATAACAACTATAAGTTCATGTTTAGTATTCTTCAATGTTGTTTCTGCCTCCTTCTGATAATTTTGGTCTTCTAACAAAAATTCGAGTGTACGTCTTCCACCAATACTACTTAATGGTGTTGTAAATGAAATCCCACCACCCGGTGCGTCAATCTTCAAATCTCTTTCCATACGTTTCTTAATGATTTTCCATGTACTCTCTTCAATAACAGAAAATGCAACAGCTTTTTCCTGTGAATCCAATCCCATATAATCTAATACTTCATTAGATGCTGTTCCTAATCCAAGTGTCAAATACATAACATGTAGATTATTCTCATTAAAAATTTCAATATATTTTTTTGCATCTTTACGATTAACAATCGTTGTCATTAAATATAAATTTCCCATATATCCCTTTCCTGTTAAAAAACACGACTCTCTATAATTCAATAATTTCTATATCCTCATAAATTTCATTTGCAGGCACAATATTTTCAACTGCTGCCGACTTGTGAAGCTTCTTTTCTTTAAACTTATATATCAGACCCATTATCTGAATGGTAATCAAAGGTGTCATCGCAACCATTGATACAATACCAAAAGCATCTGTAATTATATTTCCACCAAGCGACTCACACGCTCCCATTGCAAATGAAAGCAAAAAGGTTGCCGTCATCGGACCGGAAGCAACCCCTCCTGAGTCAAACGCAATAGCTGTAAATAATTTTGGTACAAAAAATGTTATTGACAGCGCAAGTAAATACCCCGGAATCAAAAACCACAAGATTGATATTCCTGTCAATACCCTAATCATAGCTAATCCAACTGATACAGATACACCAATTGACAAACTAAGTCCCATAGCTCTTGCAGAAATAGCTCCTGAGGTCATTTCTTCAACCTGCTTAGTCAGTACAAACACTGCCGGCTCTGCCAATACTATAAAATATCCAATCACCATACCAATAGGAACGATAATCCACGAATATGACAATTCCGCAATAGTCTGTCCAAGATAATTTCCTGCCGACATAAAGCCTACATTAACACCTGTTAAAAACAAAGCAAGACCAATATATGTATACACAATACCGACTGTTATTTTAATTAGTGAATGTCTGTTAATTTCTCTTGAAACCAATTGGAACAGAGTAAAAAACACGACAATAGGCAGTAATGATAATGCCATCTCTTTAAAATAATGAGGAAATTCTACAGCAAATGCTTTCCACAAATCAACCGTATTATCTATAATAGGTATCGCTTCTGAAACCTGTTCCGTCGATTCAGGCTTATATATAAATCCTAAAATAAGCACTGCAAGAATCGGTCCAACCGAGCACATCGATACAAGACCAAAACTATCATCCGAAGCTCGTCTATCACTTCTGATTGCCGAAATACCAATACCAAATGCCATAATAAACGGCACCGTCATAGGTCCCGTAGTAACACCACCTGAATCAAATGCTACTGATAAAAAATCCCTTGGCACAAAAAATACCAGTGTAAATATTATTGTATATAAAACTACCAATATATACGATAAGGACACACCTACCAACATACGCAGTATTGCTAAAACCAAAAAAATAGCAACACCAAATGCCACCGCAAAGATAAGTGTTAAATCAGGAACAGATGGAACCTGCGCCGCAAGTACCTGCAGATCAGGTTCTGAAATAGTAATAATAAACCCCATAATAAAACTGATTGCTACTATTATTAATACTTTTTTCGATTTAGTAATTATCGAACCTGCTTTTTCTCCCATAGGCGTCATTGATAATTCAACTCCTACATTAAACAAAAGCATTCCTATTATTAAAAGTCCTGCCCCTATCAAAAAAGACATCAATATACTTGGTGGAATAGGTGCAATTGAAAAGCACAGGATTAGCACTATTGCAAGTATTGGAACAACGGCTTTTAACGTCTCCGTTAGTTTTTCTTTGAATTTCGAATTGATTGCAAACAAATATAAAACCTCTTTCTAAAACATATATATTAATATATCATAACAGCCTATGCTTTAACAAGTTTTGAAGATTTTGTCTACTCAGTTACTAAAACTCTAGGTGTTACCCTCTTTATTTTTCCTGCTATTATATATGATACCGCATAATATACAAACATCATAAATACAAACGGAATTAGTACCGATATCAACACTGTATCAGACTAATAGTTATATAATCCAAACATTTTAAATATTGAACCTACAAGCATATCTGATAATAGTATTGTCATAATAGTTCCAAGTACAAATGTATTCTCTAATTCGGCTATAATCTCATCTGCTTTACCCGCATCATTTGAACATTGATATATTCCTGATACTATAAATTCTTCATCCTTATTTAAGAGTAATCTTTTAGTCCTAAATCTATTTCTTTTATAATCATAGTAAATAACAAAAAACCAAAATAAGTCTACCTCTCTTGATTTTATATTTACCCTTATCATAAATTTTTTGTGCATTAACTATTATTTTTTAGTATATCACTTACTCTAGAAAAAACAAGGGAACAAAATCCTCCTTTCCTGCATCTTATAAAGTGTAAGGACAAGATACTTTTATAATAGCAAAAAGGAGGAACATAAAGTTGAAAAGAAAAAATTTAAGTATTTTAATTGCAATGATGATTTTTTCAGCATCCGTAGTGCCTATGGAAAATGGAATATTAAACATTGCAAAAGAAACTGTATATGCAGCTGAAGAGAATTCATTAGAAAATTGGACGTTTGAAGATATTGATAACTCCACTGTCAAAGCTGTAAGTTATACAGGTTCTGAGGAAGAAGTTACTATACCTGAAGTTGTAAATGGTAAGACAGTAACAGTAATTGGTAAGGAGACATTTTTTAGATCAGAAGTAAAAAGTGTAATAATACCTGATACAGTAACAACTATTGAAGATTATGCATTTTCACTATCTGATATTGAAAGCGTAACTATATCTAAAAATGTTACACAAATAGGCGAATATGCATTCAGCGAATGCTTCAAGTTAGCAGAGTTTATTGTATCAGCAAATAGTGAGCGTTATACTTCTGAAAATGGAATTCTATATAATAAGGACAAGACATTTTTATTATTTGTTACAAATTCTTATGAAAATGAATTTACAATTCCAGAAACTGTAGTAAATGTAAAAAAAGGTGCATTTAAAAACTGTGAAAAAATAACATCTATAAATATTCACAAAGATTTAGAAAATGTAGATGTAGAAGCATTAAATATTAGTACGCTAAGAAGTATTGTAGTTGCAGAGGAAAATGAAACATATTCGTCAGTAGATGGAGTTTTATTTAACGAGGATAAAACCTGTTTGGTAAAATGCCCTAAAGCTTATTTAGAAACTGAAGAGACATTACCTGCTGTATCATATATTATTCCAAATGGAGTAACTAAAGTAGGGGATTATGCTTTTTTTGATTCACAACTAGAAGAAGTGACATTATCAACAGACTTAATAGAAATAGGTAAATATGCTTTTGCAGAGGGTCTCAGTTTAAAAACTATGCAGTTTCCACAGGGAATAGAGTCAATAGGAGATTATGCTTTTTCAGGATGTATGAGTCTCAATAGCATTGAAATTCCAGAGGGAATAACAAGTATAAATGATGGCTTGTTTAGTGGCTGTTGGAAATTAGATAACATCAGTCTTCAAGAAGGAATAACAAGCATAGGAGATTATGCTTTTAAGGGTTGCTCTGAACTTACGGAAATCGTATTGCCTTCAACCGTAACAGGTATAGGAGCATCTGCTTTTGAGGATTGTTGGGAACTGAATACAATTAATATACCTAGAGAAGTAACAGAGATAGGAAGAGCTGCATTCTCTCATTGTGGTAAATTAGAAAGTATTGAATTGCCAAGTGGATTAACCAGAATAGAGCCATATACATTTTCTAATTGTGTATTATTAGGTAATGTAACAATTCCTGATGATGTTACAATTATAGGTGAATGTGCGTTTGATAGTTGTATAAAATTTACACGTATAGAGATACCAAAAGGATTAACAACTATAGAAAAAGCTGCCTTTGGTTCATGTGATGAATTGGAATACATTTATATACCTAACAGTGTAACTACAATACACAAAGATGCTTTTGGTTATGATGATAAGCTTACTATTTATAGTAATCACGATGCATATGCACATAAATATGCTGACGATAACAGTATTATATGGCAATGTACATCTACACCATTGACAGAAACACAGATATCAATATCTGAATCTACATACAAATATGATGGTGAGACAAAAGAGCCGGAAGTAACTATTATGCATGAAGAAAAGGTTCTTGAAGAGGGAGTTGACTATACATTTTCATATACAAATAACGTAAATGCCGGAACAGCAAGTGTTATAATAAAAGGAAAAGAGTACTATTGTGGAACTGTTACAAAGACATTTACAATTACACCTTTCAATATTACATCAGCCGTTGTCGAATCAAAATCATATGTTTATGATGGAAAGGCAAAAACTTCCGTTATCACAGTTATGTGTGATGGTGTAAAGCTTGAAGAAGGCGTAGATTATAAGGTTGTATATAGTAATAATATTAATCCAGGAAAAGCAAAAGTAGTAGTAACAGGAAAAGGCAATTATACAGGAACAAAGACTATAGCAAATGCTTTTGTTATAAAGCCTGCAAAGGTAACTACATTAAAACAGAAAACATCATATGATACTAAATCCATTAGTATGACTTGGAAAAAATCTGTTGGTGTAACCGGATATGAGGTATACAGATCAACATCTAAAAATGGAAAATATACAAAGGTTGCATCTACTTCATCAACAACATATAAGAATAGTAAATTAAAAGCCGGAACAACATATTATTACAAAGTACGTGCCTATAAAACAGTAAATGGCGAAAAAATATATGGCGATTATTCTTCTGTTACAGCTATGTCAACAAAGACTACTGCACCAACTATAAAGGTAACAGCCGAAAAGAAACAGGCAAAGATTACTTGGAAAAAGGTAGCAGGCGCTACCGGATATGAAGTATATATGTCAACATCAAAGAAAGGTACTTATAAGAAAATAAAGACTACTACTTCAAAAAATACTTCATATAAGAAAACTAAACTTACAAAAGGAAAGAAATATTTCTTTAAGGTAAAAGCATACAGTAAGATAAATGGCAAAAAGGTTTATTCTAACTGGAGCACTGTAAAATCTGTAAAAATAAAATAAGAATATGGCGGTCATGTTCGACCGCCAATTTTGTTACATTTAAGTAGACTTTGTAATTATTGAAATAGAAGTATACAAACACAGACACTCAAATTTATTTATCAACCGAAAACCACACCTTATGTTGCCTTGGTACATACTCTCCATTTGCATGGCCCTTGGTATGTAATCTATTCCTTCCGTGAGAATCACATTCAGATTCATCACATTCATAGGAAAATCCAGCTTCAGTTAAAATATTAATAATCTGTTCTTTTGTCATTCCCTCAACAATTCTTGGAATTGGAATTAAATCTTCACTCAAATTATCCTTAACCACGTATACAATATCATCATCATAAAATGCGATAGTATTTGTTTCATACATCTTTGAACTTATGTATACTATTTCATATGTAGGTGGTATTTTTTTCTCTGATAGCATTGCTTCTATTTCTGCAAAATTTTTACCAATCGAACTACTTAATACCGTATATTCTGTAGCTGATTTTTCTCTTTCTTCTTCCTCTTTTTTTATTGATTCCTGTTCTATTCTTTGTTGTTCCTTTATTACTTCATTTTCAACTCTACCAGCATAACCTGCTAATTCATGAATATCATTTTTGTTTATACCATCAACAGATTTTATTATTCCTGTATGCGGATAATATTCGATTAATAATGTATCTTTATTATCTATCAAATTATCAATGCATACACTTAATCCTCGCGATTCGTATGATGAATACTTTTTATTATCGATATTAAATATTACATAATACGATATATAGCTGCTGGTACTTCTTCTTGAACTAATGCTATAGCTACTTATATCAGTACTTATATTTTCCACCGGTATTTCTTTTAATTTTGTCTTTCCAGCAATTACATCCATAAATATATTGTGTTTGTAAACAAATTTGGATGGGCTCTTTCCATCTATTAATACATCCTCATATCTTCTGGATACACCAAATATATTAACAAAGAATACATATACCAAGGCGATTACAAAGAATATTCTTAATGTTGATTTAAGGCTTCCTCTTTTTTCCTTTTTTTCAAATACATATGAGCCTAAAACGACCGCAATCAAGAAAAATATCACCACAGATAAAGAATCATTGTACCAAACATCTAGTAAATAAAATACTAACTGACCTGTCTTTTTATATAAATGCGGTATAAGCCATGCTAGTCCTGTACAAACGAAAAAACTAATCAATACTGCAAACACCCATCTTGCAGCTTCTTTTTTATCTTCAAATTTGTTCATTGTTGTTACCTCAAACTATAATTTAACAGTTGTTTTCCTTAACAATTTTCCCTGTAGCCTTCATATAAATTAAAAGCCCACCAATACTTAAACACAAAATAATTGTTGTTGCAAGTCCACCTTCAGCTCCAAAGCTCCCGCCATTAATAAGCTTCATTTTTTCATTTATGCTTGCTGTTAAAACACTGTCCGACATAGTAAGTCCGCTTACCTGCACTCCGTAGAAATTACCCTGAACAAAATTCCATATCGAATGCAATGCACAGGCACCCCAGATATTATCAAAGCATATGATATACAGACCAAAGAAAACACCTACAAGAATAAGATTTACAAAACCAAGGAATGTAAATCCCGGATTGCCTAAGTGTAAAAGTCCAAACATTCCTGAACTTATCATTAACGCTAAAATCATATTGTGCTTAGAGCCAAGACTGGTCATAAAATAACCTCTTACCATAATCTCTTCGCTGGCCCCTTGAATAACGAAACCAATAAAAAACATCACAATAAATATAATACTAATTATACTTAGATTTTTATTAATTCCATCTATTTTCATTGCGCCTGTAATTATATTAACAAGCATTACTGCACTAAACATTAAAAAGCCAATCACAAGACCAATTATATAATCTCTAATTGCATTTTTCTTTTTAAATCCCATAGATGTAAGTGATCTTTTTTCAATAAACTTACAAAAAATAATCGGTATAATAATTCCAAAAATCGTCACAAATAACATTACAAGCAAATATGGTCTTGTACTCTGAGCAGCCATTACTGTATTCAAAACAGCCTCTATATCATTATTATCTATCTGCTCCATTCCAATCTTACTAAATTCCACAACCATATCAAATAACATCATTATTGTTGGTAAAATTGATTGTATGGTGCTACTTATCATAAATACCGTAAAGAACAACAGTATCTGAATAAAAATATTTTTAAATCTACCAGATTCCGCTTCCTTAAACATTTCAGGTTTTCTAATCATAATACGCCTCCATATATCTTTATACTTTTATGCATACATATCCGGTTCCTTATTCATGATCATATAAGCAAACACCGTTATTACAATCGGAACAAAAATACCTAAAATAGATACCCACATAGCATGTTCTTCCATCCCATAAGTAATTAATACATCATAATACATTCTCCACATTATGGAATAACTTATTAGCAAATAAGCCATAATATATAAAAGAAAAATTAACCAGCCCAAAATAGGAATCATTGACAAAAGACTCATAGGCAGGATTAATACAATATAAATAGCGGTTGCAATAATAAATAATATAAATGCCTTGGAACGATTCTCAAATTTAATCAAATTAAAAAGATTAAATTCTCTAGGAGAAAGTTTTAAAGTTATATAATAATTTCCCCAAGGTACAAACACAAGCCACGCATTTTCTATTCCCTGTCTCTTTGCCATCCTATAAAATGGATATTGCATCGCAATCCACATAGCAATTGATAGAACAAATACAAATACTAACACCAATATGTACACCATAAGTAAAATCATCGTAGAAATCGTAGATTCATTACCCATAATAATATCTCCTTTTATAAATATACTTAATTTAAAGCATAACCAATCATTTCTCTGTCTGCTTCGCATATTATTATACATTCAGTAATTCACTTATTCAATGCATTTTTTACGGCAATACTATTTTTTTACACTCCAATCACCTTTAACGGCTTAACTTCTTTAATGCAACATGGCATGTTCATAACCCGAATTAGGTAACCATTCAGAATAAATACGTTTCCAGATATCCTGCATAGCATTTGGTAACGGACGCATTGGACCTATGATTTCAAACACCGCCCATGTTGATGCAGGAATTATCTTTTCTTCCAAATCCTCCGGGCACTTATCATCAGACATACACCCAATCCAATAATCAAAACCTCCGTCATACATATCAGCACACAATCCAACAACACCCTCATTATTGCTTAATCCTGTGATTTTTTCTTTCATTTCCTCTGTAACAGAATCCCACATCTTTGGGATTTCTGTCATCTGACTATCATTTTCCGTAGAAAACCACTTTTTAAAACCAATGATATGCATTTCTTATTTTTTTACAATTCTGTAATTCATAGCATTAACTCCTTTGATTGTTAATACAAAGGTGATTTTTCCATATGCTTTTAAAAGACAACCGCCCTTCTTTACCGCTGATGGTGTAATACCATGCATTTGCCGAAAGGCTCTTGTAAAGGAATCCGGCGAAGTATAACCATATTTTAGGGCTACTTCCAAAACAGAGCATTCTCCCTTTTGAAGTTCATATCCTGCCAATGATAATCGTCTTCGTCGTACATATTCCACAATAGAAATACCCGTTAGAGCATAGAATGTTTTCTGAATATCACTTTCGGAAGTTCCTGCTACGTTTGCAATCATCGGCATATGCAGTTCTTCCAACAAATGTTCTTCAACATATTCAATTGTTTTATTCATGCACTCCAGCATATTCATATTCATCACCTCTGTTCATTATTATCTTATCAAAAAGCTATAGTCATTTCTCGACTTTTTCATACAAAAAAAGTCGGATTGAATTATCAGAAGCAAATCCATATCCTCATACTCCTTGTCATAATGCTCGTCCGATACACTTCCGAAGTTCTGACCAAGCGCTCCATATACGCTTCCTGCCAATCACCAATGCGAGTTCTAAATAATTTCCAATCACTTTTTGAAACTTCCATGGTAAACATCCTCCAATCCACATCAAAAACAATACTTTACAAAATAAATTTCATTCATGTAACCCATCTCCCATTTTCTATTTTAATTGCTCGAATTCAATAGAATTAATATTTATTCTTCAATCTTCTTCTCTTCTGATGGTGGGAGTTCCTCCGGTTTAATTCCTCTGGTACCAAGCATTTCACAGACTGCAGCATTATTCTGCACATGCTCCGTAGTAATAGCTCCTTCTCCCTTTAAATCCTTTTCTTCCACCAAATAATGCCTGGTCACCTTTTGAACGAATGCGCCCAAATTCAGCATCATCCACTTCTCGCATCGCATTACTACCAATCTCAACCATTTTGACGACGTCGGCAAAATGGTCCGAAACATCTCATAAACTCTCTTGCATACCAAAATCCAACTGTTCCATCCTCTATTGTGTACATAATATCATCAAACATTTTTTTCATAGTACTTATTGTTTTTTATCCATTATTTCTTATCCCCCGTATTCTCTTGATTCTTTTTACCCGCTAACTTCTCTATACGAATCTTATACTCCATCAGCCTCAAAAGATACTGTGGAACCCTTCTATTCCCCAATTCCCAGTCTGTTACCGTCATATATGGAATTTCAAAGTACTCGCAAAATTCTTTTCGATTCATACCTGTACTTTCTCTTAATGGTCAACAACTTGTCGAAAAAAATAAACTTCAGCAAAAAACTTTACCGAAGCTTACTTTAAATCCATTATTATACTCAACATGTGAAATAACACTTTCAATCCCACTATTTTGAATTCTCTATCATATGTATACTTCCTACTTTCGCAGTTTGGACAAAAGGCAAACCGTTTCCACGGTACTTTCGTTATCCCAATCCAATTCGTATATCTCTTTCCCATTGAAAAATACAGGGAACCGAAACTTATGACTACGAAGGATTCTTCCATCCGCCTGCTCTTCCTCGTATATATTTACATCCGCAAGGAAGCTCTTCATGAATGTTTTCTTCTCAATATCCGTAAATCTGTCATACAGCTTATCAAAGAATAATAAGAACTGATACACATTGTCACCGGATATTTTCTCCTGCCTAATATTATACAATCTGGTCTCCACTTCTTCAATCAGAGTTTCAATTTCTTCAATCTCATCATAAAGCTTGTCCAGGCGCACCTGCATATCCTCATACTTCTTGTCATAATGCTTGTCCGATACAGATAAGTTATCCATTTGATTCGCCAGTTTATTCTTGGCACCGATGACCTGCTTTAACCGCTCTTGTAAGACTGTATGCTCTCTGTCCAGTTCCTGCGTATCAATGCTTTGTCCGATGTGCTTCTTTATTTCCGTTTTGAACTTTGGATTATTCACAAGCTTGCGGATCACTTCTTCCACCGCTGCATTAATTTTATCCTCACTCCACTGCTTGCGGTAAGTACACTTATGACCATTCACAATGGTTCTGTGCTTGCAGGCATAGTAGAAATAGTCTTTGTAATGTCCGCCGTCCGGATGTTTTTTACGATTTACATTGCCATACATACCACTTCCGCAAATCGGACATTTAATAATACCGGATAAAATATGCTCGTGATCCAAGCTATTGGTTTTGATGTTGGCAACACCGGTTTCCTGTCTTTTTTTGTGCACCTGATTCCACAATTCTTCCGACACAATCGCCTCATGGATACCGTCGTTAAGTATATACTTGTCCTGCTTCACAATATGGTACTCATTCCTTGTACCCGGTATTTTCTCATTCTTTCTTCTGCCAAAAGCAAGCTTGCCGCAGTACACCGGATTATCCAAAACACCTTTTACAAAGGATGTGGAAAATCCTTCAATGGTATTGTTCTGGCGAAGTTTCTTCTTATATCCGCTGTTGTTTAAAAATGTAGCAATAGCCGCAATTCCCATGGTTGTATTAGCAAACTTATCGTAAATAATTCGAATAATCTCTGCTTCATCCTCAGCTATATGCAATTCACCTTTAATTAACTGATAACCATAAGGTGCAAAACCACCATTTCATTTACCTTCTCTGGCTTTTTTTCTGCGTCCTTCCATAGTCTGTACCAATATATTCTCTCGCTCAATTTCAGCCACTGCAGATAAAACA
Source organism: Lachnospiraceae bacterium (assembly GCA_017396555.1). GTDB lineage: Bacteria > Bacillota > Clostridia > Lachnospirales > Lachnospiraceae > RGIG1934. The sequence goes on along the minus strand of JAFQLS010000021.1, from coordinate 2,867 downwards.
GAAATCATAAGCTTTCCTGCATCCTTAGAACTGTCGATACCATCTTCCACACAAATAAGATTAACACCAAAGTCTTGCATTCTCTGAAGTGATGATAATACATCAGCTGCATTTCGTCCGAATCGGGATAGTTTAAATACAAGAACAAAATCGACTTTGTCTTTCCTCGATTCAATATCCTGAAGCATCTGCTGGAACTGAGGGCGACCTTCCACACTTTTACCGGTTTTCCCTTCATCGGAGTATTCCCCGGCGATAACCATGTCCTGGTAATCAGCGTATTTATGCAATTTATCTTTTTGCGCATCTAAGCTGTAACCATCTACCTGCATGGAGGTGGATACACGGGTGTAGATGTAGCATTTCTGTTGCTTTTTCATGAAATCACGACCTTTTCCTGCAATTTTATATGCAAGCATTTGCTCTATTTATATGTGTTATTACAAAGGTTTCAGCGTTACGATTAGCTTCTGAAATCTTTCCAAATTATACTCTTCTAATACAGAAGAATATATATATGTTGTATCAATCAACTTTATCTCTCTTGGCAATTCTATTGTAGAAAATGCAAACGGTTCTCGACGTGGATTCTTATTTAATGCCGAATTAACATTATATAAAATAAACCAATCTCCATATTCATCATCTTTATTTTCTAACAACAGAATATTATACCCATAGTTAGAATTATCTTCTATTTTTCCCCATGCTAATACTTTTCTGCCTCTACATGTCGGATATGTCGACTTCTTAGAAATAGGAATTCTTAATTGACCATATTGTTCGTATCCTATCATTATTTCAAATTTTTCCGAATCCAAAACTTCGATAGTCACTTTAAACGTTTGATATTTAGGCATTTTTATGCTGATTGTATTTTCTTCCCACGTCAATTTAAAGTTTCTTGTGTCTACCTCCACTTTCCCAGAAGCGTATTGCGAATTATATATATCTGCAAATTCTTTAAATCCATTTATTATTTCTCTATCAAAATATGACATTATCTTTTTTACATGGTCTTCTCTTTCTTTTTTCTTCTTTGCCTCTGTTACTTCCTTGTTTTGGAATGCTGTATCAGATTCATTTTGTTTTTGAATAGCAATTTGAACTAACTTTGCAATCTCATCATTCTGTTTTCCGCGGTTATCGCCAGCTTCTAAAAGATCTATAATCTCCTTCCACGAAGAAAATCTCTTGCTTCGCGGTTTTTGTAACATTTTATTCAATAATGAAACAATACTAACCGATATCTGCGGATTATACTTTAATGGATTCTCCACAGCACCATACAAATGTGCATCCATATAATTTCCTGTCTGTACCATATATGGATATTGTAATGTCGCTAATTCATAAAACACAATACCCATTGAATATATGTCCATCTGTAATGTATTCTTTTCATTTTTCCAAACTTCCGGTGCACAATATTGACGAGTTCCAAAACCCTTAAAGGTCACATTTCTTGTTGTTGCTTCAACATACTTTGCTAATCCAAAATCAGATATTTTCAACACATCATCATTTATTAAAATATTATCCGGCTTAATATCACGATGGACTAATACTGAGTTTATACACTCCATACCTTTTGACAACTGCAAAAACATTTGTGTCAGTTCATCATTTGAAAAGAATTCTTTCTTACCTCGTCGTTGTTCAAGAATATTTTGTAATGTACCTTGCGAAGCATACTCCATAATAATATATGGTGGATATTCACTGAATGTATTACCATCATGCATATATTCATACTCTATTACATTTTCATTGTGAATTGTTCTTGCTGTGTTAATTTCATTCTGAAAAGCATTATATTCATCCTGTGATGGAAACACATTCAACATAGTCTTAAGAGCAAACATTTTTTTATCCTGAACTCTTTCACACAAAAATACCTGACCAAATCCGCCTGGTTTAATATTACTTATCACCTTATATTGATTTCCCTTATCATCGGGCAAAATACTGTTTACTGTAATAATCATTTGTAGCCTCCGTGAAAAATTATTTCTTAACTTTTATTCTATTGCCTCTCCCTTTGTCCCAACAGAATTATACAATTGTTCCAACCGTAATTCAATATAAAAATAGACAGCCATCATTCTGACTGCCTACCCGCTAATGAGATATTTGGATTAGGGCATCACCCTTGCCTCTCTACGGACATTACACACAAGAATGACTATATCTGTTTGTCCGGAGCTAATAGTAGTTTATCTATTACCGGATGAATCATGCTTGTTTCTAATATCACATTTATGGCGCAAAGTTTCTTTCCTGCATCTTTACTGGACGCACCACAATGATATGCTTGTTCTGTAGGCTCACCATAATCCAGAACTATCAATCTGTCATGACAATCTGCATTCGTTTTAATTCTAAGTGGTGGATACTCTTGTATAAAATCATTTACTACCGCCGTTGTCAAAAAACCTCTTTTTCCATGACCATTTTCCGTAAATAAAACTACTTCTACACCGGCTTGCTTCTGCGACAAAAGCTGTAAAGTCTTTGTATTCACATAATCATCCACTACATAAATACTCTTCCTAGCCCGTTGATATATATCTATATACGCCGCATCTGCTTCGAACTTCTGTCCTTTATAGATAACAAAATTTTTGAAATCCTTATCTGAAACAAAGTTTTCGTTAAGCGTATCTATGCTCTTTTGAATAACCTGCATATCTTGCTCTGTTTTCTTCTGTCTGTCAGCCATATTTGACATTTGCACAGAAATTTCTGATACTCTCGCACTTACAAGATGCATCTCTGACCGTGTAACAAACTGCTGATTCTGTTTTATATAATGACGCATCTCACGAAATGCACGCATAATGAATATACTTTGCTGCTCTGCAAGC
>JAFQLS010000020.1 GCA_017396555.1 Lachnospiraceae bacterium | reverse complement strand
CGCCTATTATGAGAAGGACCTTGCAAAGCGAAACAGGTATTACAATGCTCTCACAGATTCCAAGCTGTTACATAGTGGAGATGAGTTTGGCAGTTTGCCAGAATTAATAACCATATGGATATTAGCCTACGATCCATTCGGAGAAGGGAGAGTAATATATACTATAAAAAATATAGTGGCAGAAAACCCTGATATAGTGTATAATGATGGTATAACAACATTGATATTGAATGCCAAAGGTAGCGGAAGTGGAAATGAAGAACTGGAGAAGCTTCTAGATTTCTTTGTTGATACGGACAAGGAAGTTAAGGACATAGAACTTTTGGACATTCAAAATATTGTGAAATCCATTAAAGGTGATGCGAAAGTGGGTGAAAGGTATATGACTCTTGGAACTACATTGTATTATGAAAAGAAAATGAGCTATGATGAGGGCAAGGATGCTGGAATGGATATGGGAATCCGGATAGGAGAAGAGCGCGGAATTCAAATAGGAGAAGAGCGTGGAATCCGGATAGGAAAAGACCAAATGTCTGAAAATCTTCTTGATCTAGGAGTGGATCCTGCAATAATAAAGCAGGCAATGGAGGTTAAGGATAATTAACCTGATATTAAGTAACTAAAGTAAAGTAACAAGAATAATACCAATAAAAAGTGCAATCATAAGTTGGAGTTATGCCCCATCTTAAATGATTGCACTTAAACATTTTATTCAAATCTTATAAATCTACTGCTTCCTTAATCCAGTCAAGCGCTTCTTCTACAGTGGCAAAATGTCCTTCAAGTACACCTGTCTGTGACATTTCTGTATTCTTCTTTGCCTGAATCTTTAACATAACTGAATGACCTTCCGCAAAACCAAATGCTTTACATCCTGCCTCCACAAAAGCTTTTGTCATTTCAACTAAGTGGCCGATTTCGTTAGGACCAACCGGAGTCATATTAGAACAATCGGCAATATATGCCCAGCCCTTATTCTTCCATGGAGCAACATCCTTTAAAATGGTCTCCTTGAGCCAAATCAGCTCATCGGCGTTTGTTTTACCCACTCCTGTTGATAAAATAATTCTTCTTCCTGCTATACCCTCAATAGTTTGAGCGCCATTGTTTTTTGACATAAAAAATACCTCCTTTAGTAACAAAGATGTCTTAAGTGATTAGTTGGAAAAAACTATACTGCTGCATCAAAATTCATACCGACAAGTACTGACTGGTCGGCTATTTTCTGATTAGCAGAGTATGGATTGCTTTCCTCGTATTTAATCTGCGTAGTAGTTAACCCTCCGGATACATAAGAAGTACCACATTCAGGACAAACAGCTGTCTGTAAACTGACACTTGCTCTCATAACTTCGCCATTATTCATAGCAGCATCTTTGTAAGCATTAGACACATGTTCCTGTTCGTGGGCTCTTACTACACTACCGGATGCAGACGGATCAATATGAGCAGGAGATTTAAAGGAAACCATTTCGTCAGAGCCGTCCTGATATTTTCTAGACCTGCAAGTTTCACATTCTGTTTTCCCTAGAGCCTTAAGGGCATCTGTCTTATCTTCCCTGCTTAGAGGGGAAATTTTATCAACTGGAACAGCATAATGAGTATAGACTCCAAGCCCGTTTGAATAACCATTAATTCCACCTATCATATAGCCACCACCTTTCTGCATTCTTCTATGAATATTTTAACATATTTAGTGTAGAGTTAGCAAACATTATTTACTATATTGAACCACAAGTTGACATATGGCAAATTGATATTGTATAATTAAAAAAACAATGTGAACGTGAAATGTATTCTTAAATAGAAGGAGGATATGCAAAAGGAGGATTAATATGAGATGTGGTAAAAAATATTTAGTAGGAATGTTTTGTCTTACCGTGATATTTATCTCTCTAATGTTTGGGATTTCAGCTAAGGCAGTACAATCAGAAGATGTAACGTATGATAACTATACAACCATTAAGGTGGGAGAAACTATTACCATAACCAATATGACAGATTTGGGTTTAACGGAAGACTGGCTGAGTAAACAATGGTTATTAAGTAATGATAATGTTACCATAAAGTTGGATAATCCGATTCGTGTTGAGAACTATATATATAACGATGTAAGAGCATATGAACCTGAGTGTTCAGTACAAGTTACAGGTGCAAAGGAAGGAAAGGTAGTATTAACCTGTTGGACAGGAAATTCATCACCGGTATTTGTCAATGCTTTTGCAGGTGTACCGGGAGCAGATACCAGCGAATATATAGTAAAAACAGAGAATTATGTTATTAATGTAATAGGAGAGAAAACGGTTACATTTAATGCAAATGGAGGAACCTGTTCCACAAAGACTAAGAAAGTGTGGAAGGGGGATAAAGTTGAAAGCTTGCCAACACCGACTCGTTCAGGTCATAAATTTCTTGGCTGGTACACAAGTGCAAATGGAGGAACTAAGGTTAGTGAATCTACATTAGTAAATTCGGATGTGACTTACTATGCCAGATGGAAACAAGAGGTGTTTACAATTGCATTTAATGCTAACGGAGGTAAAGTAAGTAAATCCAATTGTAATGTAAAAATTAATACAGCAATAGGAAGTTTGCCTGTTCCTACCAGAAAAGGATATTATTTCAAGGGATGGTATTCGGCGAAAACAGGTGGTACAAAGATTACAACTAAGACTACATTTACAGCAGATAAGACAATTTATGCAAGGTGGTCTAAAATAAAGGTTGGGAAAAGCAAGATTACAAAAACAACTGCTACAATGAAGCAGATAACATTCAAGTTAAAGAGAGTTTCAGGGGTGGATGGATACGAAATAAAATTTTCTACAAAATCTAATATGAGAAATGCAGTTACTATTACTATCCAAGATACCTCCTTTACAGTCAGAGAATTAAAAAGAGGAGGAAAATATTATGTTAAGGTTAGACCATATATAATTGATTCCGCTAATCAGAAAGTATATGGAAAATACAGTGCAAAGAAGACGGCTCAAACTGCAAAGGTCGGATTTGAAAAGGAAGTAATAACCATTATTAAAGGTCAGAAAAAGACACTAAAATTAAGTGGTGCAAAAAAGAATATTAAGTGGTCTTCTGATAACAAAAAGATAGTTACTGTTAATAAAAAGGGTAAAATTACTGCTAAAAAGAATGGAACAGCAGTTATTACAGCAAAATACAAGAATAAGAAATATAAATGCACTATTGTTGTAGAAGCTCCTAAGCTGTCAGTTACATCTATGAAAATAAATGTAAATGAAACAAAACAAGTGACGGTTGCCGGAACAACATTACCGATTACATATAAGAGCAGTAATACATCGGTTGCGACAGTAGATAGTCATGGGCATATAACAGGAATTTCTAAAGGAACAGCCACTATTACTGTTAATGTAAACGGAAAGAAATATACTTGTAGTGTTGTTGTTGAAGAAATTAAAGATGATAATACAAATAACGAGGATAAAGATGATAAAACAACAAAACAGTATACAAGTCTGGATGGTAAGTTTTCCGTTGATATGGGAGAAGCAGAGGTTATCTTTAATGGAAAGAGATATTCCGGTTTAACGGCAACCTATGGTTGGCTTTCAAGTTCTAACCTGGAGAGCTTTATTGTAAAAGGAATTGGAAGCGAAGAAGGGTTCGACGGATATATAAGGATAAATGAACCAGCAGGATGTTTGTATAGTGGAGTAAGCTGTGATAGAAAAAGATATATGAATTGGGTAGATAGAAAGTATGGTGGTGCAAGCTTTGTTGTAGGTGGATTTGGCTATTATTATATTAATGATGAGGGTAGTTTGGAGTGGTTTAATCCGGTAATTAGCACTAAATCTGATGCAGCAAGTTCATATTATGGAACAATTGATGTTACATTTGAGACGGTGCAGGAAGGTTTGGCTCTTGTTCGTTTTCGTGTTGTGTTTTTGCAAGAGTTGTATAGTTATGGTCGAAATCACGAAATAGAAGGATTTATGGCTGTACCATATAATCAGGCAACATATAATACCTGTATGTTGTGCTATGGTGACGGCAAATGTAGTGGATGTCATGGTAGGGGATATTATTTAGGTACAGGTGGAAGTACTTGTATGTCATGTAATGGATTACGAATATGTATAAAATGTGACGGAAAAGGAATTATACCAATTGGTTGATGAAATTTAATTTAAGCAGAGGCTATGATTTGTGAAAGTCATAGCCTCTACCAATTTGTAAGTATTTTATTAGATATTTCTCATAGATAATTGAATACGTTTTTTCTCCAAATCTACACTCATTACACGAACGTCAACAACATCACCGAGCTTAACTGCCTCAAGAGGATGTTTGATGTATCTGTCAGTAATCTGAGAAATGTGAACAAGACCATCCTGATGAACACCGATGTCTACAAATACACCGAAATCAATTACATTTCTAACAGTACCTTTTAATACCATTCCTTCTGTTAAATCCTTCATTTCAAGGACATCTGTTCTAAGAATTGGCTTAGGCATTTCATCTCGTGGGTCGCGTCCAGGCTTTTCTAATTCTTTTATGATATCTGAAAGCGTCATTTCTCCGATTTCAAGTTCACTTGCTGTTTTCTTGATATCCTTAACCATTAGATCAAGACCTATTAATTTGCCAGAAGAAATATCTTCCTTTGTAAATCCTAATTTATCAAGCAACTTTTCTGTAGCTTCATAAGATTCAGGATGAACGCTTGTTGAATCAAGAGGATTTTTACCATCCTGTATTCTCATAAATCCGGCACACTGTTCAAATGCCTTTGGTCCAAGCTTTGGAACCTTAAGCAAATCTTTTCTCGTATTAAATCTTCCGTTTTCTTCACGGTAAGTAACAATATTTTTTGCGATTGGCTTTGAAATACCTGAAATATATTCAAGAAGACTTGCAGATGCTGTATTTAAATCCACACCAACCTTGTTTACGCAATCTTCAACAACGCCTGATAAGGTTTCGTCAAGTCTCTTTTGGTTCATATCGTGCTGGTATTGACCAACACCGATTGATTTAGGGTCGATTTTAACAAGCTCCGCAAGTGGATCCTGTAGTCTTCTTGCCATAGAAGTAGCACTTCGTTGTCCTACGTCAAAATTAGGGAATTCTTCTGTTGCTAATTTGCTTGCAGAATATACAGAAGCACCTGCTTCATTAACAATAACATAGGAAACTTTTTCGTCGATTTCCTTAAGCATTTCTACGATAACTGCTTCTGACTCTCTTGAAGCTGTACCATTTCCAAGCGAAATTAAAGTAACATTGTGCTTTTTAATAAGCTTCTTAACTATTGTCTTAGCTTCTTCGATTTTGTTTTGTGGAGCTGTAGGGTATACAACTACTGTATCGAGAACCTTTCCTGTAGCATCAACGACCGCAAGCTTACAGCCTGTTCTAAATGCCGGGTCCCAACCAAGAACAACCTGCCCTACAATAGGAGGCTGCATAAGAAGTTGTTTTAAATTTTCTCCAAATACCTTGATAGCACCATTTTCAGCAACCTCGGTTAATGAGCTTCTTATCTCACGTTCAATTGATGGAGCAATAAGTCTCTTGTAGCTGTCTTTTATCGTATCCTGTAAAATAGGAGTTGTTACAGGATTATTCTTTTTGATAATTTGTTTTTCGAGATAATTAATAATTCTTTCCTCTGGGGCTTCCACCTTAACTGTCAGGAACTTTTCCTTTTCACCTCTGTTAATTGCAAGAGTTCTGTGTCCTGCAACTTTTGATAGATTTTCTTCGTATTCATAATACATTTCGTATACAGATTTAGCTTCTGAATCCTTTGCAGTTGAAATAAGCTTACCTTCCTTAAATGTAATATTTCTTATGTATGTTCTGTAATCTGCTTCGTCAGAGATAAATTCTGCAATAATATCCATTGCACCGGCAATAGCATCCTCGTGGGTTAATACCTCTTTTTCTTCAGATATATAATCCTTGGTTACATCTTCAATGCTGCCGTTTATATTTTGTAAGAGAATTAAGTTTGACAAGCCCTCAAGTCCCTTTTCCTTTGCAATGGTTGCACGAGTACGCTTTTTCTGTTTATATGGTCTGTATAAATCCTCGACCATAACTAATGTGTCAGCTTCCTCAATTTGTTTCTTTAATTCTTCAGTTAATTTACCCTGTTCTTCTATGCTGCTAAGTACGGTTGCTTTTCTGTCTTCAAGGTTGCGAAGATATGTAAGTCTTTCGTTAAGATTACGCAGAACCTCATCATTAAGTCCGCCGGTAGCTTCTTTTCTGTATCTTGCAATAAATGGAATAGTGTTGCCTTCGTCAATCAAATTAACTGCAGCCTCTACCTGACTTTTCTTAATGTTAAGTTCATTTACCAATATTTGAAAAATATCCATGCTGTTCTTCCTTTCTGATTTCTTCGTAGTAATTATAGCCTATTAATAAAAATAATTCAATCTTGTGCTATTGCTAAAAATAGGATTTAGTGTTAAAATGTCTGACGTGCAACTGAATAGTTCTTCAGGGCAGGGTGTAATTCCCGACCGGCGGTAAAGTCCGCGAGCTTAAATAGCAGATACGGTGAGCAAAAGCAATTCCGTAACCGACAGTAGAGTCTGGATGAAAGAAGAAAGGAAGATAGAAATGAAGAAGTTAGAAAAGTTTTGGGAACTATCAAAAGGAAATTTAGGGGCATTTGTTTTGTCGATATCAATGATGTTTATAATAATTGTTATTGCTGTTGGCTCTGAAATGTTGTTAAAAAAGAAGGGTATTTACAAAAAAGTATCACCTACAAAGAAGATTACCATTATCGGAATGTTTTCTGCACTTGCAGCAGTACTCATGTATTTTGAGATTCCTTTATGGTTTGCACCACCAGAAATTTACAAATTGGATTTTAGTGAAATACCGGTACTGATATGTAGTTTTATATTCGGACCTGTTTCTGGGATAGTGTGTGAATTAGTTAAGATTTTAATCAAGCTTGTCATAAAGCCGACCAGCACGGCTTTTGTTGGAGAATTTGCAAACTTTCTGGTGGGATGTTCGTTTGTAGTGCCGGCATCGGCAATTTATCATTTTGGAAAATCCAGAAAAAAAGCAGTTATTGGTATGATAACAGGAACTGTCATGATTGCAGTTGTAGGTTCGTTATTAAATGCATTATTCCTGTTGCCGGTATTTTCAGTGTTTTACGGAATGGATTTGAGTGTGATAGTATCGATGGGAACAGCATTAAATGCAACTGTAACAGATGTTATGACATTTGCAGCATTGATTGTTGTACCATTTAATCTTATAAAAGGTATATTGGTATCAATAACTGTTTTCTTTATATATAAACCAATCAGCTCAATTTTAAAAGTAAAGTTATAACTTTTATTATTTTAATTAATATGCTATAATGAACTGTGAGTGTTTTTTCGCTCACAGTTTTTTGCGACATATATGGAGGAAAATGAAATGTCAAATAGTGAAAATAATTTGTATATAGAGACTCAGATTGATAACAAGAGTATGTATGAGTTTATGCTCAATCACACATACAAAAGTCTTATGGGCTTTGTAGGAGTTTTTTTTAGTTTGTTGGCAGTTTTTGCATTGGTTGTATATTGGAATGATTATGATATAACAAGGAAACTTATATTTGTTTTTATTGCATTGTTATTTACAGTTATCAATCCTGTGGCATTATACTTTAAATCAAAAAAACAGGTTAAGATGAATGATTCGTTTCACCATCCGTTGTGTTACGTTTTCTCAACAAAAGGAGTAGATGTAAAACAGGGAGAACAAAGTCTTCATATTAATTGGGAAGATATAATCAAGATAGTAAGTACTAAGAATTTGATTGTTATTTATTTATCTCCGATAAATGCTTTTATTTTCCCTAAGAAACAGATTGGTGATAAATTTGATGATTTCAAAAAAATTATTATAGATAATATTAAATGTAGAAAGGTATTAATTAAATAAATGGTTATAGAGACATTTAGTGCAAACGAGACTTTTGAATACGGAAAGAAAATGGGCTTGAATGCTGTGTCCGGTCAGGTATATTGCCTTACAGGAGACTTAGGTGTGGGTAAAACGGTTTTTACACAAGGCTTTGCAAGGGGCCTTGGAATTGAAGAACCTGTTAATAGCCCAACCTTTACGATTGTTCAGGAATATGAAGAAGGAAGGCTTCCGTTTTATCATTTTGATGTATATAGAATAGGCGATGTCTATGAAATGGAAGAGATAGGTTATGAAGATTATGTATATGGTAACGGAGTAAGCTTCATAGAGTGGGCGGAATTAATATCGGAAATTCTTCCAGAAAACAGGACAGAGATAATTATAGAAAAAGATTTAGAAAAAGGTTTTGATTATAGAAAAATTACTATAAATGAAATGAAAGGCTGATAAATATGAAAATATTAGCGATAGATTCTTCTTCACTAGTTGCGACTGTAGCGATTGTTGACGAAGAAAAGATTTTGGCAGAGTATACAATCAATCATAAAAAGACACATTCTCAGACATTGTTACCAATGCTTGGGGAAATAGTTAAAATGATAGAGCTTGACATGAAAGAAATAGATGCTATAGCGATTTCTGGTGGACCCGGTTCGTTTACTGGACTTAGAATAGGTTCTGCAACAGCAAAAGGATTAGGACTTGCGCTTGATAAACCACTTATTCATGTTCCGACTCTGGATGCGATGGCATACAATTTTTATAAGACAGAAGAAGTTATTTGTCCAATTATGGATGCCAGAAGAAATCAGGTGTATACAGGACTGTATACTTTTACAAATGGTGAATTTGAAGTGATGTATGAACAGGCACCTATGGGGATTGATGAACTTATTCAAAAATTAAATGAAATGAATAAGAAGGTTATCTTCCTTGGTGATGGCGTTCCTGTGTTTAAGAATTATATAGAAGAAAATGCATCATTTGATATAACCTTTGCTCCTGCTCATTTAAGTAGACAAAGAGCATCGTCAGTTGGTGCACTTGGATACGAATATTTTAAAAAAGGAAAAATTCAAACTGCAGCTGAGCATGGACCGGAATATTTGCGCTTGTCACAAGCGGAAAGAGAACTTAATGAGAAGAAGATGAGTGAATGAGTGCATTGATTAGATATATTAATGAAGAAGATGTATTACAGGTAAGCGAGCTTGAAAAGAAATATTTTGCTTTACCGTGGTCATATGATTCTATAAAAAAAGAGGTAACTAATGACAACTCGATTTTTTGTGTAGCTGCTATAGATAGCAAGGTTGTTGGTTATGGAGGTATGCTTATTGTTATGGATGAGGGAGATATAACCAATATTGTTGTTGACGAAGCATATAGAAATTTGGGGATAGGTAAAAAAATAGTTGAATTTCTGATTGAAGAAGGAGATAAAAAAGGCTGTAACAGCTATACGTTGGAAGTCAGAGTTAGTAATGAGCCTGCAATTAGATTGTATAATAAGCTTGGATTTGAAAACGCGGGTGTTAGACCTGAATTTTACGAAAAACCGGTAGAAGATGCCTACATAATGTGGAAATATAAAAAATGCTAATATTTACTTATATCAATTTGCCTGCTCTTATTTTATAATATGAAATAGACGAAAAATAGAAAGCGCAGGTGTAAACATGAGAAAAAACAGAAAAATCTTTTGCAATAAATGTGGCAAAAAATTTGTTATGAATAAAGATATTGTTCAGGAAGGTATATTTAATATGGAATATATGTGGGGATATTTTTCGAAAAAAGATGGGGAAATTCATTCATTTGACTTGTGCGAGAAGTGTTACGATGATATGATTAGTCAGTTTATAATTCCGGTGGATATAAGAGATAGTAATGAAATGATATAGGATGGTAATAAAATGTTAGATATATGTTTACTGGGTACAGGTGGTATGATGCCTTTGCCTAGAAGAAAATTAACAGCACTTATGGCTAGATATAATGGAAGCAGTTTGTTGATAGACTGTGGCGAAGGAACCCAGGTTGCTATAAAAGAAGCAGGCTGGAGCTTTAAGCCTATTGATGTTCTGTGTTTTACCCATTTTCATGCAGATCATATAAGTGGTTTGCCGGGGTTGTTACTTACGATGGGAAATGCAGAAAGAAAAGAAGACCTTACTATTATCGGACCTAAAGGTGTTGAAAGAGTGGTTAATTCTATTAGAGTTATAGCACCGGAGTTGCCGTTTAAAATTCGTTTTATAGAATTGAATGAACCTGAACAGGAAATTTTAATAAATGGAATGAAGATTTGTGCATATAGAGTTAATCATAATGTAATCTGTTATGGTTATAGTATAATAATTGAAAGAAATGGTAAATTTATTCCGGAACTGGCGCAGGAAAATCATGTACCTATGTATATGTGGAGCCGTTTACAAAAAGGAGAAATAATAGAAGAAGACGGAAAGATATTTACGCCTGAAATGGTAATAGGACCAGCAAGAAAAGGAATAAAGGTTACATATTGTACGGATACAAGACCTGTACAGATTATAGAAAAGTATGCAAAGGATGCTGATTTGTTTATATGCGAAGGAATGTACGGAGAAAAGGACAAGCTTTCAAAAGCAAAAGAGTACAAGCATATGACATTTTATGAGGCTGCTGAAATTGCGAAAGCAGCAGAACCAAAAGAAATGTGGCTGACTCATTTTAGTCCGTCTCTTACAAGACCAAATGATTATATGAAAGAAGTAAAGACTATATTTGAAAACTCCCATGCAGGAAAAGATGGAAAAATTGTTGAACTTAGATTTGAGGAAGAATAAACTACGGTATAGGAGGTGGTGAGGATATGAAAAAGAATAAGTTAAAAGCCTTTTATGTTATTTTGATATTAGTTGTTTTAGGTGTTGCGTATTATTTGTATTTAGATAGTAGACCTAAAAAGGAAGTTGAAATTGAAGAAAATGCAGAAGTGGTTAGACTTATAAATAAAAATATTGATGAAAAATATCCGGAAACACCTAGAGAGATAGTTAGACTGTATAATCGTATTATGATTTGTTATTATAATGAAGAGTATACAAATAATCAGTTGATTAGCTTAACAAAACAGGCAAGAAAGCTATATGATGAAGAACTTCTTGAAAAAAATCCTTATGATGAATATTTTGAGAGATTGAATGAGGAAATAGAGGAATATAAAAAAAGTAACAGAATAATAAGTTCGTGTCTGCTAGAAGGTAACAGAGATGTTGAATACTATACATTAGATAAAAGAAAATATTCAGAGGTGAATTGTGTATATTATTTAAAGGGTGATGAAGGAACTACCAAGGTTTCGGAGGAATATGTATTAAGAAAGGATGACGATGGTAAGTGGAAGATATTATATTGGAAACTTGCTGATAAAGAAGATGAAGAATAAAGACGTAACAATATTAGCAATTGAAAGTTCTTGCGATGAAACCGCAGCAGCAGTTGTGGTAAATGGTAGAGAGGTTTTATCTAATATCATTTCATCGCAAATTGATTTACATACATTATATGGTGGAGTTGTGCCTGAAATTGCATCAAGAAAACATATAGAAAAAATAAACTATGTTATAGAAGAGGCACTTAAAGAGGCAGGGAAGACACTCGATGATATTGATGCTATTGGTGTGACATATGGGCCGGGATTAGTAGGTGCATTATTAGTAGGTGTGGCTGAGGCGAAGGCTATTGCATTTGCAAGGAATATCCCTTTGGTTGGAGTTCATCATATAGAAGGACATATATCGGCCAACTATATTGAAAATAAGGAACTTGAACCGCCATATATTTGCATGGTGGTTTCTGGTGGACATACGCATTTAGTGGTTGTTAATGATTATGGAAAATATGAGGTAATCGGCAGAACCAGAGATGATGCGGCAGGAGAAGCATTTGACAAGGTCGCAAGAGCAATTGGCCTTGGTTATCCGGGTGGTCCTAAAATAGATAAATTATCAAAAGAAGGAAATCCTAATTCTATAAAATTTCCACATGCAAAAGTAGAAGGTTCTGAATATGATTTTAGTTTTAGTGGGTTGAAATCAGCAGTGTTAAACTATATTAATTCATGTAATATGAAAGGGGAAAATATTAATCAGGCTGATGTTGCAGCATCTTTTCAGCAGACAGTTGTGGATATGCTTGTTGAAAGAGCACTTAAAGCAGCGAAAGAATTGAAGATAAATAAGTTGGCACTTGCAGGTGGCGTTGCATCAAATACAGCTATAAGAAGCGCTTTTAAATCAGCCTGTGAAGAAGAAAAAATAGAATTCTATTACCCTTCACCTATTTATTGTACAGATAATGCGGCTATGATTGGTTCGGCGGCGTATTATGAATATATTGCAGGTGTAAGACATGGGCTTGATTTGAACGCAGTTCCGAATTTAAAGCTGGTATCTAGAAATTAGATGGAAATGGAGAAATAAATGGTTACAGCGATAGTACTTGCGGCCGGAAGTGGAAGCCGTATGAAAAGTTCTGTTAAAAAGCAATATATGTTATTAAATGGAAAGCCTTTGGTGTATTATAGCCTGGAGGCTTTTAATGACTGTGAAAATATAGATGACATTATTGTTGTTACAAGTGAAGAAGATTTGGAATATTTTAAAACAGAAATAATTGACAAATATAATATAAGTAAAGTTTCCAATATAGTGGCAGGTGGAAAAGAAAGATATAATAGCGTGTATAATGGGTTGATGTGTATAGGTGATTCGGAATATGTAGTTATTCATGATGGAGCCAGACCGTTTATTACGGTAGAGAATATAGATTGTATTGTAAATAGGGTTAGAGAGTGCAAAGCATGTGTTGCAGGAATGCCGGTTAAAGATACTATTAAAATCGTTGATGAAAAAAATAATATTGCACAGACACCTAATAGAAAAACTGTTTGGATGGCACAGACACCTCAGGCATTTGCAAAAGACATTATTATGATTGCTTATAATGAAATGATGAAAGCAGAAGATGATACAATTACGGATGATGCGATGGTTGTTGAAAAATATTATGGAATAGATGTAAATATGGTGGAATGTTCTTATAATAATATAAAGGTTACTACTCCCGAGGATATAGTAATTGCAGAGACATTTCTTTCCCGGAAAAACAGTCTGAAATAAAAATTAAAAAAATATAAAAATATAGTTGACATAGAAATAGAATAATGCTACAATACTCCTTGCCCGCTAAAAAGGGTGATAAAAATAAAATAAAAAAGTACTTGACAGTACATCTTAAAAGATGTAAAATAGTTAAGCACTGCTTTGGAGAGGTATCGAAGTGGTCATAACGAGGCGGTCTTGAAAACCGTTTGTCCGCAAGGGCGCGTGGGTTCGAATCCCACCCTCTCCGTTAGTGGAGAAATCCACACAGCTAAAAAAGTCGAAAAAAGTACTTGACAGTCTTTGGAAAAAATGATAGACTACTCAAGCTGACTTGAGAAAGCTGGCAACAAATGAACATTGAAAACTGAACAGTAATTAACCATCCCTGAAAGATTCGAGAGAATAATTCAGTGAACATCATCAGATGATGATTCCAAACAAACAATAAATCAGGATGAAGATAGCTAACGGTTATCATGAATCTAGATTAAACTAGCGTAAGCGTGCGAGGTTTACGAAGTAAACCTTAATAGTTCGCGAAGCGAAGTATTTTTTACGAGAGTTT